>NZ_JBEYWV010000007.1:0-250588 GCF_040644575.1 Streptomyces sp. NPDC046939
GGCGCCACCCACCCCCTCACCCACGCCGCCACAGCCCAACAGGCCAGCGACGCCGGACACAGCCGCGGCAAGCTCGTCCTCACCGTCGACTGAGCGCCCCGCACCGCCGCCGTCCCGTACCCCGTCCCCATACGTCCTACAGAGGAGAACCCATGCCCGCCGACGACATCGCCGTCGACCTGAACGCCCTGTGGCAGCCCGCCCGCGCCGGGAGCATCGAGTTGCCGCACCGGCTCGCCATGGCACCGATGACCCGCAACCGGTCCACCCCGGAGGGCGTGCCGACCGAGCTGAACGCCGAGTACTACGCCCAGCGCGCCTCGCTGGCACTGATCGTCACCGAGGGCACCCAGCCCTCCCCCGACGGGCAGGGATACCTGCTCACACCCGGCATCCACTCCCCCGGGCAGGTGGCGGGATGGCGCAAGGTGACGGACGCCGTGCACGCCGCCGGCGGCCGGATCGTCGTCCAGTTGATGCACACCGGGCGGATAGCCCACCCGGACAACACCGCGCACGGACGGCAGCCGGTGGCGCCCTCCGCGGTCCGGCCCGCCGGAGTCATGTTCACCGCCGACGGACCGCGGGAGATGCCGGTGCCCCGCGCACTGTCCACCGACGAAGTCGGCGCCACCGTCGACGACTTCCGCCGCGCCGCCGCGTACGCCGTCGAGGCGGGCGCGGACGGCGTGGAGATCCACGGCGCCAACGGCTACCTCGTCCACCAGTTCCTGTCCGGCAACGCCAACGAACGCACCGACCGCTACGGCGGCTCCGTGGAGAACCGCATCCGCTTCGCCGTCGACGTGGCCACGGCGGTCGCCGACGAGATCGGCGCCGACCGCACCGGCATCCGCCTGTCCCCCGGCAACCCGTACAACGACATCCGCGAGGACGACGTCCACGAGCTGTACCCGGCGCTGGTACGCGCCCTCGCCCCGCTCGACCTGGCCTACCTGCACCTCATGCACATCGGTGACGAGGAGTTGCTGCGCACCTTGCGGTCGCTGTGGCCAGGCACGCTGCTCCTCAACCGCGCCGGTGCCGACCTCGGCGCACGGGCCGCGGACGTCGCGGAGGGCCTGGCCGATGTCGTCACCGTTGGCGCGTCCGCCCTGGCCAACCCCGACCTGGTCGACCGGATACGCTCGGGGGCGCCGCTGAACGACCCCGATCCGGCCACCTTCTACGGGGGCGGTGCGAGCGGCTACACCGACTACCCCGCCCTCCCGGGCGCGGAAGGAGCACGATGACAGACCCGGCGTCCCGGCTCCCCGGCACGGCGCGCGACGGCCGCCTCAGCTACGCCATCTTCCAGCTCGCCCGTGCCCATCGCGCCCACGCCTCCGCGATGCTCCGCGAGATGAACCTGCACCCGGGGCAGGAGCTGCTCCTCATGCAGCTCTTCGACCGCGACGGCCAGACCCAGTCCGAACTCCTGGACAGTGTGGGCCTGGACCACTCCACGGTCTCGAAGTCCCTGCGCCGCATGCAGGAGGCCGGGCTGCTCGCGCGTGAGCCGGCCGCGCACGACCGGCGGGTGATGATCGTCCACCTCACGGAGAAGGGCCGCGCGATGCGGGAGCCCATCGCGGAGATGTGGCGCAGCCTGGAGGAGATCTCGGTCCGCGATCTGACGCCGGAGCAGGCCGAGGCGTTCACCGAGACCGCGTACGCCATCGAGCGGTCGGTGAAGGACCGCGGCCGGGCCGCCCTGCCGAACGCGTAGGTCCGGCGGGGCGGCGCGACCTCCCGATGACAGCGGGAGAACCCGGCCGACGGGCGGCCGGGTTCCCGGATCAGCGTTGCAGAGTGAGCACACCCGGACGCCACGGCAGCTTGTCGTAGCTGCCGCCCGCCGACGGGGACTTGCCCTGGTAGAGGAACTGCAGGTTGCAGGGGTCGATGGTCATGGTCTGGTCGGGGTTGTTGCGGACCAGGTCACCGTGGCTGATGTCGTTGGTCCAGGTGGCACCACTGTTGGCCTTGCCCGCGAACGGGTTGCTCTCACTGGCGGCCTGGGGGGTCCATGAACCGTTCAGGCTGGAGGCCGTGAACGAGCGGAAGTAGCGCCCGTTCGCGCCCATCGCCTCGACGATCATCAGGTACTGGCTCTTGCCCTGTACCTTGTAGACCTGCACGCCCTCGAAGAGGTTGTTCGTCGTGTCGCTCATGACCGTCGTGTACGACGAGCCGAAGTTGCCCGGGAAGTTGCCGATCGGCATGCTCGCCCGGTAGATCTTGCCGTTGTCACCGGCGAAGAACAGATACATGTTCTGCCCGTCACCGATCAGGGTCTGGTCGATGGGCCCGGTGCTCGATCCGGAGATGCTGCCGGTGAACAGCGGCTGCGGCGCGGACCAGCCGTTGGGGTTGGTGGGGTCGCTCGACGTGCGGTAGATGAACGGCCACGCGCCCCACTGGTAGGCGAGGACCCAGATGTTCTTGGGCGCGAAGTAGAACAGCGTGGGCGCCACGGCTGCCTGCCCCATCCCGGTCTGCCCGGCCGAGGCCATGTCCGACCAGTTGGTGAACGGACCGAACGCCATCGAGCCGTACGAGCCCGACCCCGACACACTCGACCCGTAGACCAGGTGCTTGCCGTTGTAGACGACGTTGGTGAAGTCCTTCAGCGCGAGCCAGCCGTTCGACGGCTGCGCCAGCACACCTGTCGACGACCACCGGTAGGTGGAGGGCAGGGCACATGTGTTGTCGGGCGGGGTCGTCCCGGACAGACCGCTCCACTTCTGGTTGCTGCCGCCGTTGCACGTCCACAGCCCCACCGGTGTGCCGTTGGCCGTGGCGGCGTTCGTGACGTCCAGGCACAGCCCGGACTCCACGCCGACGATCGTGCCGTCGGAGTTCACCCGCCACCGCTGGTTCGTACCGCCGCTGCAGCCCCAGGTCTGCACGCGGGTGCCGGCCGTGGTGGCGTGGCCCGGGACGTCCAGGCACTTGTCGCCGAGCACCCTCAGTTCGCCGCTGTCCGTCAGCGTCCACTGCTGGTTGGCCTGGCCCGAGCAGTCCCAGACCTGCAGCGACGTGCCGTCGGTCCGGCTGCTGTCCGGCACGTCGAGACACCGGCCGGACCCGGCCCCGCGTAAGGCTCCGCTGCCGGCCGCCTGAGCCGGACCGCCGGTGACGAGCATCGCCGCCATCAGGGTCAGGATCCCGGCGGCCGCCGTGAGGGCGGCGGAGGTGTGCGTACGGCTGGATTGTCGTCTGCGCATGGAAACCTCGTGCTCCTTGAGTGAGGGGTGGATGACGGCGGACGGTGCGCGCGGCCGTGCCCCGATTGAGGCGGGCATGACATACCTGCCATCGCGGCACACTCACCGTCCGTTCGTCATGTCGAACAAGGGTCGACCTGCCGTGCACGCGGATCATTGAGGAGTCGGTGAGCGACGTCAATACCTCGCGCACACATCGCGTCGAACCTCGAAACTTTCGCCCGCCCGAGCACCGGAAGCGACTGGCTGAACCGGCGTCAAAGGTGACAGACCGACGCGCTCGCGGGGCCGGTCGACTCGACCGGCCCCGCGTATCTCATTGAAACTTGCGACAATCCTCAGCGGCCGAATTTCGCGCGGGCCGCCTCCGTGACAGGGGTGAAGAAGTTGACCAGGTTGCCGTCCGGGTCACGGAGCAGCAGGGACCGGTTGCCCCACGGCATCGTGGTGGGCCCGGCGACGAAGTCGGTGACGAAGCCGCTCAGGTCCTGGTGGACGCGGTCCACGTCGTCGACGAGGAACTCGGTGATCACGCTGTGGTTGTCCGCCGGGCGCGCGGAGTCCGGGGCGAACAGCGGCACGGTCCTGGTGCTCGCGACGGCGAGCGTCGCGCCCGCCGTCCGGAGTTCGGCGAAGTCGTCCGTGGCCCACTCCGCTCGCGCCCCCGTGGCCCGTTCGTAGAAGGCGACGAGGCGCGCGACGTCGCCGGTGATGACGCGGATCGAGACGAACTTCATGGGGATCTCCTTGGCCGTGCTGATGAGGTGCACTGCGGAGACTAGGAGGGATAGGGGACAGAACCGGTCCTGTATGAGCGATAGGTTTGCGCCCATGACCCGACCCACCGCCCGCGTGCTGACCCTCCTGGAGCTGTTGCAGTCGGGCGGCACGAGGACGGTGGCCGAACTGGCCGACCGGCTCGGTGTCGAAGGGCGCACCGTACGGCGGTACGTGCAACAGCTCATCGACCTGGACGTGCCGGTGGAGTCGGTGCGCGGCCGCTACGGCGGCTACCGGCTCGCTCCCGGGTACCGCCTGCCCCCGCTCATGCTCAGCGACGACGAGGCGCTGGCCGTGCTGCTCGGCCTGGTCGCCGGCGGCCGGACCGGGCTGTCGTCGGCGCAGCTCACGGCGAACGAGACGGCGTCGGCGAAGATCCGGCGCGTGCTGCCGAGGCACCTCGCACGCCGTCTCGACAGCCTCCTGGACTCCCTCGCCTTCACGGAGCGGCCCGGCGCGTTCGACGCCCCCGACACCGGGGTCCTGCTCGCGGTCGCCGACGCGGTGCGCCACCGCCGGCCGCTCGCGATCCGCTACACCGACCGCGGCGGGCGGAGCGGCGAGCGCACGCTCCACGCGTACGGGATCGTCGCGCACGGAGGCCGGTGGTACGTCACGGGCCGGGACCCCGGGATCGGTGAGGACCGCACCTTCCGGCTCGACCGCGTCGCGGACGCGCGGACCCTGCCCGGCTCGTTCGAGGCCCCCGACGATGCCGATCCGGCGCAGCGCGTGCTGTCCGGGTTCGCCACGGCCGCGTACCGGCATGAGGTGACGGTGCGGATCCACGGGACCGTCGAGCAGATCCGGGCTCGTCTGCCCGTCGCCCTCGCGAGCCTGGAGGAGGAGGATCCCGCGGCGGACCGGGATCCGGCGGCCGAGCGCTGGCTGCGCGTCGAGTTGCGGGCGGAGCGGCTCGACTGGCTGCCGCCGCTTATCGCCTCGCTCGACCGGCCGTTCGTCATCGAGCGCCCCGATGAACTGCGCGGCCTCGTCACCGCGTTCGCCGACCGCCTCGCGTCGCGCGCCCGCCGGGCCTGACCGCGCGACGCGCACCAGGGGTGCTCAGGATATTTCGTCCATGTGGTCCTCCACCCAGGTCCGCAACTGGGCCAGGGGCTGCGCCACGCTGCGGCCGAGCGGGGTCAGTTCGTACTCGACGTGCAGGGGCACAGCCGGGTAGACGGTCCTCTCCACGAAGCCGCGCTCCTCAAGTCGCCGCAGCGTGGCCGTGAGAACCTTGGGGCTGATGCCCTCAAGCCGCTTCTGCAGGGCGCCGAAGCGTTGCGGCCCCTCCTCCATGGCGCCGATGGCCAGCGCCGACCACTTGTTGGCGAGGAGGTCGAGCACGTCGCGGCAGGGGCACTGGGCGGCGTACACGTCGTGGTGGTCGTGCTGCTCGGTCGCGCAGAGCTTCGCCATGCCGCTGTCTCTTCTCCTGTGTGTGCCACTCGCCGGATCTTCATACTTCCCCGAGGGAAGTAACGGTCCTTGCAGGTTACTACCTCCCCGGAGTTACGTTACGGCCACGGCGGACAGCCGCCCGTAACGACCAGGAGGAACAGTCATGAGCCGGATCCCGCAGACCATGCCCGCCGTCGCGTACCGCAAGAGCCTGCCCGTGGACGACGCGGAGAGTCTGGTGGACGTGACCCTGCCGGTGCCGCAGCCAGGACGGCGCGACCTGCTGGTCCAGGTCGAGGCCGTCGCGGTCAACCCGGTCGACTACAAGGTCCGCCAGAACAACGACCCGGGCGGCGAGCCCAAGGTGCTCGGCTGGGACGCGGCGGGCACCGTCGTCGCCGTCGGCGACGAGGTCACCTCGTTCCAGGTGGGCGACGAGGTCTTCTACGCCGGTGCCCTCGACCGGCCCGGCGCCAACTCCCGCTACCACGCCGTGGACGAGCGCCTCGTCGGCCACAAGCCCGCCTCCCTCTCCTTCGCGGAGGCGGCGGCCCTGCCCCTGACCTCGCTCACCGCCTGGGAAGGTCTCTTCGAACACCTCGGCCTGCACACCGGCGCGCTCCAGCAGTCGGGCACGCTGCTCGTCACCGCCGCCGCGGGCGGCGTCGGCGCCATGGTCTCCCAACTGGCCCGCGCCCTGACCAGCCTCACGGTCATCGGCACGGCGTCCCGTCCGGAGACCGTCGAGTTCGCCCGGCGCATGGGCGCCGCGCACCTCGTGGACCACCGCAAGCCGCTCGCCCCGCAGGTGCGCGAGGTGGCCCCGGACGGCATCGACTTCGTCTTCGGCACCACCGCGACCGACAGCAACCTCCCCGCCTACGCCGACCTCGTCAAGCCCTTCGGGCAGATCGTGGCCATCGACGACTTCGGTTCCGTCGAGATCGGCCTGCTGAAGTCCAAGAGCATCGCCTTCCACTGGGAGTTCATGTTCACCCGCTCCCTGCACCAGACCGCCGACCAGGCAGAACAGGGCCGCATCCTCGACCAGGTCGCCCGGCTCACCGACGCCGGGATCCTCACCACCACCGCCACCACCGACCTCGGCACCGTCAACGCCGAACACCTGCGCGAGGCGCACCGGATCCTGGAGTCCGGCAAGGCCATCGGCAAGATCACCATGACCGGTTTCTGACGGACGCGCTTCCCCGGCTCACTCCCACTCCCATTCGAGCCCGTACACCCCGGGCGGGCACTTGGCGGGGATCAGGTGGGCGGAGTGGGAGGCGTCCAGTTCCACCCGGTGGCGCCGGCGCGGTTCGACGCCGAGTCGCTCGCGGTACGAGTAGTGGCAGCGCGCCGGAAGCGCCAGCGGGTGGAACCGCACATGCAGGAAGTAGGTTCTGAGCGGGTCCCGGATGCGGCGTTCGTGGGAGCGTGAGACGGCGGAGGTGGGGCCGGTCCTCAGGGTGTACTCGACGACCGCCGTCTCATTGCGGGCCAGCGGCCGGCCGAAGGAGATGTCAGCCACGACACTGCGCAGGTCCGGCAGGATCTTCCGGCCGGTCATCTCCCCGTTGCGGACGGCGATGTCCACGTCGTCGGCCGGGAGCGCGTCGAGGAAGTGCACGACGGTGACGTGCCGGGCCCCGTCCGTGACGGCCCGCACGACACTGGTCACGGCGGTCTCCCGGATGGAGCGCCGCGCGTCCAGGGTGACCGTCTCGTGGCTCATGAGGAGCTGCGTGTCCATGTTGAAGTGCGCGAAGGCGTCACCGAGTGCCTGCTCGACGTCCGACTGCTCACCGTAGACGCCGCGGGCGGCGGCCGGGTCGAGGGGCAGGGTGCGGCCCCGGGGCCGGTGCGGTCCCAGCAGCGACCGCAAGGTGCCGGGCCGGAGGCCGAGCAGCGGCTCCAGGGCGTCGACGGCCCGCAGCGACTTCAGGCGCTCGGGCTGGCTGCGTCCGCGCTGCCAATGGCTGAGCGTGGCCACACTCACGGTGATCCCCTGCTCCTGCAAGCGGCCGCATATCCGCTCCAGGGGCAGCCCGCGTCGGCGCAGCGCGTCCCGGAGGGTCACGGCGAAGTCGCTCTCCGGCCCACTGTGTACGTGGCTCACATCGCTCGGCATGGCTTCTTTTCTACGGGAACCCTGAATCATGAGGCATGGCCGTTCCACATGCCGGAGGGACCGCCCACCCCGGTCGGTGAACGGTCCCTGTGTGGGGGGCCGGAATCAGTTGGTGTTCAGCGTCAGGCCGTAGTAGCTGAGCGCGTCGTCGAGCGGCTGGAAGTAGGAGGAGCCGCGCGAGTTCACACCGCCGGTGCAGGACTGCCCCGTGGGGCCGCCGGAGGTCATGCCCTGGGCCTGGTTGCCGGAGATGTAGGCGCCTCCGCTGTCCCCGCCCTCGGTGCAGACCGTGGAGCTGCCGAGGCCGGTGACGACGGTGTCGGGGCCGCCGTTCTGGTCGGTGTACGTCACGCTGACGTTGTAGGAGCTGACCTTGCCGCAGGTCCAGCCGGTCGTCTGGCCGGACTTGCAGAGCGCCGCCCCCGAGGCGGCGCGCTGGCTGCCCCGGACGGCGACCGGGCTGCTGTTGCCCCACGTGCCCACGCTGGTGGCGATGGAGTTGCCCGCGTCGATGGCGGCGACGCCCATGTCCACACTGCGGGAGCCCAGCGCGAACCGCGTGTGGGTGGCCTTGGCGAAGCGCACGTTGTCGTACGAAAGGACGGGCAGGTCCTCCACGCAGTGACCGGCGGTGACCAGGTACTGCTTGCCGTTCCTGTCGTGGGCGCCGTAGCCGACGGAACAGATGTACCCGTTGAACGTCATCCGGCTGCCCGGGTAGATCACCGCCTGCGGGACGAGTTCCTCCTGCGCGCGGACGACCTTGACCGCGGAGCCGAACTTCCCGGCCTGGGCGAGGAACGCCTTGGCGGCGGCCCCGCTGCCGTTGTCGACCTTGACCGTCACGGTGTCCGACGCGAGGTCGACGCCCCACGAGGTCACACCGCTCGGCACCCGCTTCGTCGCGACCGCGTCGAGCTTCGCCTTGATCGCGTCCAGTTCGGCCTGACCGCGCTCGGGAACACGCGCGTCAAGGCCCGCCTTTTCCACCTTCTTCGCCTCTGCGGCGTTGTGCGCATTCACCGTCAATTTCCCGGCAGAGGTGAAGAAAGCGCCGTCGGTGGATATTCCGCCCTTGGCCAGTCCGGCCAGTCTGTCCTGCTGCGCCGCCTGCGCGTCCAGACGCCGTACGGCGGATTCCTCACTGACCCCGAGCGAGTCGGCGAGCGCCCGCACCATCGCGGGCTGATAACGCGGAGAAGCATCGCTGTCCTGCGCCTGCGCCCCGCTCACTGCGGAGACTGAGAGAAGAACACCGGCGGTGGCCACGAGGGCATACTTACGCGAAATGCGCACACTGATTCCTTCCAGTAGCAGGCAAGCCCACACGCCAAAAGAAAGGGGCCGCTTGCCTGGCGGCGAAAGTTGGGGGGTGTTCGCCACGCCCCGACTTTGACCGACGCCCTGTGAAGTCATCAAGGCCCAGGCCGACGACAGTTTTTTACAGAGAAACGCCGGAACTGTATAGGCGTGCCTCGTGTCACTTCCGGCTTGCGGCGATCGGTGCGGCGCCGGTCGCGGCCAGGGACACGTCCCACAGGCGCGCCGCCTCCTCGGGATCGACGGCGTACGCGCGGACGCCTCCGTCGTCCATGGGGGTGTCGTGCGACGAGAGGCGGGCGACATCGCAGTCCTCGAGGTAGAGACCGCCGCGCCCTTCGAGCAGCGTGGACGTGGCGGCCCACAGACCGGTGGCGGCTCCCTGGGAGGCGGTCTTGAAGTCCGCGCCGATGACGTTGCCGCGCTCGTCCACCCAGCCTCGGTCGATCTGTTCCTGGGCTGTCATCTCCCGCTGGAGCCCGGTGATGATCTTGCCGGGGTGGAGGGCGAAGGCACGGACTCCGTCGTCCTGCCCGAGGGTGTCGAGGTGCACGCTGAACAGCGCGTTGGCGGTCTTGGACTGGCCGTAGGCCAGCCACTTGTCGTAACCCGTGCGGAAGTGCGGGTCGTGCCATCGCATGGCGGTCAGCGTGTGTCCGGCGGAGCTGTTGACGACGACGCGTGCGCCGCCCGCTGCGGCCAACAGCGGGTAGAGCTCGCAGGTGAGGGTGAAGTGACCGAAGTGGTTGGCGACGAGCTGACTTTCCCAGTTCGGCCCGATGCGCCACTCCGGGACGGCCATGACTCCGGCGACGGCCATCAGGAGGTCGATGCGGCCGAGGGCGTCCTTCATGTGCGCGGCGGCCGAGCGGACACTGTCGAGGTCGGTCAGGTCCATGGGGACGACCTCGCAGTCCTCGACGTCGCGCAGCGCGGCGCGGGCGACGTCCGGGCGGCGGGCGGGCACGATCACCCGGGCACCCGCGGCCGTCAGGGCCCGGGTCGTCTCCAGGCCGAGCCCGGAGTAGCCCCCGGTGACAACGGCGGTCTTTCCGGAGAGGTCATGGCCGGCGACGACGTCCTCGGCGGTGGTGGCGGCGGAGAAGGGCGTGCCGAGCGGCTGTTGAGCGGTTGCAGTCATGCCGTCGAAGCTACGAGTTGGAGTGCGGTCCAAGGCAAGTCCCGCGCGTGTAGGACGACCCCGGGTGAGGCCGTGCCGTCGCTGGGCATCGGTGACGTGGCAGAGCGGATGGTTGCTGATCTGCGCCGAGCTGCGGGCATCCGGCAGCCCCGGCTCGCATCGCTCTACGTGGCCGTGGCCCGGCGGACGCGGTAGCCCCAGTGGGTCAGTGAGCCCTCCTCCAGGAGGGTCACCACGGGCATGATGCTCTCGTCCCCGCCGAGGTCGTGGTCGAGCCACAGTTCGGCGATGGGGACGTCGCGGTGTGCTTGGAAGAGGCGGACTCCCTCGCGGCTCGTGCGGGCGAGCTGTGTCGCGTGGGGCAGGGCTCTGAGGTCGTCGACGGCGAGGACGACCGGGGTCGGGACCGGGCCGGGTGCGCGCGTCGGGGGTTCGTTCCGCATGCGCCTGCTCCTTCTGCTTCCTACCGTTGCGCCCTGGCGTCATCCCCGCGCAAGGAACGGATCATGCTGCGCAGGGTGCGGAGCGCCACGGCCTGTTCGGCCTCGGTCATGCCCGTCAGCATTCTCTCCTCGACGGACCGCACCGCCACGGTCGCCTTCTCCAGGCTCCGCCGGCCGCGCGGGGTGAGCCGCGCGGGGAGCGCCTTGCCCACGGGCGGCGCCTCGGGCCGGGTCACGTAGCCGTCCCGTTCGAGGTTCTGGAGCAGGACGTTCATCGTCTGCCGTGTCACGAACGCGCCGCGCGCGAGCTCGGAGTTGGACAGGCCCGGCCGTTGTGCCAACAGCTCCAGGCAGGAGTAGTGCGTCACGCTCATCCCGAGCGGCCGCAGCACCTCCTCCATGGCTGTGCGCAAGGCGCTCGAAGCCTCTTTCAGCAGGTAGCCCAGGGACGTGTCCAGGTCGATGCCGGCACCGCGTTGACTCATGTCAGGATTCTGACATACCTTGCCTCGTGTCAGTAAACTGACACGTAAAGAAGGAGCAGCATCATGCCCGCGACCGGCCCCGACTTCATCTCGCTGCAAGTACGTGACCTCGACGCCTCGCAGGCGTTCTACGAGCGGTACCTCGGCCTCGTCCGCTCACCGGCGGGACCGCCGCACGCCGTGGTCTTCGACACGAAGCCGATCGCGTTCGCGCTCCGCGACATCGTCCCCGGCACCGATCTCGCCTCCGTCCCCCGGCCCGGGACCGGCGTCGCGATCTGGCTGCACGCCACCGACGTCCAGGCCATGCACGACGCGCTGGCCGCCGACGGTCACACGATCGTCTCCGCGCCGGTCGACGGCCCCTTCGGGCGGACGTTCACCTTCGCGGATCCCGACGGCTATCACGTCACGCTCCACGACCGCGCCTGACCCGCCCCGCGTCCATATCAGCCAGAACGCACCGGTGCGCGGCGCTCATCGCGCCGCGCACCGGGGCCGACAGCTGACCGTCAGCTCAGCTTGTTCACCGCGGTGACCGTCGTCTTCTTGAAGGCGGCGACCGGCGCGTCGGCGAAGCCACCCATCTGGCCCCACTGGACGACGGTGACGACGTTGCCCTTGCGCCCGACGGAGAACAGGTTGATGTCGGTGGCGCCCCACGTGGTCCTGGTGTTGATCCCGTAGACGTCGGCGCCGTCGCCGACGGACACCTTGCCGTAGGACTTCTCGGTGGCGCTCACGTCGGGGTCCTCGGCCAGCTCGCGCGGGCAGTCGGTCAGGTGCCGGCGCAGCAGCGCCGCGAAGTCCTTGGCGCGCTGGTCGCTGCGCTCGACCACGGTCACCTGCAGCGCCGCCGTGTCGTAGTCGGTGTGGAAGGCGCGGTACGAGGACGTCGACGGCAGGGCGTCGCCCACGCACATCGGCAGCGGGTCCGGCTGCCCGGCGGTGACCGGGCCCGCGAACCAGGCGGAGTCCGGGTGCGGCGGCAGTTCGGACGGTGCGAGGAAGCGCGGCTCGGTGGCCGCCGACGCCGGTGTCGTCGCCGCGACGGCGCCCGCCACGGCCGCCATCGCGGCCAGCGCCATCGTTCCCTTGCGTACAGATGCGTTCATGGTGGTGTTCCCCCGTGTCGGTCGGTACTCGCCGTAGGTCGGTCGGTACTCACCCCATATGACACTCGTCCCCCCGCGCCCGTTGCCCTCGTCCGTGTCACAGGACTGTCACCGTAAGAGATCGTCCTTCTTGCGCTGAGTGGCGCACCGCCGTCACTCGTTGCAGTAGAGAAGCCCGCCGTGTCACTCGGCCCGGAGCGTCCGCAGGAAAGAGATCCTGCGCGGGTGGGCCGCCCCGGGCGCGTGTCCCCGCCGCACGGCCATGGACCGCACGCCCGGACAAGGAGCGGAGGGTAAGCGATGGGGGTACGTATGCCGCACTCCACCACGCACACCGAGCAGGGGCGCAGGCCGCCGCCGCGAGGTCCTTCGCCCGCTCCGCGCATCACCGCGCTGCGGACGGCGTTCCCGCCGTACCACTATCCGCAGCACGAGATCATGTCCACGCTGGCGCCCACCTTGATGAGTTCCGCCAGGGGCAAGCTGATGTTGCGGAAGATCGAGGCGACGGCCGGGGTGGCCGCCCGTCATCTGGCGCTGCCGCTGGACAAGCTCGTCGAACTCGCCGTTCTCGACGACTTCACCGAGACGAATCAGGTGTGGCTGCGCACCGCCCTGGACCTGGGCGAAGAGGCGCTGACCAAGGCCCTGGACGCCGCCGGGATCGATCCCACCGAGGTCGACGCGATCATCAGTACCACCGTGACGGGGCTGGCCGTGCCGTCCCTCGAAGCCCGGCTGGCACACCGGGTGGGGCTGCGATCCGACGTCAGGCGTGTCCCGCTGTTCGGGCACGGCTGCGCCGGAGGGGCCGCGGGTCTCGCCCTGCTCCGCGACTACCTCTGCGCCCACCCCGACCAGATCGCCGTCCTGCTGGCGGTGGAGCTCTGCACGCTCGCCTATCAGCCGAACGACGGATCCATGGCGAACATCGTCGCCAGCAGTCTGTTCGGCGACGGCTCCGCGGCGGTCGTGGCCGTCGGCGCCCACCGGGCGGACAGCGGGCGGGGACCGGAACTCGTCGACAGCGCGAGCTGCCTGGTCCCCGACAGTGCGGACGCGCTCGGCTGGGAGATCGGCTCCTACGGCTTCCGCATCCGCCTGGCGGCCGAGGTGCCCGTACTCACCGAGGAACACCTCCCCCGTGCCGTGCGGTCCTTCCTCGCCCGGCACTCCCTGACCACCGACGAGGTCGGCAACTGGATCATCCACGGCGGCGGCCCGAAGGTGCTCGCCGCCGTGGAACGGGCCCTGGCCCTCCCCCCGGACGCCACCGTCCTCACCCGGGACTCCATGTCGCAGCGGGGCAACCTGTCGTCCGTGTCCGTCCTCCACGTACTGGACACCCTGATGGACACTCCCCCGCCGGCCGCCACGCCCGCTCTCGCCGTCGCCATGGGCCCGGGGTTTGCCGTCGAACTCGTGCTGCTCCGCTGGTGACCGGGGCCGGGCCAAGGCGGCGGCGACCAGGGGAACGGGCGGAGGCGACCGGTCGCCCCGGCTCAGCGCCACCTGTCCAGCAGAGCGGTGACATAGGCGTCCAGCCGCTCCGCGACGACGCGTGTCGTCAGCTCCGGTCTCCCGGCCTCCCGCCAGACCCGCGACACCTCCCGCACCTCCTCCGAGGAGGCCAACGCGTCCCGGACCAGCCAGTACAGCCGCTCACTCGCGGATGCCGCCAGGATTCCGCCCGCGTGCTCGTACGCCTCGGGGAACTTCAGGCCCCACTCCGGGCCGTGCAACAGCGCGAGGGTGACGGCGCAGTGCGCCACGTCGAGATCGGCGGGCCCCCAGGACGTCACCGCCCAGTCGACGACCCCGGTGATCCGGGCGTCCGCCGGCCCGGACGGCGGGACGTCGAACAGTACGTTGCCGGGCTGGAAGTCCCGGTGCAGGAAGCGGCCTTCGAAGGGCGGGGCGGGCGCGCGGATGACGTCGGTCGCCGCTTCCCATGTACGTGCGTCGGCGCCCGGCGGGGTCACGACACTGTCGGCGGTCGTCAACGCCACGTAGGGCGCGGGGAGTTGCGCGGGGCGCAGGGCGTGGATGGCCACGAGTTGCCGGGCCATCAGAGCGACACGTGTCTCCACTCCCTCGTCGGCGAACACCGTACGGCCCGGCAGATGTGTCATGAGAAGCGACGGATACTCGCAGTGCGCCGCGCCCGGATCGGCCGCGACCAGCTCGGGGGCGGGAACACCGGTCCCCGGCAGGAAAGCGAGGGCGGCGGCCTCCCTGTCCACCCAGTCCTCGGCATACTCCCCGCCGACGAGGGTCCGCAGCACCAGGGCACGGGTGCCGCCGTCCGGCCGACCGATCGTGAGCCTGCGCATCTCGGCGGTGATGCCGCCGTGCAACGTGTGCGCACCGACGATGCGTTCACCCACATCCAAATACCGGCTCACCCACGCATGTGTCAACGGCCGCACATCTGCCGCTCCCTCACCAGTGACCATGGGGCCACGCCATCACCCGGGCGGTGGCGCGCGCAAACGCATTTTCCCGTCAGGCAGCCGTGGAGGTCGTGCAGGCTAGGACGAGGCGCGGCCGCCGCGTGAACCGCTGTACGCCGCCTCGCGCAGGGCGCTCAGGCGGGGGGTGGGGTGGAAGTGCGGGAGGCGGTTGAGGTACGGGTCGTAGGAGAGGGTCGTCCGGGGCGGGGTCGGGGTCGCGGAGTCGAGGGTCAGGGTGGCGAACGGGGTCCAGGGCTCGTCCGGGGCGGCGGCGCACAGGGTGAAGCGGACGGGGGCCTGTGCGAGGGCGCGGCGCAGGGACGGCAGGGTGACGCCGACCGTGCCGTGCGCGTCGCGCGCGGGGAAGGCCGCCAGGACGCGGTCGCGGGCGCCGGTGCGGTAGGAGACGAGGGTGGAGTACGGGCCGGAGAGGGCGTCGGTGCGGGGCAGGGGCACATGGCGGACGTAGCGGCCCGGCAGGCTGGAGGTGAGGAGGAGGTCGAGGGGGAGATCCGGTCCTCCGGCGTCCGTGACGCGCAGGGCGAGGCCCAGGCCGTCCGGGAGGGGCGCGGGCAGGCCGAGCGCCCGTGACCAGCGGGCGGTCACCGGGTAGGAGGCGGGGCGGTCGAGCCAGGGGACGTCCCAGCGGCGGTCGCCCGCCGTCCCGAGCACGGTCAGCTCGCCCCGGCACAGCACGCCGTGCGGGTGCAGTGCGGGGGCGGACCGCAGCCGTGCCGTGCGCCGGGCGAGCGCGTGGACGGTGCCGAGTGGTGTTCCGGTCACGGGCGGATGACCGTACGGACGCAGCCGTCCGTCTTGTGCTTGAACATGTCGTACGCCTTCGGGGCCTCGTCGAGGGGGACGGTGTGCGTGGCGAGGTGGGACGTGGAGATGTCGCCCGCCGCGAGACGGTCCAGGAGCATCGGGATGTAGCGGTGGCCGTGCACCTGGGCGCCGCGGACGGTGAGCCCCTTGTTGATGACGGCGCCGAGCGGGAACTTGTCGACGGCGCCCGCGAAGACGCCCAGGACGAAGACCGTGCCCGCCTTGCCGCAGGCGTGGATGGCCTGGCGTACGGCGGTGGGCCGGTCGGTCTGCAGGCGGAGCTGTTGCTTGGCCTGGTCGTAGAGGTAACCGGGACCGTCGCTGTGGGCCTCCATGCCGACGGCCTCGATGCAGACGTCGGGGCCGCGTCCGCCGGTGCGTTCGCGCAGCTCGGCCGCGACGTCGGTGGCGGTGTAGTCGATGGTCTCGGCGCCGGTGTACCGCTCGGTCATGGCCAGGCGCTCGGGGATGCGGTCGACGGAGATGACCCGTTCGGCGCCGAGCAGGACCGCTGCCCGGGCCGCCATCTGGCCGACCGCCCCGCAGCCCCACACGGCGACCACGTCGCCGGGCTTGACGCCGCCGAGGTCGGCGCCCATCCAGCCGGTGGGCACGGAGTCGGAGACGAACAGGGCGCTGGTGTCGTCGATGCCCTCCGGGATGGTGAACGCGCCGTAGTCCGCGAAGGGGACGCGCACGTACTCGGCGTGGCTGCCGCGCAGGCCGCCCATGGCGTGCGAGTACCCGAAGATGCCGCCGGTCTCGTAGCCGAAGAGGGCCTGTCCGATCCCGGGGTTGGTGTTGGTGTTGTCGCACAGGGACCACAGGTCGTGGGTGCAGTACCAGCAGCGTCCGCAGCCGACGAACGAGCTGACGACCACGCGGTCGCCCACCTTGTGCCTGCGCACGCCGGGCCCGGTCTCGACGACCTCGCCGACGAACTCGTGGCCGATCACGTCACCGGCGCGCATCGCCGGGATGTAGCCGCCGATGAGGTGCAGGTCGGAGCCGCATGTCGTGCCCGCGATCAGCCGGACGATGATGTCCTGGTCGTTGCGCAGCTCGGGGTCCGGGACGTTCTCCACGGACAGCTTGTTCACGCCTTCCCAGCACAGGGCCTTCACAGCACTCCCTCCTCGCCCGCGCGGCGGGTGAACAGTTCCATCAGCTTGCCGCCCGGCGTCGGGTGGCTGGTGGGCGGCGCGTCGGGGCGCAGCACCTCTCCGGCTTCGAGCAGGGACTTCGCGTCGCGCAGCGCACGTCGCAGCTCCTGGCGCGGGTCCTGTCCGGCCAGCCGCGCGGGCATCGAGGTGGACGCGGCGGGGACGGGCTCCTTGAAGCGGGCGGCCAGCTCGGTGCCGCGGTCGCCGGGCGCGGGCGTGATCCGTACGTCGATGCGGTCGGCGAGATCGTCCAGCGGGGGCGGCGGTTTCACCTCCGAGCCCACGTCCGCCGCCGCCCGGTTGACGGTCACGGTCAGCCAGCGGTCCCCGGCCCGGTTCTCGTTCCGGCCGGCCTGGTCCGAGCGGGATCGGCGCACGGCCACCACCCCGGCCGCGACGGCCGGGGCCGCCCACCACAGCTTCTTCATGCGAAAGCTCTCCGTTTCGCCGTTGTCGTGGCGGTGCCCGTCGTCGGCGGCCACCGTGTTCCGGCGGACCGGGTTACCAGGCCAGATGCAACGAAACGGTCCTATCAGGGCATCACCACCTTCGGCGCCGACCGGGCCCCACCAAGAACCTCACGCGCCCGGGGCGCCCCGGTCCTCGTCGCCTACATTCGCAGGCATGGCCCCGGACGATCCGCGACACCAGCCCCCTCCGCACCGAGCACGCCCTCACCCGCCGACAGCCGCGAAGGCGTCCGTCCTGACCGCTCCCGGCATACCGCACCTCCTGGTCCTTGTGGTGCTCTGCTTCTCGGGCTTCGCCCTGTTGCTGCCCGTGACGCCGCAGTGGGCCGTGCACGGGGGCGCGGACGAGTTCGGCGCCGGGCTCGTCACCGCCGTCCTGATGGCCTCCACGGTCCTGGCCCAGCTGCTCGTCAAGTCGGCGCTGCGCACGCTGGGTTGGACCCGCACCCTGGCCCTCGGCGCCCTGCTCCTCGGGCTGCCCGCGCCGGTGCAGGCGGTCAGCGACAGCCTGTGGGCGATCCTCGTCACCACCGGCCTACGAGGTCTCGGCTTCGGCATCGTCACTGTGTGCGGGTCCACCGCCGTCGCGATGCTCGCCCCGCGCGAACGCCAGGGAGCGGCCATCGGTCTGTACGGTCTCGCCGTCGCCCTCCCCCAGATGCTGCTCACCCCGGCCGCTCCCGCCCTGACCGCGGCGTTCGCACCACCCACGATCATCGCGTGCGGCGCGCTGCCCGTCCTGGCGCTGCCCTTCACGCGCCCGCTGGGCCGAGCGGTCGACGCCCGTGCCGCGGCCCCCGACCCGGAACGGGTGCCCGGCGCCGGTGCCGCGTCCTCGGCCACCGTTCTGCGCCGTATTCGGCTGCCGCTGTGCACGCTGCTCCTCGTGACCTCGGCGGGCGGCGCCGTCCTGACGTTCACGCCCCAGTTCGCCGGGCGGGCGGCTCTGGCGGCGACAGCGCTGTTCGTGTTCACGGCCACCGCAGCGGCCGCCCGTTGGGGGTGCGGCGTCCTGGCGGACCGCTTCCCGCCCCGACCCCTGAGCTGCGCGCTCCTGGTGGCCGCCTGCGCGGGCCTCGCCCTGATCGCCGTCGCCGTCCGGTCCCAGCAGCCCCTCGCCGTGGCCCTGCTGACCGGGCTCGTCCTGCTCGGGGCGGCCTACGGCGGGTTGCAGAGCATCACCCTCGTCCAGGCGCTGGACCAGGCCGGACCGGAGAACCGGCACACCACCTCGGTCGCCTGGAACATCGGCTACGACGCCGGAACCGGCCTCGGCTCCCTCCTGCTCGGCCTCGCCGCCCAGTCAGCCACGTTCTCGACCGGTTTCGCCGCGCTGTCCGGCGCGCTCGCGCTCATGGCGCTCGGGGTCCTGTCGGCCGGGAGGCGGCGTTCGAAGGGCTCCGGGCAGGCTCCGTCCGACGCGCCGCGCCGGGGCGCACGCCACCACCGCCCCAAAAAGCACATGCATGATCCAAATGGTTCTTCGTAGATTTGTCGGCATGGAACCGCTCGACGAGAAACAGATCCGCTCCTCCTTCGTGAACTGCACCAAAGGAGAGGCGTCCCGCCTGAGGCTGCCGCTCGACTTCGCCGATCTTCCCTGGCCGGACCTGGACTTCCTCGGCTGGGTCGACCCCGGGGCCCCGCTCCGCGCCCATCTCGTCCGCCCCGGGGCCGACGGGCCGCTCGGCATCACCCTGCGCGTCCCCGCGACCGGACGCACCAGCGCCGCGAAGACCAGCCTGTGCCAGATCTGCCTCACCGGGCACGCCTCCATGGGCGTCTCGCTGCTCGCCGCCCCGCTCGCCGGGCCGCGCGGCCGCGACGGCAACACGGTCGGCCTGTACGTCTGCGCCGACCTGGCCTGCTCGCTCTATCTGCGGGGCAAGCGCCGGCCCCGGCTCCGCAGCGGCCGCTACCAGGAGTCGCTGCCCCTGGAGGAGCGCATCGAGCGGGCCCTCGGCAACCTCGACGCGTTCATCGCGAAGGTCCTCGCCGCCTGACGTCCGGGCGCGGGCGGGGGCCAGGGGCGGCCCGCCGCCGGTCAGGCAGTGTCAGGGTCCGTCGCGGCCCTGGGAGTCGCCCCGGTGAGCGTCAGCGCGACCAGCCGCGCCGCGAAGTCCTCGTCGAGAGGGGCGCCGCTGATGAGGGCGCGGGTGAACAGGGCGCCGCTGATGGCCTCGATGACGAGCCCGGGGTCCGTGCCGGGGAGGAGTTCGCCGCGCGCGATGCCCCGGCGGACCATGACGGCGCCGCGTTCGAGGCGCTCGCTCCAGTAGGGCAGCCGGTGGTCCGGCAGGGTCTCGTCGCGCTCCGCGCTCAGCCGGAGCAGCGCTTCGCCCTCCGCCGTCGCGAGGAGCCGCGCCAGGGTGCCGAAGTAGGCGGTGAGGTCGTCGTGGACGCGTCCGGTGTCGGGCACGGGCATGGCCGCGTCGAGCTGTTCGGTCAGCGCTTCCAGGATGAGGTTCTCGCGCGTTCCCCAGCGCCGGTAGACGGAGGTCTCGTGGACGCCCGCGGCGCGGGCGACCGCGCCGACGGTGGTTCCGGCGAGGCCGTGCTCCACGAGGACGTCCACGGTGGCGGCGAGGACGGCGGAGCGCATACGGGCTCCCCTGCGGCGCAGGGGCGGGGCGGTCTGGTCGGGCGGGGCCATGCCATCAGCGTAAAGCAGGTCCGCTTGCTTTGCGTGGGGGCCGGGCGTACGTTTCATCGCAAGGCGACTTGCGTTACACGGTCCACGCTTCCGGGTCGCCTTCGCGTCAAGGAGGACATGTCATGGAGCAGATGCTCGCCGCCCGGCTGCACATCCCCAGCCGCACCCTGCGGATCGAGGAAGTGGCCAAGCCCGTGCCCGGTCCCGGCCAGGTCCTGGTGGCGGTGGAGGCCGCGGGCGTCTGCCTGTCGGACGTCCACCTGATCGACGGCACGCTCACCCCGTTGCTGCTCAGCGGCGACACGGTCACCCTCGGCCACGAGGTGTCCGGCACGATCGCGCGGACGGGGCCGGGCGTCACCCGCTGGAAGCCGGGGCAGCGGGTCGTGCTGTACGCCGGTGAGGTCCGCGACGGCGTCACCTTCACCCGGGGCGTGGACTACGACGGCGGCTGGGCCGAGTTCGCGCTCTCCTCCGAGGACGCGCTCACCGAACTGCCGGACGGCATCCCCTTCGACCAGGGCGCGATCATCCCCGACGCCGTCTCGACGCCCTGGGGCGCGATCACCGTCACCGGTGCCGTGCAGCCCGCCGAGGCCGTCGGTGTCTGGGGTGTCGGAGGACTCGGCGTCCACGCCGTCCAACTGCTGCGGGCCGTCGGCGCGTGCCCCGTCGTCGCGGTGGACCCGAGCCCCGTCGCCCGCGAGCGCGCCCTCGCCCACGGCTCGGACCTCGCGCTCGACTCGGCCGACCCCGCGCTGCGGGAACGGATCGGCGAGGTGACCGGCGGCGCCGGGCTCGCCGCCGCCTTCGACTTCGCGGGTGTCCCGGCCGTCCGGGAGCAGGCGCTCTCGGTGCTCGCGCCCAAGGGCCGGCTGGTCCTCGTCGGCCTGACGGACAAGCCGCTGGCGGTCACGGACGGCACCCGGTTCAGCTATCTCCAGCAGCAGATCCTCGGCCACTACGGCTCCGACATGCCGGTGGCGCTGCCGCAGTTGCTGCGGCTGATTCAGGGCGGTCGCCTCGACTTCTCCGCGTCGATCAGCGGTGAACTCCCGTTGGCCGACGCCGCCGAGGCGGTGGAGCGCCTTGAGAACAAGACGGGTGACCCGATCCGCCTGATCCTGCGTCCGTGATCACGACGCGGACCCGCGACCGTCGTCGTACGCGGTGACGTGTGACGGCAGGTGGCGGGTCTCCGCCGCGACGCGGTCCCGCAGCGCGGCGGTGAAGGGACCTGCGGGAGCGAGCCGGTCGAGCAGGGCGTGGGCCTCCCGGCGCAACCGGGCCACGTACGCGTGGTAGGCGCTCAGGGTCGTCGGCTCGAGCATCATCGCGCGCAGCCGGTGGCGGCCGGCCGCCGAGGCCGGGGACCGCGTCAGCAGGGCACACGCCTCGCGGCGGCGGGCCTCCGGGGCGGAGTGCAGCAGATGCACCAGCAGGTACGTGGCCGTCTTGTTGCGCAGGTCCTCGCAGTCCTCGCCGCGCAGATCGTCCTCGTCGTTGCGGAACTGCGCCAGCACGCCGAGAAGATGACCGAACCGACCCCACCCCTCGATCACCGCCCGGCCCTCCGGACTCTCGTCCTGCCCGGCGGCGAGGCGGGCGGCCATGGTGCAGGCCATCGCGTAGACGGACCCGCTCTTGTCCCGGTACACGGCGAGGACCGCGTCCGGTGTCAGGGCGGACGGTTCGCCGAGGAGGTCGCCGAGTTGGCCGTTGCTCGCCGCGGTCCAGGCCGCGAGGTAGTCCCGACGGAGACCGCGGCGCAGCCGCGCGGGGGCGTCCAGCGCCGACAGGGCGCGCAGCGGCAGCGCCCAGCCGCACTCCAGAGCGGCCGTCAGGGCGACGCCGCTCGGCAGCCCGTACATGCGGGGACAGGAGTCCGTGTCCGTCACGTCGTCGAAGGTGTTGGCGGCGCGCCACCACAGCGCGTGCACGGCGGCGACCGGCACGGCGGGTTCGGCGGTCCCGGTGCGGGCGGCGTGCACGAGGAGCGGCAGCGAGAGCTCGTGCGGCGAGGGTCTGCCCCGGGTGACGAGTTGCCGCAGGGCGGAGCCCAGGGCCGCGTGGCGCGGGCGGTAGTCGCTCAGGAGTTCGTCCAGATAGGCGTGGACCTGACCACTGGCGCGGGCCACCATCGTCTCCGCCTCCGCCGAGAGCTCTGGGCTGGAATGCACGCTGCGTCCTCAAGGTACGGGGTCGGTCGTGTGTGGTACTTGCCCAGGGTGCGTCCGTGGGTACTGTCCCGCACGCCCATGTGTGGCCGGGGTGTCCTGCCCGACCTGGCCCGAGGGAACGAAGGGGAGACGTATGTCCCAGCCCACCACCGTGCTCTCAGGATTCGCCTTCACCGAGTCGCCGCGCTGGCGTGACGGCCGCCTGTGGTTCTCGGACTTCTACCAGGACCGGGTGTTCTCCGCCGCCGGGGACGGCACGGACGTACGTGTCGAGGCAGTCGTGCCCGGGCAGCCGTCGGGTCTCGGCTGGCTGCCCGACGGCCGCCTGCTCATCGTGTCCATGCGCGATGCCAGGATCCTGCGGCGCGAGCCCGGCGGTGTGCTGACGGTCCACGCCGACCTCGGCGGCCGGGTGCGCGGGTACGCGAACGACATGGTGGTCGACGCGGACGGCCGCGCCTGGGTGGGGAGCTTCGGCTTCGACCTGATGGGCGGCGCACCGCTCGCCCCCGCCACCCTCCACCGCGTCGATCCCGACGGCGCCGTCACCGAGGCCGCGACCGACCTGTGGTTCCCCAACGGCATGGTCATCACCCCCGACCGGACGCTCCTCGTCAACGAGACGTTCGGCAACCGGATCACCGCCTTCGACATCGACGGGGACGGGGACCTCGTGAACCGGCGCGTCTGGGCGCGGTTCGGGGACGTCCCGACCGAGCGCGCGTTCGCCGGGGTGCTGCCTCAGCTCGTCGTGAGCCCCGACGGGGCGTGCCTGGACGCCGAGGGTGCCCTGTGGATCGCGGACGCGACCGGGGCGCGGCTGCTGCGGGTGGTCGAGGGCGGCACGCTCACGCAGGAGATCCGTCCCGGCAGCAATGTGTACGCGTGTGCGCTCGGCGGCGCGGACGGCAGGACCCTGTTCGCGTGCACGGCTCCCGACTTCTTCGAGGAGGCGCGGCGCCGCGTCCGGGAGGCCGCGATCATGGCCGTGCCGGTCACCGTGCCCGCACCTGACGCCGGAAGCTGATCCCTGTGCCGCCCGGCCGATTCTCGGTCTGGCGGTCATGAGGCCCCGGGCGTAGAGACGGAGGTGCACCCGAGGAGGCCGTGTGGACAGGACCATGACCAAGGGCACGTTCCGGGACGCGTTCAAGAACCGGAGCGTCGCGCTCTCCGCTCTGCCGCCCGGCGCGGCCCGGGACCTCGCGGGGCGCGCCAACGCGGCGGCCGGTCCGGTCGACGCCGCGCTGCGGACGAAGGCCGAGTTCGGCGCCTTGTACGACCTGCTGATCGCCGAGCAGCGGGGCGCGCCGGGCGCCCCGGCGGACGAGAGCCTCGTATGTCTCGGTCCGGACGGCCGGCCCACCGCGACCGGGCGGATCGTCGGGGAGCTGCTCGACGCGGCGCAGGACAAAACGGAGTTCTTCGCTCAGGACATGTATCAGGTCAAGGTCACCGGGTGGCCGCCCGGCGTCCTGACGGCCGACGAGGTGATGGTGGCACCGTCCGGCGCCCGGCTGGCCCTGGCCAGGAGCGGAGCCGCGGCGGACGACACGCTGCTCGTCACGCCGTCGTTCTCCATGGTCAACAGCGGCAACATGACGGCGCGTGCGCCCAAGCGCTCCTGGAAGATCGACCTGGAGGTCGGAGAGAGCGAGGACCGGCTCTTCGGCATGGAGCGGATCAACCTCAAGGCGATGTACAACGACCCCTCGCAGATGCGCGAGGCCGTCGCCTGGCGGCTCCTTGAGCGCGCGGGCATACCCGCGGCCCGTCACACGTATGCCACGTTCTCGATCAACGACCGCTACATGGGGCTGTACTCGGTCATCGAACAGGTCGACAAGAGGTTCCTGAAGGACCACTTCGGCAAGAACGCCGAGGGCAACCTCTACAAGGCGTACTGCGGTGACGTCGGGTGCGCGACGCTGGAGCACCGCGTCGGCACGGACGGCACCGATGGCGGCCGGCAGTACTTCACCGCGAGCGCCCTGCCGGACGACCGCACGTACCGCCTCAAGACGAACGAGGACGACGCGTCCGCCAACACCTACGACGACCTCGCCACCCTTGTCCGGGCCGTCAACGGGGTCGGACTCGCGGGCGACGAGAAACGCTTCGCGACCGACACCTTCCGCGAGACCGTCGAGGAAGTCCTGAACGTACCGGCCTTCCTGCGCTGGGCGGGCGCCAACGTCCTCCTGGGCAGCTGGGACAACTACTTCGCGACGCCGTCGAACTACTACCTCTACAACTCCGGCCGGCTCGGCGACGCGGCCGGGTTCATGTCCCGCCCGTACTTCACGTTCATCCCCTGGGACTACGACAACAGCTCGGGCATCGACTTCTTCTCGACACCCTGGCAGTACACGGACCTGCTCGACTGGCCCGCGATGACCCGCTCCTACTGCCGGATCACCCACGCGCCGCACGAGGTCTCCCACGTGCCGCTGCTCACCAACCTGCTGCGGCACCACGACTTCTGCCAGTACTACCTCGACCACCTGGAGTACCTCCTCGACACGGAGTTCGCGCCCGAGAAGGTCGCCGCGCTGCTCGGCGCGGAGGGCTCCGGGCGGGCCGACGGGCTGTGGCAGCTCGTCGCGTCCGCCGCGTACGGCGAGTCCGTCAGCCCACACGGCCAGCCGTACACGGGGCGGCAGTTCACCAACGACGAGGTGTACCGCGCCGGGTACCGCCAGTGGGAGCTGAGCCGCGGCTCGCAGCACACGTACGGGATCTACCACTACACCCGCATGCGCTACGACCGCGCACGCGAGCAGCTCGCCGAGCTGCGCAAGACCTACCCCGACGGGGCCTCCGGCGCCCTCTTCCCGACCGCGATGGAGGCACTGCCCTCATGACCGCGACCGCCGCCAAGAAGGCCGCGCGCGAGCTGCGCCTGGTCAAAGAGGCCAAGATCAAGGACCTGATCGGGGACATCGCGGGCGACCGGCTGGAGGCGAGCGGGGTCGTCTACCGCGACGGTGTCTTCCTCATCGTCTGCGACAACCTCCCGTTCCTCATCCGGGTCAGCAGCGAGCTGTCGCCGAAGGCACCGGAGAACGGCGTCATCGGCGCGGGCAGGAAGGGCGGGCCCCCGAAGAAGTCCGCGGCGAAGAAGTCGGCCGTGAAGAAGTCCGCGGCCGCGACGACCAACCCCGGCTACGAGGACATCGCCCACGACACCCACCAGGACCACCTGTTCACGCTGAGCGAGGCCGAACCGTTCAAGCCCAGGAAGTTCCGGGCCCGCGTGCAGGAGTTCGACGCGAAGCTGCGTCCGCTCGGCTCCACGCCCCTCGACTTCGACCTGACGACCGCCAACAAGGGCATGGAGGGCCTGGAGTGGGTCGAGAGCTCCGGCAACGGCTACCTCCTCGCGCTGTGCGAGGGCAACCAGTGCGCGGGCGGCAAGAAGGGCCGGACGCCGGGCGGCGGTCGCATCCAGGTGTTCCGGCGCGGCGGCAAGCGCTGGATCAACACCGCGACGATCCGGCTGCCGAAGTCGCTGCCGTTCGAGGACTACAGCAGCGTGTCCGTGCGGGGCGACCGGATCGCCGTCCTCTCCCAGGCGTCGTCGGCGTTGTGGGTGGGCCGCCTCTCCACGCGGAAGTGGCGGGTCGACGAGGGCACCGTGTACCGCCTCCCGACCGGCCCCAAGGGGCGCAAGCTCTACGGCACCCCGGAAGGCGTGTCCTGGGTCTCCACCGACTACGTGGTGATCGTGTCGGACCGCGCGAAGAAGGGGGCCGCGAACGACCGGTTCCGGGCGAAGGACCAGTCGGTGCACCTGTTCCTGATCCCGGCCTAACGAGCCGGACCACAGAGCCGCTCCGCCGAGGTGTCCGACGGTAATTCAGGTGCTCGGCGCGGCCCTCCGTTCCCGGCACCGGATCCTGGTCCGCGCCGTCCGGTCGTCGGTCAGCGCGTTCTGCACCGAACTGACCGGGCTGACGGAGGAGGAGGTGGGGCGGGGTGTCGGCTTCGCCGAGGCGTGCCGGATGCTCGGCGCGGAGTTCGACGCCGGGCAGCGTCCGTGGGCCAGTTGGGGTGACTACGACCGGAAGCAGTTCCTGCGGCAATGCCGGGCCGGCGGAGTGGCGTACCCGTTCGGCGACCCGCCCGAGCGCACGCACACGAACGCCAAGGCCGTCTTCACCGAGGCCCATGGGCTGCGGAAGAGGCCGGGCATGGATCGCGCCCTGCAGATCGCCGGGCTGCCGCTCGAAGGCCGCCACCATCGCGGCGAGGACGACGCGTACAACATCGCCGCACTCGTCCTGGACCTGGTCGGCCGTGGGGCATGGCCGGACACGGCACCGCTCCCCCGGCACGCGTCGGGGTGATCCGCGCGCCACGGTTCAGCGGGGTGTCGTCCACTCGGGGGCGGTGCGGGCCCACGCGGCGTCCCAGCGGGCGAGGTGGTACCGCTCCAGCCTGCGGTCGACGTACGCGTAGACGGCCAGGGCGAGCAGCGGGACGGCGACGGCGGTGACGACCACGCGGCCCATGGCTCGGTCACGGATCTGCTCGGCGGTGAGGGGCGCGTCGGTGATGTCTCCTTCGGCGTCGACCCAGACGCGGACGGTGCTGCCCGCGGCGAGTGCGGGCTGGACGTCCGTCTTCGCCGTACGGACGTCGCCCTGGGGGTCGGTGTAGCGGACGGTGACCGGGAAGCGGGCTTCCTTCGCCTCGTCCGACCCGGGTTCGGGGTGCCGGGGAGCGTCGTGCACCAGTTCGGCAGGGGTGTCGTGCCCGGTGGCGGTCTGCTGCCGGGCCGTTTCGGTGAGGCGGCGCTGGACCGTGTCACCGACCAGCAGCATCGCGGCCGGGGTGGCGGCCAGGACCGTCAGGAACAGGCCGAGGGCGATCCACGCCTGCGCGAGATCCGTGCGGCGGCGCAAGGGGTTGCGCCGCCATCGCCACAGCAGGACCCTCGGGAGTTCTTCAGGAGGGTGGGCCGGTTGTATGTCGCGGTCCACTGTGTGTTTCTCCCTTCGTGTGAGTACGTGCCCGCATGTGGGTCGTGCGCGCATGTGGGTGTTCGTATGTATGGGGGCCGCGCCCTCACCGGCCCGGACGGTGATGCGCGGGTGCGGCGGCGGACGGGTGGGCATGAGCCGCTTGCAGGAGCTTCGCGGCACCGCGGACCGCGGCCGTGTGCGGGGCGGGCACGAGCCGTACGGGCGCCCGCAGCCGGCCGGTGAGGTGCCAGGCGATGTCGGGCCGCAGAGCGCCCCCGCCGGCGAGCAGCGCGCCCCGCTCGACGGCGTCGCGCGTCTGGAAGGTGTGGTCCTCGTCCAGCATCCCGCTCACCATGGTGGCGACCGCCTCGACGAGGGGCTCGGGCGGGGCGAGGCTGTCCAGGTCGCTGGTGCCGAGGGCAGTGCGGCGTGCGTCGGTCACCGCGCCGTCGGCAAGGAGTGTGACCTCGGTGAGGTGGGCGCCGATGTCCACGACGAGAAGGGGCTCGGTGAGATCGGCGTCGGCGGCAGCGGCCACGGCCCGCGCGGTGGGGACGGTCAGGACGGTGCGCGGCCGCAGGATCTCGACCGCGCTGCGGGCCTCGGCCCGGTAGGCGGGGCCGCCGAGGACCGGCGTCGTCAGGATGAGCAGGGGTCGGCCGAGGCGGGGCAGGCGCGGGCGGAGCAGCCTGTCGAGCATCCGGGCGGTGCCGGGGGTGTCGACGATGGTGCCGCGCTGGATGGGGTAGGTCGCGCCGTCGCCCGGGAAGGTGACCGTGGGCACGTCGAGGATCATGCTCCGCCCGGACGTCCAGGCGCGGGTGCGGGCGCTGCCCAGGTCGAGGGCGACGCCGGAGCACCGTCGGCACCAGGGCCAGGACCGGTGCCGTACGAGCGTGGGGTCGGGGGCGGTCGTCACCGGCCGGCCTCCCTGACCTGCTGGCAGCGGGCGCAGTAGCGGGCCTGCGGCACGATCATCAGCCGTTCGCGGGCGACGGGCCCGCGGCACAGGTGGCAGACGCCGTAGCGGCCCTGGTCCATGCGGACGAGGGCGGCCTCGACGTCGGCGAGGACCATCCGCGCGGAGGCGGCGAGCTTGACGCGCACCTCCAACTGGGCGGGCGCCGAACGGGCCCGTGCCGCGTCGGCACGGGACGTGGCGGCGGTCGAGAGCTGCTGGAGCTGCTCCTGGCGGAAGAGGCGTTGCTCGTGCAGGTTCGCGCGCAGCGCGGCGAGGTCCTCGGTCGACAGGGTCGTGGTGCGGTCGTCGATGATCTGCTGGGTCATCAGGTCACCCCTCGGGCAGGGCGGAAGAAGAACGGCGGACGGGCGGACGTCAGACGGCTTTGCGCTGGCAGGGGACGCAGAACGGGGTGTAGGGCAGGATCTCCAGGCGTTCGACGGGGACGGGCTTGGCGCAGCTTCGGCAGATGCCGTACGTGCCGTCCTGGATCCGGGCGAAGGCCGCGTCGATCTCGGTGAGGACGCGCTTGATGACGTCCTTCTGCGCGGACATCACGCCCTCCCCCTCGCCGGCCCCGGCCTCGTCGATCGCCTGGAGCTGGGTGAGGCGCGAGGCGCGTTCGTGTGCGAGGCGCTGGCGGGCCTCGTGCGGCGTCAGCCCCGCGGGGCGGGCGGCGGGCTGGGACGTGTCGAGGGACATGGTCGGTCTTCCTCCGGGGTCGGTGTGGGCGTCCGCGTCGGCGAGGCGGTCACGGTCACGGTGGTTCCACCATGGCCGCGATCCCGTACGAAACCCATCGGGCGCGATACCCATCTGCGGCCGGGCCGGGACCCATCACGGTGCGGTCGGGCCGGGCCGCGGAAATGGGCATTGGACCCCATCGACCGTGCAGCGGTGAGCAGGCAGGCTTGACGGCAGGCCGGTCAAGACCAGTGGACGCGGTGCACACGCGCAGTGTGCGGTGACCGAGAGTAGGGACAAGGCCGTGTCTCTCTACGAAAGGCGTCACCCCGGTGTCCTTGTTCTGGCGGATCTTCGCGCTCAACGCGGTCGTGCTGGGCAGCGCGACCGCGCTGCTGCTGTGGGCCCCGGTGACCGTGTCCGTGCCGGTGGTGCTGACCGAGGCGGTCATCCTCGTGGGCGGTCTCGCCGTCATGCTGGTCGCCAACGCGGCTCTGCTGCGGATAGGGCTGTCCCCGCTGGACCGGCTCACGCGGCTGATGGCGACCGTCGATCTGCTGCACCCCGGGCAACGGCTGCCGGAACGGGGCCGCGGCGAGACCGCCGAACTGATCCGCACCTTCAACGCCATGCTGGAACGCCTCGAACACGAACGGGCGTCCAGCAGCGCCCGCGCCCTGTTCGCGCAGGAGGCGGAGCGGCGCCGGATCGCCCAGGAGCTCCACGACGAGGTGGGCCAGAGCATGACCGCGATCCTCCTCGCGCTGAAGCGGGCCGCCGACGACGCGGGCGAACCGCTGCGCGGGGAGCTGCGCCAAGCGCAGGAGATCACCCGGGAGAGCCTGGACGAGGTGCGGCGGCTGGTGCGCCGGCTGCGGCCGGGGGTCCTGGACGATCTCGGTCTCGTCAGCGCCCTCACCTCGCTGACCAGCGAGTTCGCCACCCACGTGGGGCTGCGCGTGGTGCGTCGCTTCGAGAACGGGCTGCCCGGGCTCGACGAGCAGACCGAGCTGGTGCTGTACCGCGTCGCCCAGGAGGCGCTGACGAACGCGGCCCGGCACGCCGAGGCGGGCCAGGTCGAGGTCAGCCTGCGCCGGGCCGGGGACGCGGTGGAGCTGGCGGTCGTCGACGACGGCCGCGGCACCGGGGCCGCCCGGGAGGGAGCGGGCATGCGCGGCATGCGGGAGCGGGCCCTGCTGATCGGGGCCGCCCTGGACGTCACCTCACAGCCGCAGGGCGGCACGACGGTCCGACTGACCGTGCCCCTCCTCAAGGAACAGCCGTGACCACGTCCCCGGGGACTGCCGTGCCCACGCCGTCGCGACCAGCCGCGCCCACGCCCCCAGCGACCACCATGACCACGCCATCGCAACCAGCCGCGCCCACGCCCCCAGCGACCACCATGACCACGCCATCGCAACCAGCCGCGCCCACGCCCCCAGCGACCACCCTGCCCACCCCGTCGCAACCAGCCGCGCCCACATCCCCAGCGACCACCGTGCCCACGCCGTCGCAACCAGCCGCGCCCACGTCCCCAGGGACCGCCGTGCCCACGTCTCAGGAAGCAGTCATGACCACGTCGCACACCTCCGCGCCCCGCACCCCCACGATCCGCATCCTCCTCGCCGACGACCACGCGCTGGTACGCCGCGGAGTGCGGCTCATCCTCGACCAGGAGCCCGATCTCGAGGTCGTCGCCGAGGCCGGGGACGGCGCGGAGGCCGTCGAAGTGGCCCGCACGCACGACGTGGACCTGGCCGTGATGGACATCGCCATGCCCCGGATGACCGGCCTGCAGGCCACCCGTGAACTGCTGGCGCTGAAGCCGTCCTTGCGCGTGCTGATGCTGACGATGCACGACAACGAGCAGTACTTCTTCCAGGCGCTCAAGGCTGGTGCCAGCGGCTACGTGCTGAAGTCCGTGGCCGACCGCGATCTGGTGGCCGCCTGCCGGGCCGCCATGCGCGACGAGCCCTTCCTGTATCCCGGCGCGGTCACCGCGCTCATCCGCAACTACCTCGACCGGGTCCGCAACGGCGAGGAGCCTCCCGAGCAGGTGCTGACCGCGCGTGAGGAGGAGGTCCTCAAGCTCGTGGCGGAGGGCCACTCCTCCAAGGAGATCGCCGAACTGCTCTTCATCAGCATCAAGACCGTCCACCGCCACCGGGAGAACCTGCTGCACAAGCTCGGTCTGCGGGACCGCCTCGAACTGACCCGTTATGCGATCCGCGTCGGCCTGATCGAGGCCTGAGGTCCGGGGTGGGACGTTCGAGACAAAACGGCTGAACGGCTGAAGGGGGAGGGCGGATGGTCCGCTCCGCGCTGTCCGCGCGGGGCCCGCGCGGCGCGGGCTCCGCTCTCGTGTGGACCCTTCTGCTCGCCGTCCTCGTCCCGCTGCTCGGCCCGTCCGCGCCGGGCGAGGCTCATCCCCGTACGTGGGGCGCGGCGGCGTCGGTCCCGACGGCGCGCGGTGAGACGTTCGCGGACTCCGCGGACCCGGCCGGGTCCGCCGCGGCCGTGCGCAACCAGCGGGACGCCACAGGCGAGCGTCACGCCCCGCCGCTCTCCGCTCCGGGCACGTCCCCCGACCCGGGGACCGGCCCGAGCCACCGCGCGCGGGCCTCGGTCGCGGCGGTGCAGCCACCCGCGTCCCTCCGGCCGGCACACCGTCACGGGGTCAGGGCACCACCCGCGCCCTCCGGCACCTGAACCCCTTCTCCCGCTCTTCTTCCTTCTCGACCGCGGCCCCTGCCTTGGCCGCGGTGTGCCCGCCGGAGGCCCCTGTGACCCGATCCCGACGGATCAGAGGGCTGATCGCCCTCGCCGCCGTAGCCCTGTCCCTGTTCGTCGCGCTCACCGTGCCCGTCCACCTCGGACTCGATCTGCGGGGCGGTACGCAGATCGTGTTGGAGACGCGCCCCGCCGACGGTGCCGACGACGGCGGGGACGCGACGGACCGCACCGTGGAGGTGCTGCGCGGCCGTATCGACGCGCTCGGCGTCACCGAACCCACCATCGCCCGTTCCGGCAGCGACCGGATCGTCGTCGAACTGCCGGGGCTGCAGGATCCCCGTGAGGCGGCGGAGGTCCTCGGCCGCACCGCGCAGCTCTCGTTCCACCAGGTGCTCGGCGCCGCTGACGGGGACCGGACGGCTGGGCCCGAGCGGCGGGGCGAGCGGGTGCTCGCCGACGAGTCGGGGCAGCTCCTGCGTCTGCAAAAGCCGTCCCTGACGGGTGAGCATGTCGCCGAGGCGGCCGCCCGTTTCGACCAGCAGGGCGGCGCCGGATGGCACGTCACCGTCGACTTCGAGGGGGCGGGGAAGGCGGGCTGGGCCCGGCTGACCGGTGAGGCCGCCTGCCACGCGGCCGGGGACCCGGCCCGCCGGGTCGCCATCGCCCTGGACGACAAGATCATCTCTTCGCCGCAGGTCGACCCGTCCGTCGCCTGCCGAACCGGCATCACCGGCGGCTCCACCCAGATCACCGGCTCGTTCGACGACCGCGAGGCCAAGGATCTGGCCCTGCTCATCAACGGCGGCGCGCTGCCCGTGCCGGTCGAGACCGTCGAGCAGCGGACCGTGGGCCCCACCCTGGGCGCCGACGCCATCAGGGCCAGCGCCTGGGCGGCCGTCATCGGCACCGCGCTGACCTCGCTGTTCATCATCGCCGTCTACCGGATCATGGGCCTTCTCGCCACCGTGGCCCTGGCCTGCTACGGCCTCGTCTCCTACGCCGCCCTCGCGGCGCTCGGCGCCACCCTCACCCTGCCCGGCCTCGCCGGTTTCGTGCTGGCCATCGGCATGGCGGTCGACGCCAACGTGCTGGTCTTCGAGCGCGCCCGCGAGGAGTACCTCGCCGGTCACCGCTCCACGCCACGCTCGTCGCTGACCACCGGCTTCAAGAAGGCGTTCAGCGCGGTCGCCGACTCCAACATCACCACGCTCATCGCCGCCGGCCTGCTGTTCTTCCTCGCCTCCGGTCCCGTACGGGGCTTCGGTGTCACTCTGGGGATCGGCGTCCTGGCCTCCATGCTCAGCGCGCTCGTCATCACCCGCGCCCTCGCCGACCTCGCCGTCGCCCGGCCCGCTCTGCGCCGCCGCCCCCATCTGACGGGCATCGCCCACACCGGCGCCGTCCGCGCTCGGATCGGCCGCGCGAACCCGGACCTGATGCGCCACCCGCGGCGTTGGCTGGCCGTCTCCGGCGTCGTCCTCGTCCTGGCCGCCTCCGGCATCGCCGTGCGCGGGCTCGACTACGGCGTCGAGTTCACCGGCGGCCGCCTCATCGAGTACTCCACCGCCTCCCCCGTCGACCCGGACCGGGCCCGCTCGGCACTCGCCGACGCGGGGTTCCCGCAGGCCGTCGTGCAGACCTCGGGCGAGAACCGCCTCACCGTGCGCACCCAGCAGTTGAGCGACGCCCAGGCGGCGGCCATCACCGACACCGTCACCGGTCTGACCGACCGGGCCGACAAGGTGCGTGACGAGGCCATCGGGCCCAGTCTCGGCAAGGAGCTGCGCAACGGCGCCCTCGTCGCGCTCGCCGTCGCGCTCGGCGCGCAGCTCATCTACCTCGCCGCCCGCTTCCGCTGGCTCCTCGGGACCTCGGCGGTCGCCGCGCTCGCCCATGACGCCGTGATCCTCGTCGGTGTCTTCGCCTGGCTGGGCAAGCCGATCGACGGTGTCTTCCTGGCCGCGCTGCTGACCGTCATCGGCTACTCGGTCAACGACTCCGTCGTCGTCTTCGACCGGGTCAGGGAGCTCGCCCGGCGTGACCGGAAGTCCCCCTTCGACCGCGTCGCCAATCAGGCGCTGCTGCAGACCGTGCCCCGTACAGTCAACACCGGCATGGGCGCCGCGTTCATCCTCACGGCGTTGGCCGTCCTCGGGGGCGACACCCTGACGGACTTCGCGCTCGCCCTGCTCATCGGCCTGGCGGTGGGCACGTACTCCTCGATGTTCACCGCCACGCCGCTGGCGATCGTGTTGCGGCGCCGGGGCTGACCGGCGCTGTCCGGCGCCCCGTCACGGAGTCGTCCGTGACGGGGCGTCCCGCATCAGGGCAGCACGTGTCCGGCCGCCCGGAAGAGGCGGTACCACTCCTCCCGGGTGAGCGGCAGGTCCGACCCGGCGGCGGACTCGGCGACCCGGCCCGGGTTGGTGGTCCCGAGCACCACCTGCATGTTCGCCGGGTGGCGGGTGATCCACGCGACGGCGATGCCGGTCGGCGTCACCTCGTACTTCTCCGCCAACTCGTCCAGGGCGTCGTTCAGTTCGGCGTAGTTCTCCCGGTCCCCGAGGAAGACCCCGTCGAAGAAGCCCTTCTGGAACGGCGACCATGCCTGCAGCGTGATGCCGTGCACGCGCGCGTAGTCGAGGATGCCGTTGTCGCGGTCCACGGACTGGTCGAGTCCGCCCATGTTCGCGGCGATCCCGGAGGCGATCATCGGGCAGTGGGTGATGCTCAGCTGCACCTGGTTGGCGACCAGCGGCCTGCGGACCGCCGTCTTGAGCACCTCGATCTGTCCCGGCGTGTGGTTGGAGACGCCGAAGTTCACGACCTTGCCCGCCGCGTGCAGCTCGTCGAAGGCGGCGGCCACCTCCTCCGGCTCGACGAGGGTGTCGGGGCGGTGCAGCAGGAGGACGTCGAGGTAGTCGGTGCGCAGGGCGGCGAGGGACTCCTCGACCGTGCGCACGATGTGTTCCTTGGAGAAGTCGAAGAAGCCGGGCCGGATGCCGACCTTGCTCTGGATCACGATCGACTCGCGCTCCGCGCCGGTCAGCTTCACCGCCTGGCCGAAGCGCTCCTCGCACGCGTGGCGCGAGGGGCCGTAGATGTCGGCGTGGTCGAACGTGTTGATCCCGGCCTCCCGGGCGCTGTGGTACAGCCCGCGGACGGTCTCGTCGTCGAGGTCGGCGATGCGCATCAGGCCCAGGATGACGTTCGAGGCCCGCAGTTCGGTCTGGGGGAAGGAGATCGTTTTCACGGTGCCATCCTGACGAACGGGGCGGGGTGGCGCCAGTGGCGTCCGCCGTGAGAACAGCCCGGGAGGTGCGGGAAATCCCTTTACACCTCACCACCCCATCGGCATGGTCATGCCCTCATCTGCGCGCCTTTCGCGCGCACCACAGGGGGACTTCATGCCGACTCGCCCGCTCAAGCCGTTCCCGCACGGCCGGCTCAGATCCACCGGCCTCATCGCCCTCGCGCTCGCCGCCGTCCTCGCCGCCCTGCTGCCGCTGACCGGAGGCGGTCCGGCCACCGCGGCCGGTTCCCCGGGGCCCGGCGGCGCCCCTGACCCGCGCCATCCCCTGGCGGCGCCCCACGAGCCGGTCGTCCCGGCCGACGCCATGGAACCCACCGCACCCGTGCTCCCGAGGGACGGCTGGACCGTCTCCGCGAGCGACGAGGAGACCGCGTCCGAGGACGGGCGCGCCGCCAACGTCCTCGACGGCAGCACCGCCACCCTCTGGCACAGCAGATGGAGCGGCACCCCCGCCCCCCTGCCTCACACCATCACGGTCGACCTGCACCGTACGGCCGTCGTATCCGCCCTCGTCTACCAGCCGCGCACGAACAGCCCCAACGGCAGGGTGGGTTCCTACGCCATCCATCTGAGCGCCGACGGTACGAGCTGGGGCCCCGCCGTCGCCTCCGGCACCCTGGGCGACGACGCCACCGCCAAGACCCTGAGCTTCGCCGCGCAAGGCGCCCGCTACGTACGGCTCACCGCGACGAGCGAGGCAGGCAACCGCGGCCCCTGGACGTCGGCGGCCGAGATCAACCTCCTCGGCGACCCCGGCTCCCCCGCCTCCGTGGTCGACCTGGCGCGTACGGGCTGGACCGCGACGGCGAGCGACCAGGAGACGAGCGCCTCGACGGACGTGGCCGCCAACGTCCTCGACAGCGACCCGAACACCATGTGGCACAGCCGCTACTCCGGCACCGCGCAGCCCTTGCCGCACAGCCTCACCATCGACATGAAGAGCGCGCGGAACGTCTCGGCCCTCACCTACCAGCCGCGCAGATCCGGCGCGAACGGCCGCGTCGGCGCCTACACCGTCACCACCAGCACCGACGGCACCACCTTCGGAACACCCGTCGCGAGCGGCACCTGGAAGGACGACGACACCGTCAAGGGCGCCACCTTCACCCGCACCGTCAGCGCCCGCTACGTACGCCTGACGGCCACCACGGAGGCGGGCGGACGCGGCCCCTGGTCCTCGGCGGCGGAGATCCGCCTCAGCGGCCCCGCGAACCCGGCGACCGCCGGCTCCTGGAGCCGGATCACCGGCTTCCCGCTGGTCCCCGTGGCCACGGCGCTCCTGCCGAACAACAAGCTGCTGGCCTGGTCCGCGTACGGGGTCGACCGCTTCGGGGGGAGCAACGGCTACACCCAGACCGCGATCATGGACCTCACCACCGGGGCCGTCACACAGCGGCGCGTCGACAACACCAGGCACGACATGTTCTGCCCCGGCATCGCGGTCCTGAAGGACGGCCGGGTCCTGGTCACCGGCGGCAGCAACGCCGAACGCGCCAGCATCTACGATCCGGCCACCGACACCTGGTCGGCCACCACCGACATGAACATCGCCCGCGGCTACCAGGCCATGACGCTGCTCTCCGACGGCGACGCGTTCGTCCTCGGCGGCTCCTGGAGCGGCGGCCAGGGCGGCAAGGACGGCGAGGTCTGGTCGGCGGCCACCGGCACCTGGCGCAGACTGCCCGGCGTACCGGTGACCGGCACCATGACCGCCGACCCCGCCGGCCCCTACCGCGCCGACAACCACCAATGGCTGCACGCCACTTCGAACGGGCGGGTCCTCCAGCTCGGTCCCAGCAAGCAGATGAACTGGATCTCCACCCAGGGAAACGGCTCCGTCACCGCCGCCGGGACGCGCGCCGACAGCGCCGACGCCATGAACGGCAACGCCGTCGCGTACGACATCGGCAAACTCCTCACCCTGGGCGGCGCGACCGCCTACGAGAACACGACCGCCACCCGGCGCGCCTACACGGTCGACCTCACCGGAGGCGGCCAACCGCACGCGGCGCGCACCGGCGACATGGACTTCGCCCGCGCCTTCGCCAACAGCGTGGTCATGCCGGACGGCAAGGTCGCGGTGTTCGGCGGCCAGTCCTACCCGGTGCCCTTCAGCGACGCGACCTCCTCGCTCACACCGGAGATCTGGGACCCGGCGACAGGGCAGTTCACCCGCATGGCGAGCATGGCGGTCCCGCGGAACTACCACAGCGTGGCCAACCTCCTGCCCGACGGGCGCATCTTCTCCGGAGGCGGCGGCCTGTGCGGCGACTGCGCCACCAACCACGCCGACGGCGCCGTCTTCACCCCGCCCTACCTGCTCAACCCCGACGGCACCGAGCGCACCCGCCCGGCCATCACGGGCACCGTCCCGGCCCATCTCGACAACGGGGCGGCGGTCCCGGTGACCACGGACTCGGCGGTCACCTCGTTCGCCCTGGTCCGCGCGGGCGCGGCGACCCACTCCACCGACAACGACCAGCGCCGCGTCCCCCTCACCTTCACCCGGAACAGTGCGACGTCCTACACCCTCACCGTCCCCGCCGACCCCGGAGTGGCGCTCCCGGGCAGCTACCTGCTGTTCGCGCTCGACTCGGCCGGGGTGCCGAGCAAGGCCCGGACGGTGAGCGTGGGCTGAGCCGGTACGCAGCCCGGCCCTCTGGCGGCGGACAGCGGAATGGGCGGCTTCCGGACTCCACCTGGGAAGCCGCCCACTCCCGGGGCACGAGCGGGCCCGATGACGGGGGATGCACCGGCCCGCTCCGTCTCCGGGTGCCCCCATGCCGGCGGCACACACCTCCGGAGCCGGACCGGATCGAACTCGGGCCGAACGGCCCCGCCCGTCACGGGAATCGGGGCCTGATGTCCCTGCAAGGACGGTGCCGCGCAGGGTTGGCTTGGGCCATGACGCTGACCCACGGCGGCACCGCCTCCGTCCTCACCGAGCGCTCCGTCGGCGACACCCATGTGGTCGCCCTGCACGGGGAGATCGATGTGGCGACGGTGCCCCGCATCACGGCGTGCCTCGACGCGCTGACCACCGCTCCCTGCCCCGACATCGTCCTCGACCTGCGTGAGGTGACCTTCGTCGACTGCGCGGGCCTGGGCGCCCTGTGCCGGGCGCAGACACGGACGGACGCGGTCGGCGGACGCCTGCGTCTGGTCACCGACGAGGGAGGCGTGCTGCGCGTACTACGTATGACGGATCTGAGCACGGCCTTCGAAATCACCCCGGTCCTGCCGTGGGACGTGCCCGCACGCGCGCGATGACGCCCGTACACCGCTCCCCCGGCACCGCACCGCTGGCGCGTGCGGAGCCGTACATCCAGGCTGGCGGGGTGGAACTGACCTTGCGCGCGCGTGGCGCGGCGGACCCGGACACGGTGTGGCAGCGCTATCTGCACCCCGCGCTCTGGCCGGGCTGGGCGCCGCAGATCCGGTCCGTGGAGACCGGCGACGAGCTGCGCGCCGGGATGCGGGGGCGCCTGCGTCCCGTGGTGGGACCGGCGGTCGCGTTCGTCATCACGTCCGTCGATGTCGAGGCCCGTACGTGGAGCTGGCGAGTGGCGGCGGGGCCGTTCCGCATGAGGCTGTGGCACGCGGTCCGACCGCACGGGGTGTCGGGCGCGGCGACGGAACTGACGGTCGAGGGCCCGCTCCCCGTGGTCCTGGCCTACGCACCGCTCGCACGGTACGCGCTGCGCCGCCTCGTACGTCCGTGAACTCCCCGCCTCGTCGGCCTCGCTGACGGGCGGATACAGTGCGCGCGAGACCGCGGCTGCTCCAGGAGGGGAAGCGTGACCGACACCAGCGAGACCCAGCCCGCCGACCCTGCCACCGCCCGGCACAGCCCCCTGCGCCAGGTGCTGCGCTTCCTGCCTCTCTTCGCCCCGATCCTGCTGTGGAGCGTGCCGTGCGGTGTCCTCCTGTACGCGGGCCAGCACTGGCCGACGCCCATCACCCTGGCCGGAACGGCGCTGTTCGCCCTCGGGCTGGTCGCCATGCCGCTCGCCATGGTGCACGGCCATGGGCGGCGGCAGCGGGACGGGGCGGCGATCGTCGGGGACACGCTCCTCGGCGCGAGCTGGATCCTGTTCACCTGGTCGGTCATCCTCGGGGTCCTGTTGCGGCTCGCGCTGCTCGCGGCCGGTGTCGGTGAGGGCCAGGACCGGGCCCGCATCGTCACCTGGGCGGTGCTCGGCGTGACCGCCGTGCTGCTCCTCTGGGGGTACGTCGAGGCGCGCAGGGTGCCGCGCGTCCGCAGCCTCGACGTCCACCTTCCGCGCCTGGGCGCCGGACTGGACGGCACCCGTGTCGTCCTCGTCACCGACACGCACTACGGGCCGCTCGACCGCGCCCGCTGGTCGGCGCGGGTCTGCGAGAAGGTCAACGCCCTGGAGGCCGACCTGGTCTGCCACACCGGCGACATCGCGGACGGCACGGCCGAACGCCGCCGCGCGCAGGCCGCCCCGCTCAGCACCGTACGGGCCACCAAGGCCCGCGTGTACGTCACCGGCAACCACGAGTACTACAGCGAGGCGCAGGGCTGGGTCGACCTGATGGACCGGCTCGGCTGGGAGCCGCTGCGCAACCGCCACCTGCTGCTCGAACGCGGGGGCGACACCCTCGTGGTCGCGGGCGTGGACGACGTCACGGCCGAGTCCTCCGGCGTGGCCGGCCACCGCGCCGACCTCGCCGAGGCGCTGCACGGCGCCGACCCCGAGCTGCCGGTGCTGCTCCTCGCGCACCAGCCCAAGTTCGTCGACCGCGCGGCCGAGGGCGGCGTCGATCTCCAGCTCTCGGGCCACACCCACGGCGGCCAGATCTGGCCCTTCCACCACCTCGTCCGCCTCGACCAGCCCGCCCTCGCCGGCCTCACCCGCCACGGCGCCCGCACCCTCCTCTACACCAGCCGCGGCACCGGTTTCTGGGGCCCGCCGTTCCGCGTCTTCGCCCCGAGCGAGATCACGCTGCTGGTGCTGCGCTCCCCGCAGCGCTGACGCGGATCGTGCCCTCGGCGCTATGAGTGGTGAGTGGCGCGCGGCGCCTGGTCAGGCCGGTGCCGTACGGATGTAGTTCAGCGTCAGTTGGGTCAGCTCGGCCAGGAAGCGGTCCCGTGGGATCGGCGGGCGGTCCAGGAGGTAGCGGACCGTGAGGTGCTCGACCGTGCGGACCAGTATCCAGGCGGCCTCGGACAGGGGGACGTCCGTGCGGAGTTCCTCGCGGCGGGTGGTGAGGTAGGCGAGGACCAGTTCGCCGATGCGGTCCTCGAAGACGCGCAGGGCACGGCCGTCGTCCAGGCGGGGGCCGTGCTCGACGGCGGCGCGGAGGAACGGGGGCTCCACGTCGAGGCCGTCGAGCAGGGCGGCGAGGGTGGCGCGGACGATCACCGGCGCGGGCTGCTCGAACTGGCCCGTCATCCGAGCCGTGATCCCGGCCACCAACTGGTCGCTGTAGCGCGCAAGCACGGCGGAGACGATCGCGTCCTTGTGCGGGAAGTACTGGTACAGCGAGCCCGGGCTGAGACCGGCCGCCGTCGCTATGCGGGTGGTCGACGCGCCCTCGTACCCGTGCTCGGCGAGGACCCGCTCGCCCGCTTCGAGGATGCGCCGCACCGTCGCCCGCGACCGCTCCTGACGCGGGGTCCTGCGCGCCACAACGCGAGTGCGGGGCGTGCGACGGGGGCCCGGTCCGGGCGATGACATGGGCATCAGAAGACGAGTTGAACGCGAATGTGAGAGGCCGTCAGCATCGACTCATGGTCGCACACGAGCACCTGTCACGAGAGCCCTCGACCGAGCCGATTCCCGCGCGCACGCTCCCGTCACCGCCGCCCGATCAACCGCCGTCCGATCAACCGCCGCCGGTGGCCCCGCCGTCCCCACCCGCGTACCCCCAGCGCTTCCGCGCGACCGAACGCCGCAACCGTCGCGTGGGGCGGCCACTGCGGGTGCTGCGGGTCAGCCGCGGCCCCGTCGACGAAGCGCTCCTCGCCACGATCGGTACGCGGCTGACAGCACGCGACGAGACGGGCGCGGCCCTGGCGCGGGCGCTGCGCCGCACCGGCACCATGGACCCCGGCCGGGTCACGATGCGGCAGTTCCGGCGTGCGCTCGTGGACGGCGTCGACTCCGTGCCCGACCCGCCCACGGCGTTGCGGGACTTCTTCGCCGCGGTCGAGACGGTGCCGGACTGGGTGGACTTCGACCTGATCGACGAGGGCGGGCGGGTGGCGCGCAGGTTCGGGCGCAACGCCGCCGACGTGCTGTTGCAGCTCGCGCTCATCGGCTCGTACCGGTTCGACGGGCCGCCGCGGCTGCTGGTCGAGACGGGCGGGCTGCTCGGGGACTCCGCGCTGCGCAGGATCGCCGAGACGCAGAAGTGGGCGACGACGGTCACCGCGCCAGGCGCCCTGCGCCGCTCGAGCGAGGGGTTCCGCCTGACGGTGCAGGTCCGTCTCATGCACGCCCTGGTCAACCACGAGTACGAGCACAACGGCCGGTGGGACAGCGAACGCTGGGGCCTCCCCGTCAACCAGTCCGACCTCGCCTCCACCCTGGGCCTCTTCAACGCCGTCCAGCTGTTCGGGGTCCGCCTCCTCGGCGTGCGCGTCAGCCGCGCGGAGTCCCGGGCCTTCATGCACCTGTGGAAGTATGTCGGCCATCTCCTGGGCGTGGACGCCGACTGGCTCTGCGACCTGGAGTCCGAACAACACCGCCTGAACTACCACCTCCTGCTGACCCAGAGCTACGGCGGCCCGGCCGGCCCGGCCCTGGCCGGCGCGCTCGTCGAAGCCCAACGCCATCTGCACTTCCGCCACTTCGCCCGCGTGCGCCGCGCCTACGCGCGCGCCCGCCTGCTGAGCATGCTGCGCTGGTTCCTCGGCCGCCAGGGCATGCGTGACCTGCGCCTGCCGCCCACGCTCCCCTGGGCCGTGCCGCCCGTCCTGGCCGCCAACCTCGTGCGCCACCGGATAGTCGGCCGCACCGAGAAAGGCCGCGCGTACCTGGAGCGCCAGGGCGATCGCTTCGTCGAACGGCACCTGCGACGCCACTTCCACGACGACACCCCGAGCATCGCGGCGCTCGACGGATCACCCCCCGACTAGGTGAGGGTGCCGCCGGTGTTCCGGATCATCCGCCGGAGCACCTTGAGGGCGGTGACGTAGTCGGCGTCGTCGATGCCCTCGTGGATACGGGCGCGGATGTCCGGGGCGTGCTTCTTGAGGCCGGCGCGGGCCTCGTCCCCCGCCTCGGTGATCCACAGGTGTCCCGTGGCGTCCCGGGTGAGCCAGCCGCGCTCGATCAGCACCTCCGCCTCGGCCGCGAGGTCGTCCTCGTCCCTGAGGTAGCCGCTCATGGCCTGCTCCAGTTCCGGGATCGTCATGCCGTGGCCGTCGGGTGAGATGTCGTTCTTGGAGAGGTTGCGGAGCAGCCAGAACTGAGGCTGGGTGAAGCCGAGTTCGGCCTGCCTGGCGCGGGTGAAGGCGATGAGGGCTTCGTAGGCCACTCCGGTCCAGTAGGCGGCGGGTTGGGCGGCGAGGGCGGCGTCGGTCTCGGTCTCGATGTCGGTGTCGGTGTCGGTGTCGGAGATGTGCTGTGCCGTCATGGGTGGTGCCCCCGATGAGTCGGTGAATCGGTGAGTCGATGAGCGGATCACTGATGCGGGGACCGTAAGACCTCAAGTTTGGTCGAGGTCAAGAGTCGGCGATGTCGGCAGCGTCACGGGCTCGTGCGGCCCGTCTCCGCCAACTCCTTGCGGAGCCGGGCGAGCGCCCGGTGCAGGGTGCTCTTGACGGTGCCGATCTCGGTGCCGAGGGCGAGGGCCGTCTCCTGGGTCGACATCTGCTCCCAGTACCGGAGTACGACGACCGCGCGCTGCCTGGGCGTGAGCACCTTCAGGACGTCCAGCAGCAGAGCCCGGTCGTCCAGTTGCTCCGCCGGGTCCTCGCCCGGGGTGTCCGGAAGGTGCTCGGTGGGAATCTCCTGGAGGTTCCGCGCCCGCCACCGCTCGGTCCGGGCGTTGAACATGACGCGGCGCACGTAGGCGTCCGCGAGCCGCTTGTCGCTGATGTGCTCCCAGCGCCGGTACATGCGCAGCAGCGCGGTCTGGAGCAGGTCCTGGGCGTCGAGCGGGTCGGCGACCAGGCGCCGGGCGCTGCGCAGCAGGACGGCGTGGTGCGTACGGACGTACTCGTCGAACTCCGTGACCTGGTCGGCGTACTGCCCTGTGTTCACGTATTCCCCCCGTTGTCCTACCTGACTGCACTCGTTCGCGCGGGGCCACGCTCACCGCTCGGTTGGCTCCGGGCGGCGAGCGAGGCCCGCCGATACGAGTTCAGCGGCCGGGGGATTGTTCAGCAGCCACCTCGCGCCACTCTGAACAAAACGAAACGGCCTGGTGGTTGGCCGCAAGCCGCCTTGCAGGTGCTGTGGGCCGCTTCCGGGGGCCCGCGCGCCGGGCGCGCTACTCGGCGGCCGTGCTCTCCCGGGCCGCCGTGGGGGCCGACGGCAGGAGCACGCCCCGCAGGCGGCGAATGCCCGCACGCCACGGATCTCCGTCCGACTCCGCCCACAGCTCCAGCAGTTCGGACGGCTCGGTCACGACCCGGTCGAGGGCGCGCTGAGCGAGGTCACGGAGGGCGGTGAGGTCGGGAAGCGGCTCTTTCGGGCCATAGGCCGGATCCGCAGGCGCGCCGCCCGGGCACTGTGCCGCGACGAGGGCGGCTGCTGCCACGGCGATCTCGGCCTCCGGCGCTTCCAGGTAGCCCTCGGTGCCGACCGCTTCCGCGAGGGCGGCCCGAACGATGCCTTTTCTGTCACCGGCAGTGGCGTCATCCAGCTCGTTGCAGAAATCCGCCGCAGCGTCATTGTCGAAGCTACCGACGTCCCATGTACCCATTGTCTTCCCCGTCTCCGGTTGTCCGGATCCCGATTGCGATCCGTTGTTGGCCATGGACGGGGCATCCTGGCAGACGCCACTGACAACGACGTCCGGCCCAGCAGGGGTCCGACCTCCGGCTAGCCCTTGGCGGGCGGGGGGCCGTCCAGGATGGTGGGGGCGTACTCGAGGAGTTGGAGGCGGCCGTCGAAGGTGCGGCTCTCGATGAGGTCGAGGCGGATGTCGGGGTAGTCGTCGAAGATCCGCTGCCTGCCGGTGGCGCCGGTGATGACGGGGAACAGTACGACGCGGTAGCGGTCGACGAGGCCGGCCGCGATCAGTGACCGGCACAGTGTGAGGCTGCCGAGGGTGCGCAGGGGCCGGTCGGAGTTCTTCTTCAGGTCGCGTACCGCCTCCACGGCGTCGCCCCGGATGAGTTCCGTGTTCTGCCAGGCCAAGGGGGCTTCCAGGGTCGAGGAGAAGACCACCTTGGGCATGGTGGCCAGCTCGGCGAAGCCGGGGTCGTCGGGCATCTCGGCGGCGAAACCGGACATCACCCGGTAGGTGGTGGCGCCCATCAGGCTGACGTGTCGCTTCTCTTCGTCGCTGTCCAGCCAGGCCAGGTACTCGGGGCCCTCCATGCCCCAGAACCCTGGCCAGCCCTCCGCGGAGGCGTAACCGTCGAGCGAGATGATGAAGTCCACCATGAGGTCTGCCATCGGGCTTTCCTTCCGTGCGTGGGCGCGTGTCATGGTGGTGACCGGCGCCGTCTCGCAAACTCATCGGCCTCCGGGCGGTCGCTGTGAGGGCTGGGCGCGCTTACACGGTGCGGCGCGGCAGGTTGTGCAGGGTCACCTCGGTCAGCTCGCGCCCGTCGGCCACGACTGTCATGTACGTGCAGAACGGCTGACGGCGCCGGTCGGTCGGCGAGCCGGGGTTCAGCAGCCGCAGCCCGCCCGGTGCCGTCGTGTCCCAGGGGATGTGGCTGTGCCCGAACACCAGGACGTCGAGGTCGGGGAAGCGCGCGGCGCAGCGGCGTTCCCGTCCCTGGGCCGCGCCCGTCTCGTGGACGACGCCGAAGCGCAGGCCCCCGAGTTCCGCCCGGGCCACTTCGGGCAGCCGCGCCCGCAGCTCGGGGCCGTCGTTGTTGCCGTAGACACCGATCAGCCGCCGGGAGCGGGACTCCAGCAGATCGAGGGTCGCGGCGTCCACCCAGTCCCCGGCGTGGACGACCACGTCGGCGCGGTCCATCTGCCGCACCAGTTCCTCGGGCAGCACCTTCGCTCGCTTCGGCAGATGGGTGTCCGACATCAGCAGCAGACGCATGTGATCCACTATCGCGCATCGCCTTGTCGCACGTCAGCACCGTGCGCCCCGGGTGTCTGTGATCGTTTCCGGGGGAAGAGGCACCCCGTGCGTGAAGCAACAGATCCACTTCTCAACCTCGTCAAGCGTGGCAAGGAACCCGCCGTGGCGCAGACGGTGCGCTCCACCGCCGCGGCCGTCATCTCCTATGTCGTCGCCCTCAGACTCAGCAGCGAACCCGTCCCCCTCACCGCCCCGCTGACCGCCCTCCTCGTCGTCCAGGTCACCCTCTACGCGACCATCCGTACCGGCATCAGCCGGGTGAACGCCGTCGTGGCGGGCGTGCTCATCGCCATCGGTTTCAGTGCCCTGGTCGGACTGACCTGGTGGAGCCTCGGCCTGATCATTCTGGCGGCACTCACCGTCGGGCGGTTCGTCAAAGCGGGTGATTTCCTGGTCGAGGTCGCGATCAGCGCGATGCTCGTCCTCGGCGTCACCCAGGCGGCGGGCGCGGCCTGGGACAGAATCCTCGAAACGCTGATCGGCGCGGTCGTCGGTCTGCTCTTCAACACCGTCTTCGTCCCTCCGGTGTGGGTGTCGTCGGCGAGCGAGTCGCTGCTCGACCTGTCCCGTCGCATGTGCCGGCTGACGAGCAGCATGCAGGAGCAGCTCTCGCGGCCCGTCTCGGTCGAGGAGGCGGCGACGAGGCTGCATGAGGCGCGGCGTCTCGACAACGACATCGCCGACGTCGACGCCGCGCTGCGGCAGGCCGAGGACAGTCTCCGGCTCAACCCGCGCGTCAAGGAGGGGCTGCTCTCGCGGGTCGTTCTGCGCACCGGGCTCGACACGCTTGAGATCTGCTCGGTCGTCCTGCGGGTGTCCTCCCGGACCCTCACCGACCTGGCGAAGGCGCGTGCGGGCGAGCCGCTGTTCCCTCCGCGGATCGCCGCCGCGCTCCAGGAGATGTACACGCACATCGGGGGCGCGTTCCAGGCCTTCGCCGTGCTCATCACCTCGCAGGTCAGCGCCAACGCGGAGGACGCCGAGTCCCGGCTCACCGAGGAACTCGCCGCCGGGCGCAAGAGCCGCGACCACGTCGCCGCGATACTCCTCGACCTCGTACGGGTGGATCCCGGGCAGTGGCAGTTGCACGGCGCCCTGCTGGCGGAGGCCGACCGGATCCTGGACGAGATGGATGTGGAGAAGCGGTCCGCGCGTCTGGTGGAGGAGCTGGATCTGCGCGCCCGCGAGATGCAGGACAAGTATCCGCGCCTGACCGCGCTGCGACGCCGCCTGCGCGGCGCGTCCCGCCGCCTGCGCCACCGCTGAGAGCCACCGGGAGGCACGTCATGCCCGCTGCTGTCCCGGCAGAGGCGTACGGCCCGCGTGGCGTCAGTCCCGGACGCGGTGCAGTTTGATCTCCCGGTTCACGAAGAGGTGCACGTAGCCGCAGCGCGAGCAGATCAGCCCCGTCGCGGTCTCGTCCGCCCAGGCCAGATTGAAGAACTCACCGCCCGTGCTGTTGAGTTTCACCCCGCGTTCGCGGAAGAGGTCGCTCTTGCACACATGGCAGGAGAGCCACATCTCCCCCAGTGACGCACGCACCGCTTTGGCCATGGTGACCACCCCTTCCGACCCGGATACAGCTTGATCATCGTAGTGCGGATCAAGGCGCACGCGGCGCGTACGTCGTCCTGGCACGGTAGCCGGGCGCCTCCGTGCCGCTCTGCTCACAGCCGACAACGGCTCGTTCGCCTGGGGGCAGCGGTCAGAATCGGTTCATGCAGCCGACTTTCGTGCTCGTGCACAGCCCGTCCGTGGGGCCCGCCACCTGGCGCCCGGTCGCCGAACATCTGACGGCGGCGGGCCGCCAGGTGTGTGTGCCGTCCTTGGTGCGCGTCGGGGCCGGTGAGCCGCCGTTCTGGCCGCGTGTCGTGGATGCCGTCCGTGAGGAGGTGCGGCGGGTTCCGGCCGGTACTCCGCTGGTGCTGGTGGCGCACAGCAACGCGGGGTTGTTCCTCCCGCTGATCCGGACCGGCCTCGACCGTCCGGTGGCCGGCTCCGTGTTCGTGGACGCCGCACTGCCCGCCGAGGCCGGGCCGACTCCGGTCGCCCCACCGGAGTTGCTGGCGTTCCTGCGCCCGCTGGCCGTGCACGGCCGGTTGCCGCGCTGGACCGACTGGTGGGACGAGGCGGACATCGCCCCGATGTTCGACGATCCGGCGACGCGGCGGACGGTCGTCGAGGAGCAGCCCACTCTTCCGCTCTCGTACTACGAGCAGCGCGTCCCGGTCCCCGAGGGCTGGGACGACCATCCTTGCTCGTACCTGCTCTTCGGCCCTCCTTACGACGATGTCGCCGAGCGGGCGCGCGAACGCGGCTGGCGCGTGGCCCACCTGCCGGGCGCACACCTGCACCAGATCGTCGACCCCGCGGGGACGGCCCGGCATCTCGTCGAGCTCAGCGCGCCGCTCTAGCCGCGGCCCGCGCGGTGGCCGGTGTGCGGCAGGGACTCGATCGCGTCGCACCATACGTCGAGGTCGGTGGTGGTGCTCAGGGTCCGCGAGCGGGCCTTGGCGCGCTGGGAGGCGTGGCGCCAGTTGCGCGGGTTCTGCAGGTGTCTCAGTGCGTGGATCCAGGCGTTCAGGTCGTCGCGGTAGGCGAAGATTCCGGCTTCGCCGAGTGATTCGACCAGGCCGGGGGTGGGGTGGGCGATGACGGGGATGCCGGAGGCGAAGGCTTCCACGGCGACCCGCCCCCAGGACTCGTAGATGCTGGGCATGAGCACGACGCGCGTACGGGCGTAGACGTGTTCGCGCATCCGATGGCCGGGCACGCCGTCGACGACGTCGCAGTTGGCCAGTGCGGTGGGCGGTTCGAGCTGCTGGCCGTAGGCGCCGCGGACGCCCAGGAAGTGCCACTTCGGTGACCAGGCGGCGACCTGCCAGAACATCTCGCTGCCCTTGTCGGGGTTGAGGTTGACCAGGGTCGCGCTCTTGCCGGGGGTGGTGGCGTAGTCGGACGCGGTGACCGGGGGGCGTACGACGATGGAGTGCCGGGGCAGCAGGGTGGCCGGGTAGCGGGCGAAGTGGACTTCTCCTTCGCGGCGGATCCATTCGCTGTTGTAGACGACGAGGTCGGCGCCGGCCGCGTTGTGGAAGGTGGCGGCGAAGTTGTCGTGGCAGATCACGACGACCGGGATGGCGTGGCTGCGGGCGAGACCGGCGACGACGGGGACGTTCTCGTAGTGGGAGAGCAGGACGTCGGCCTTCCGCGCCGCGGCGGCGAAGTCCGCGCCGTCCTGGAACGGGACGACGCGAATGCCCTCGAAGTCGTACGCCTTCTTGATTCTCCCGGGGTGCGACAGCCAGATCGTCACCCGGTGTCCGCGCTCGGCCAGCGGCCGGAGCATGGAGTGCAGCATCCACTCCGAGCCCGCGTTGTGCGCGGGCGGATAGCCGAACACGCGGCCCACCAGGGACAGGCTGCGCGGCGGGCGCGGGGAATGGCGGGAGCGGAACATGCGGGCACTCCGTTTCTGACGTTCTGGGACGTGGGGTGGTGCGAGCGGGGCACGGCGTGGCGGTGCTTCTCACCGGAGGTGCGGGCGGGTCCTCCCGCCGTGTCACGGGCGGCACGGCGGGAGGACCCTGGTGACGGGGTCAGCCGGTGACGTGGATCCTCGACGAGGACCCGCTCCGGCCGCCGATCCGGAAGGTGAGGGACGTGTCGCCCGGCGTGGCGTTGCCGTCGGCGGACACCGGCAGCCACAGGGTCGAGGTGGTCCCCTTGCCTGCGAGTCCCAGGTCGACCTTGTCGAAGGTGAGCGTCTGCCCGTCCTCCGACAGCGTCCCCGCGTACTGGTTCTGGTGGCCGCCCGAGGTCAGGACCGTGAGCCGGTAGTCGGGTTCACCGACGAAGTGCAGGCCCCGTCCGCCGGGCAGGGTCACCTTGACCGTCTGCGGGGGCGTGTGGTCCCCCGAGGCGGTCACCCGCACGCCCGGGTAGCCGGGGCTGCCGCCGCGCCTGAGCGTCACGTCTCCGCCGGGTGACAGCGAGATGGGTGCCGAGTCCTCGACGACGGAGACACCGGTGATGTCCGCGCCGGTCAGTCCCTCGTGCCTGTTGGAGCCGTTGGCGGGCCCGGTCCAGTCCGCCAGGCGGATGGTGGTGACGTCGGACTCGGCCTTGAACTTGAGGGTGTGCTGCTTCCAGCCCGGCTCGTTGTTGATGTTGTTCGCCTGCTTGCCGCCCCTCGGCGCCTCGAACTGCCTGTGCGCGATCTCCTGTTGCGTGTCCGCGTTGATCGCGGAGACCTGGGCGGCCACCTTCGCGATACCGGTGCCGCTGAACATGTCGTACCCGAGCCAGAACGACAGGGTGTAGGTGGTGCCCGGCGCCGTCCTGATGTCCTGCTCGACGTAGCCCTGCGCACCGAAGCCGTTGAGGTCGACGACACCGGCGTCGCGCGGGGCCTTCGGCGGCAGGACGAAGCCCGAGTACTTCCTGCGGTAGAGGGAGATCGGGTTGTTGGCGGAGCCCTCGAGGACCCCGGTCCGCCACTTGTTCAGCTTCGTGCCGCGGTCCGGCGCGAAGTCGATGTAGGCCGCGTTCCCGTTCTCGGCCCAGCCCGCCTTCGCCTCCCAGTCCAGGAACCAGGGGTCCTGGACGAGCCCCTCCTGCGCGGTGTCGTCGGCCGTGGTCAGCGTCGTACTGTCCTGCATGACATTGCTCCTCTCAAGGCAATGGGTTCTTCTTTCGGAATTCCCCGGACCCATGGCGAGCAGAAGCGGACGGCATTTTGTTTGTGCAATGTGGAGTGCCGCGGATCGCGCCGCGAAGGAATTGCGGAACAGCTCTGTGCAGGCGGCGCGCGGGGACAGCGAGAAGGGCCGCCGGTGAAGTGGCGGCCCTTCGTCACTCAGTGGTCAGGCGCGTCGGGCGTGGAGATCGGTCAGTAGGGACGCGGGGGGACGTAGACGCTGCTGTTGAGGCTGCCGACGTAGTGCGTCGTGCCGCTCAGCGTCGCGGACCAGGCCGCGCCCTTGCAGTTCGACGAGCTGTGGATGTAGATCGGGTAGCCCACTTCGTTGGTCAGCTTGCCGCCGCCCGAGTCGGAGCCGGTGAGTTCGGACAGGTTGTAGCAGCCCGACAGGCCCCAGTGCTGCTTGCCGTCGACCTCTACGTAGCCGCCGCCGTCCGCGTGGGCGGGTGCCGTCACTGCCAGCATGGCGGTGGCGGCGAGGGAGGCGAGGCCGAAGGTCAGAGTGCGCTTGTTCATGGTGAAGCCTTCCGCTTGTCGTGACCTCGAAAGCGACCACCATTCCTTTGCCGCACTTGCCGTACTTGCCGTACTCGCCGTACGGAAAGGGAATGGCGGTTACGCATTTCGAGAGACGCGAGAAGTTCGCGCCGAGTCGTGCATACCCGGCGGAATTCCGGCCCTCACCCGTATTGTCCTCGGCGGCCTGCTATTGGCCCGGTTGGTTTTCGTTTCTCGGGAGGGGGTATCGGGGGCTGCGGCGCGGGCGTGAGGCAGGCGCCGTGTTCATAGGTGTGAGTGAAGGTGTGTGTGCATGCGTGAGGCAATGCAGGGTCGGCGTGTCGAGTCGCTGGGCAGGACCGGTGTGGCCGGGGTCAAGCCGCAGTGGCAGAACCTGTTCCAGGCGCCGGTGTACGACAATGACTTCGGCGGTGAGATGGACATGGAGCCGGAGCGGATCGCGGTCCCCCAGCGCCGACGCGGCCGCCGCCGCCCGGCCTGACCCCTCCTGAACGCCCCCGGCCCGCGCAGGACCACGTAGACCAGCAACGCGGCCATGACCCCGGCCCCGGCCCACATGGATTGCTGCCAGCCGTCCACGAAGGACCGCTGTGCCGCGGCGATCAGGTCCTGCGCGTGTGTACCGGCCTGAGGCGCGACCTCGACGGCGTTGGCGATGCCCGCGCGGGCGGTGTCCGCGGCCGCGTCCGGAACGCCGTGGAGCGTGTCGTCCATGGCGTCGCGGTACCCGGCCGACAGCAGGGCTCCGAGCACGGCGACGCCGAGGGCGGTGCCGAACTCGCGGGTGACGTCGTTGAGCGCGGAGGCCACACCCTGCTGGGCGCGGGGCAGCGAGCCGGTGATCGCCTCGGTGGAGGGTGTCATCGACAGGCCCATGCCGATGCCCATGGCGAGCATGCCGCCGGGGATGGACAGGTAGCCGCCGCTGACGGAGACGAACAGGGCCATCAGCGCGAGGCCGAGGGCGGCCACGGCGACGCCCACGCTCATGGTGGAGCGGGCACCGATTTTGGCGGCCGGCTTCGGGGCCAGGCCGGACGTCAGCATCATCATGACCGCCATCGGCATCATCGCCACGGTGGACAGCAGCCCCGACCAGCCGAGGACGGCCTGGAAGGAACAGCCGTAGGTCCAGCAAGGAGGCGTCGCGGCGGCGCAACTCCCATGCCACGAAACCACCCGCGGCGAGGACACCGACGGCCAGGGCGATCAGGGTCACGGGCGCGGTCCATCCGCGCTCGGGTCCTTCCTGCAGCACGAAGATCAGGCCGGTCACGGCGACGGCCGAAAGCAGGGCGCCCGTCGCGTCGAAGGGATGGTCCGCTCGCTCACGGGAGTCGGGCACTGACCTCAGGGTCATCGCCAGGGCCACGACGACCAGGACGACGGGCAGGAGGAACAGCCAGCGCCAGTCGGCGACGTCGACTAGGAGCGCGGAGAGGAATATGCCGAGGATGCCGCCGCCGCCCGCGACGCCGGTCCACACGCCGATCGCCTTGCCGCGCTGCTCCTCGGGGAACGTGGAGGTGATGACCGCGAGCGTGATCGGCATGATCGTCGCGGCGCCGACCCCCGCGGCCACGCGCGCGGCGATCATCACCCCCGCGGAGGGGGCCACTCCCGCCACGATGTTCGCGGCGCCGAAGAGAGTCAGTCCGGCGATCAGCATGGGCTTGCGGCCCAGCCGGTCGCCGATCGCGCCCAGCGGCAGCAGCAGCGCGGCGAGGGCCAGGGTGTAGCTGTTGACGATTCACCGCCATGAGCGCGATGGACACGGCGATCAGGATCGTACGCAACTCCCGGGCGTCCGGCGTTCTTTCACGGTGCGCGTCCTCGGCACCGCCGCCCGGCAGGGTCGCCGCGCGGGCGGGCTGCTCGTCACTCATCGATGGCGACCTGGACAGCCTCGTACGCAAACGCATCCGCGCCCTGCGCGTCGCCCAGGGCTGGTCCCTGGAGGAGCTGGCCACCCGCGCCCACCTCAGCCAGTCCTCGCTGAGCCGCATCGAGAACGGTCAGCGGCGGCTCGCCCTCGACCAGCTCGTCACCCTGGCCCGCGCCCTGGACACCACCCTGGACCAGCTCGTGGAGACCGCCACGGACGATGTCGTCGTCAGCCCCACCATCGACGCCACCCACCACCTGATGCGGTGGCCGGTCAAGGGCGATCCCGGGATGAGCGTCGTGCGTCAGCGGATGACCGAGCCGCCGCCGGACAACCCGGCCCGGATGCGCGCCTGCCGCACGCGATCGGCGCCGAGGGCGGGCCGTGCGAGATCATCGGCATCTTCGACCGCGACGCCCGCCGGGGCCACCAGCGCGAGACGGAACCGTCCCCGGAGTGAGCAGGCACGGATTCGCGCACTCCGGGTACGAGGCCGCCATGGGCGACATACTCGTGGGCACGTGTTCGTGGACGGATCCGGCGCTGGTGCGCAGCGGTTGGTATCCGAAGGGGCAGCGCGACGCCGAGGGGCGGCTGCGGTACTACGCGGAGAGGTTCCCGGTCGTCGAGGCCGACGCGTCGTACTACGCCCTGCCGCAGGAACGGGTCAGCCGGTTGTGGGCCGAACGCACCCCGGACGGCTTCACCTTCGACGTGAAGGCGTTCTCGCTGCTGACCGGGCACCCCACGCGCACGGCGGTGATGCCGGACGGGCTGCCGCCCGACGCCGGGGACGACGGGGTGCTCGACGCGGTGTGGGCGCGGTTCGCCGAGGCCGTCGCGCCGTTGCGGGACACCGGCCGGCTCGGCAGTGTGCTGTTCCAGTTCCCGCCGTGGTTCCGGCCCGGCCCGCGCGCCGAGCAGATGCTTGCGCGGACCGCGCGGCGCACCGAGGGCTGGCCCGTGGCCGTGGAGTTCCGGCATCCGGACTGGTGGCGCCCGGGGCAGGCGGAGGCGACGTGCGCGCGCCTCGCGGACCTCGGGATGGCCGCTGTCGCCGTCGACATGGCCCAGGGTCTGCCGGCCTCCATCCCCCCGGTCACCCCCGTAGGCGATCCGCGCCTCGCGGTCGTGCGGTTCCACGGGCGCAACACGTCCTGGGGGCGCGGGAGCAAGGAGGACCGCTTCCGGCACACGTATGACGACGACGAACTGTCCGGGTGGCTGCCGCGGTTGCGGGAGCTCGCCGGACAGGTCGAGCGGGTGCACGTGCTGTTCAACAACTGCTGCGGCGACGCCTCGGTGCGGGCCGCCGAGCGGATGAGCGAACTCCTGCGGGAGGCCCGGTCGTCCGTGTGACCTCGCGCGGCCCGGTCAGCCGTTGACGCGGACGCCGAACTGGAAGCTGCCGATGGTGCTCATCGACTCGTAGCGCACCGAGGTCCCCGGGTACGGCGCGTGCAGCACCTGGCCGTTGCCCGCGTAGAGGCCGACGTGCTCGGTGTTGTTGAAGAAGACGAGGTCGCCGGGCTTGAGCTGGCTCATGCCGATGTGCGGGCCCTCGTTGACCTGCGTGTAGGTGACCCGCGATATGTGGGCCCCGGCCTGCGCGTAGGCCCACTGCGTGAGGCCCGAGCAGTCGTACGAGTTGGGGCCCGTGCCGCCGCGGACGTACGGCTTGCCTATCTGCGTGGCGGCGGCGTTCAGGGCGGCGGCGCCGATGCCGGAGGCGGCCACCTCCTTCTCCTTGCCGAGTTCGACCCGGGCCGTGGCGGAGCGGCTGGCACGCTGCTCCTCCTCGGCCATCTGCCGGCGCTCGGCGGTGGTGAGGGTGTTGAGGAGCTTCTGGGCCTTGCTGAGCTTGCCCTGGATCTCGGTCTTCTTCTTCCCGAGTTCGGTGCGGGTCTCGGCGAGGTCCGCGAGCTTCTCCGCGGCCTCCGCGCGCTCCTGGGCCAGCTCGCGCTGTTTGGCCTGCACCTTCTTGAGCGACTCCACCTGCTGCTCGGAGAGGGAGTCGAGGGTGGACGCCTTGTCGAGGTAGTCGTCCGGGTCGGCGGAGAGGAAGAGCTGGACCGAGGCGTCGATGCCGCCGGAGCGGTACTGCTCGCTGGCCATCGCGCCGAGGCCCGTGCGGAGTTCGTTCAGCTCGCCCTGCTCGCGCGCGACCTTGTCCTGGAGCCGGCTGATCTCCTTCTCCAGCTTCTGCTGCTTCTCCTTGGCACCGTCGTACTGGTTGGTGGCCCGCTCGGCCTCCGCGTAGTACTTGTCGACCTGCGCCTTGACCTCGCTCTTGCTGGGCTTGGGGGCCGCGTTCGCGCCCTGTGCGGACAGGGCCACGGCGGCGGTGGCGGTCGCGGTCAGCACGGTCACACGTGCGCGGTTGGGCTGTCGGGGTCGACGGTGGGACGCCACGGAGGCCAGCTCCTTCTTTCCTGCCGCCCACGGACCAGCCCATGGGCGGTGGGCTCCCCCGTCACACACCTCGTGTGAGTGATCTTGAGGAGGTCCGAGGCCGACCTTAGTGACCTTCCTGTGACCGTTTCAAAGTTTGAGCTGAAAAATATCGGCCATTTCTGCACTTGGTCCGCACAACTCACGTACGGCAACGGTCACCTGACGCAGCGTTGAGCGCACACCCCCTCTTCGGCCGGTCGTCTCAGATGTCGGCTCCCGCGTCGGAGTCCCGGCGGCCGGAGCGGCTGCCCCGCCAGTCGAGGACCATGACGGTGGCGTCGTCCGGCAGCCCCTCACTGCACACGTCGTGCACCGCGTCGATCAGCGCCCGCACGGCCTCGCGCGGGTGTTCGTCCGCCGTGACCAGGAGGATGCCGGGCAGATCGACGTCGGCGCTCTCCCGCTCACGCATCCCGTCCGTCAGCAGGACGAGGCGGTCACCGGACTGGAAGCGGAACGGCTGCACCTCGTACTCCACCGGCGCGGGGACGCCGAACGGCAGGTTCACCTTGAGCGGCACCTCCTCGACCCGGCCGTCGCGCAGCAGCAGCGGCCAGGGATGACCGGCGTTGACGATCCGGCACTCCCCCGTGTCGAGCGCCACGTCGAACAACTGGCCGGTCGTCATGCCGCGCGCGTGCTCGGCGAGCGCGTCGTGCGCGGCGCACGCCTGTGCCAGCACGTCGCCCTCCGCGCGCCGGGACTGCCGCAGCGCGTTGACGGTGAGGGTGGCGAGGAGTGCGGAGGCGGTGTCGTGGCCCATGGCGTCGGTGATGGACAGATGGAGACTGCCCTGGTCGAGGCTGTAGTCGTAGGTGTCGCCGCCGACGTCGTTGGCCGGTGCGAGACCGCACGCCAGGGTGAACTGGGCGGCCTCGCAGGTGGCCGCCGTCGGCAGCAGTTGGTGCTGGATCTCGGCCGCCAGGCTCATGCCCGAGGTGCGGCCGCCCCAGTGGTAGAGGTCGGTGAAGCGCCGGTCGGTGACGACGACGTACGCGAGCGCGTGCGCGGCCTGCGCCACCGCGTCCCGCACGGCGTCGTCCACGTGCGGGACGACCAGTTCGAGGAGACCGACGCAGTCGCCGCGGTTCGTCACGGGCGCTACGAGCCGGTACCGCCGCCCGCCCTCGTCCTCCCCCGCCCTCTCTTCCTCCTGAAGGAGTTCCTGGGTGCGCAGCACGCGCTCGTACCGGCTGCCCGGCAGCCTCATCCGCCGCGCGGTGCCGCGCGCCTGCCTCGGCGTACCGGCCCGGGGCAGCCGCACCACCCCCTGTCCGACGACGTCCAGGAACAGGAACGACACCTCGTCCGCGCCGAAGCGCCGCTCCAGGATGCGGGCGACCACGTCCACCGACTCGATGGGCGCGGCGTCCTCCGCGGCTTGCAACAGCGCATCGAGCTCACCACGCACAGTCGTCCCTTCCTGTCGGGGCCCCGGGTGCCGGGGAGAGCCCGGAGCCCCGCTCGGCCGCCACCTCTCCCACCGCAGTCCACCGTACGGCCGCCCCCGCCGCATCCCGGCCGTCGTATTCGGGTGGCGGCGCTCAGGCGACCGGTGTCAGCGGGGTCTCGACGGTGACGTCGGCCCTGAGGGCTTCTGCGCGAAGACCCACCGGTTGCCCGCCAAGGCGTCGTTCGCCTCGGGCAGGGGCCCCCGGCCGTGCCGGTGGGTGAAGTCGAAGGGCGTGTACGTCGATGTCGACCAGCCCTTGTCCGTCAGGGCGGCCGCCGAGTCCGGTCTCGGCTCCTTCGCGAACAGGTCGAGGAGGTCGATGCCGATCTGCGCGTTCGTGGAGATGTAGAGCGGGCTGTCGCGGTGGGCCATCAGGTCCGGTTCGAGTTTGACCTCGTACGCCAGCGCGCTGCCGCCCGCGCTCAGCCGGTTCACCGTGGCGATGAGGGACGTCTCGGCGGCGGCGGGGAGGTAGAACAGCAGCCCTTCGGCCAGCCACACGGTCGGTGCGCCCGGGTCGAAACCGGAGTCGGTGAGTGCCGTCACCCAGTCGGCGCGCAGATCGACCGGGACCGGTACGCGCGCCGCCCGCGCGGTGGCCTGCAAGGTGTCGAGCACCTCGTGCTTGAAGGCCAGGACCTCCGCCCTGTCGATCTCGTGGACGACGCTGCCGGGAGGCCAGTCGAGCCGGAAGGCGCGGGTGTCGAGACCCGCTCCGAGCAGGACGATCTGCCGGGCGCCCGTCGCGCGCACCGAGGTGAGGAGGTAGTCGTCGAGGACTCTGGTCCGCAGCCCGAAGTAGCGCGCGAAGCGCCCCCAGAGCGGATTCGCGTCTCCGTCCGGCACATGCTCCAGGCGGGTCGGCCACCCGGCGGAGGCCGGTGCGGCGCGCACGAAGTGTTCCGCGAAGGCGTCCTGGGCGAGGCTGTCGTGGCGGTGGGTCTCGATGGCCCGGGCGGCGGCGACCAGGAGCGCGGTCGTTCCCACTCCGCTCGCGACGCCGGTGTCGTGCTGCGTTGTCCCGACCACGTTTCCTCCGTCGACATGTGTGCTCATGGGCGCGACTCCTGGGGCAGCAGTACGGGTTTGACGACGCGTCCTGCCTCGCAGTCGCGTTCGGCTTCGTTGATGTCGCTGAGTGGATACGTACGTATCAGCTCGTCGAACGGGAACCGGCCCGCCCGCCACAGGCCGACGAGGCGCGGGATCAGCAGGCCCGGCACCGCGTCCCCTTCGCAGATGTGGGAGATGTGTCTGCCGCGGTCCAGCGCCCCCGGCTCGATCGGCAGGGGGGTGTGCAGCCGTGCGACGAGACCGAGCCGGCCGGTCGGCCGCAGGGATCTGAGGGCGTCGTTGATCAGCGCGGGCGCGGCCGTGGTGTCCAGCGCGTAGTGGGCGCCGCCGTCGGTCAGTCGGTGGATGCGGGCGGGCAGGTCGGAGGCCGTGGCGGGCAGTGGTGTCGCGCCGTGGCGCTCGGCGAGGGCGAGCCGTTCGGGGCGGTGGTCGACGGCCACGGTCACCGCTCCGGAGGCGGTGGCGGCCATGATCGCGGCGAGGCCGACCGCGCCCGCGCCGAGGACGACCAGGGTCTCGCCGGGTCCGGCACCGAAGGAGTTGAGGACCGCTCCGGCGCCGGTGAGGAAGCCGCAGCCGAGCGGGCCGAGCAGTTCGAGGGGCAGGGAGGGGTCGACCCGTACGGTGTTGCGGGCCGGGACCACCGCGTACTCGGCGAACGAGGACTGGCCGAACCAGCGCGGGGCCAGGGTCTCCCCCGCCGCGTCGGTGAACCTGGCGGCGTTCTCCCGGCGCCCTCCGTAGAGGTTGAGCGCGGCGAAGGAGTCGCAGTAGGCGGGGGCGGCGTTCAGGCAGTTCGGGCAGTGGCCGCACGCGTCGAAGCTCAGGACGACGTGGTCGCCGTCGCGCAGGCCGGTGTGCGGCCCGCCGGTCTCCACGACGACCCCGGACCCTTCGTGGCCGAGCACCGCCGGAAGGGGTGAGCGGCCCGCCGAGCCCCGGACCGCGAGATCGGTCCGGCACATGCCGCAGCCCGCGATCCTGACCAGGACCTCGTCCTCGGCGGGCCCCGCGTGCAGCAGCACCTTCTCGACGGCGAACGGGCTGTCGGGGGTGCGCAGGACCGCCGCGTCGAACGTTCTCGCCATGCCGGCGGTCAGCCCGCGGCGACGGCGGCGGCCGCGTGTTCCCGGGCGTGCCGGTCCATCTCCGCCCGGAAGGCGGCGATCAACTCCGGCCTGATCCGGCCCGCGTCGCGGTCACCGCCCTCGCAGACCGCGCCCCGCACCCCCACGATGTCCGTGCCGATGCGGGTCAGCGCGCCGAGGTCGGCGGCCTTCACGCTGCCGGCGAGGGCGGCGAGGAGTTCGGCCTCGTGGGCCCGGCGCACGAACTCGGCGCAGGTCTCGACCGGCAGGTGGTCGAAGAGGCGTGTGCCGTCCTTGATCGCGGTGTCGAGCATGGCCGCGTCGGCGCCCGAGCGCACGGCGATGTCGGGGAGTGCGAGCGGGTTGACGCAGCCGACCCGGTGGGCGTCGGCGTATCCGGAAGCGACGACGAAGGCGTCCGGCCGGTACTCCTTCACCGCCCGCACGACCCCTCGCATGACCTCGATCGCCTGCTCGGGTGTGGTGCAGCCGTAGAGACCGACCTTGATGTAGGTGGCTCCGGAGACGGCCGCGCCGAGCGCCGCCTGGGCCACGGTGCCGGGCTTGTACGGCACGTCCCCGACGGTGGCGGAGACGAGCCTCGCGGCGGGGACCGCCTCCCGGATCTCCTTGATGACCCAGGGGAAGTTGGCGCCGAGCGAGCCCTCGGCGGGTCTCTTCACATCCACGATGTCGAGGTGTTCCGCGGCCTTCGCGCACTCGATGGCTTCCTCGACGCTGTCCGGGGAGATCAGAAGTAACAACGTGTGCTCCTTTCCGCACACCTTTCGCCTGTCACCTGTCATCTGGACGGCAGGCAGGGGTGTGCGAACGCGCTGATGTCCGTTGCGGTCCGTTCATCATCAGCGGCGGCCTGCGACCACCGGTAGGGCGCGCGAGAACGGAGGGAGGTGCCACCCCTGGGACAAGTGCGCCGTGCGCGCCGGTTCACCCGCCCCTCAGTCCACTTCATGCCTCCACGACCCCCTTTTCACTCTTTGTGCTGACCAGTCGCTCTTCCCGGGACGCCCGGGTCGGCGGCCCGCATAGTTGCTGCTCGGTCGGCACACACGGCCGGCTCCTGGACGCGAGAAAGGCAGACACACATGCGTACCGAAGCAGTCACACGTGTGAAGCTGGTCTTCACCCTGTTCGACGCCGACGGCAACGGGGTCCTGGAAGCCGACGACTTCACGCTCATGAGCGACCGGGTCGCCGCGGCGGTGCCAGACGCCGACCAGGCACGTACCCAAGCCATGCGCGCCAGTTTCCGGCGCTACTGGGAGACGCTGGCCCGGGAGCTGGACACCAACCGCGACGGCCGGATCACGTACGAGGAGTTCCAGGCGTGCGTCCTGTCGCCGGAGCGCTTCAGCGGAGCCGTCGACGAGTTCGCCTCCGCCTTCTCGCGCTTCGGCGACGTGGACGGCAGCGGCACCGTCACCCGCCCCGTCTTCATCGGCATGATGAGAGGGGTCGGGTTCGACCGTGCCAACATCGAGGCGCTGTTCGACGCGTTCGGACCCGATGCCGACGACCGGATCCGGACAGACGTCTGGGAGGCCGAGATCAAGAACTACTACGCCCCTGACAAGGGCGGCGTCCCCGCCGACCTGCTGGCGGCCGTACCGACGGCCTGACCCGGACCGCCGCCCGCCCGGTCAGCCCCCCGACGGCCTCCACGTATCGTGCACTGCGACGGCACGACACACGGACACACACCCAGGGGGGCACACCATGATCGGTGTCGAGGAGCTGGAGACCACCGCCGCGCTGATCGCGGAGCACGTGGTGCGCACACCCACACTGCCCAGCCCGGGGCTGACCGCACTGCTCGGTGTGCCGGTCACCCTCAAGCTCGAACTGTTGCAACGCAGCGGCTCCTTCAAGGCGCGGGGCGCGGTCGCCAAGTTGCTGACGCTCACCGACGAGCAGCGGGCGGCCGGTGTGGTCGCGGTGTCGGGCGGCAACCACGGGGTCGCGGTGGCCGAGATGTCGGCCGCGCTCGGGGTGCGGGCCACGGTGGTCATGCCGCGCACCGCGCCCGCGCGTTCCATGGAGATCGCGCGGGCCGCGGGCGCGGACGTGCGGCTGGCGCCCACCATGGCCGAGGCGTTCGCGCTGATGGAGCGGTTGGAGGCCGACGGGCTCACGCTGCTGCACCCGTTCGCCGACCCGGTGGTGATCGCCGGGCAGGGCACCGTGGGCCTTGAACTCGCCGCGGACGCGGGCCCGTTGACGGACGTCCTCGTCTCCATCGGCGGGGGCGGTCTGATCGCCGGTGTGGCGGCGGCGCTGCGGGCGCTGCGGCCGGGCGTGCGCGTGTGGGGCGTGGAGACGACCGGCGCCGACGCGATGACGCAGGCGCTGGCCCACGGCGGCCCGGTGCCGGTGGACGTGGACTCCCGCATCACCACGCTCGGCGCGCCCACCGTGTCCCCGCTGACGTACGAGATGGTGCGCGACCTCGTCGACGAGGTGCTCGTGGTGCCGGAGGAGGAGGCGTTCGCCGCCGTGCGGGAGATGGCGGAGCACGCCAAGGTGTGGACCGAGCCCGCCGCCTCCTGCCTCCTCCCCGCCGCCCGCCGCGTCCTCGCCAAGACCGGCACGCGGACCCGTCTCGGCCTGGTGGTCTGCGGCGGCAACGCCACGGTCGACTCCATCACGTCGTACGCGGGACACACCTCGTAGCGCCTTCGTCAGGCGGTGCCTTCTCCAACTCGGGGAAAGATCGTCCTTGCGGACGACGAGAGGTGGAGAACTGTGACGACCGGCGCGCTCTGGCTGACGGCGATCGTGTTGCTCGGCTCCTGTGTGCAGTGGCTGACCGGCATGGGCTTCGCGCTGGTGGCGGTCCCGGCCCTGATCCTCCTCCTGGGCCCCACCCAGGGGGTGATCCTCGCGAACTGCGCCTCCGGTGTGATCTGCGCGATCGGTCTGGTGAGCGGCTGGCGGGAGGTCCGGTGGTCCGCGATGGTGCCGCTCTGCGCGGCCTCCGCGTGCACCGTCCCGCTGGGCGCCTGGACGACGCGCCATCTCCCGGAACCGGCGCTGCTGATCGTCATGGGCGCCCTGGTGACGGTGGCCGTGCTGCTGATCGTACGAGGGCTGCGCGCCCCGGCGCTGCGGGGCCGCGCGGGCGCCGTCGGCACGGGCGCGGTGGGCGGGTTCATGAACGCCGCGGCGGGTGTGGGCGGCCCGCCGATCTCCTTGTACGCGCTCAACGCGGGGTGGAGCGTCCGGGAGTTCGTGCCCAACGCGCAGTTCTACGGGCTGTTCGTCAACATCTTCTCGGTCGCGGCGAACGGCGTGCCGCGCCTGGGCGGTGTCCAGTGGGCGTGTGTCGCCGTCGCGATGGCGGTCGGGGTGCTGATCGGCCGGGCCCTCGCGGAGCGCACCCCCGAGCGCCGGGCCCGGGCGCTGGTGCTGACCCTGGCGCTGGGGGGTGGGGTGACGACGCTGCTCAAGGGGGTGCTGGAGCTGTGAGCCCCGCGCCGCCCGACAACGGTGCGCGGTCGCGCCTCAGCGCATCTTGAGCGAGTCGTCGAGCACCTTCGCGTTCTTGATCATCTCTACGGGCTTCGCGGCCATGAGGGACCGCAGCGGGGACTTCCCGGTGTTGAGGGAGACCCCGTCCGAGGGGGCGCCGTCCGCGACGGCGGGGGCGGCGGCCATGAGCGCGGCGGTCCCCGCGACGGCGACGGCGGTGAGTGCGCGGCTGATGATTTTGTCCATATCCGGACAACGAGGCAGTGGGGCCCGAGGCACGTCGCCCGGCCGGATCACGCCTGGACGGCCTCGGCCGGCGCCGTTGTCAGCGATTCCGTGGCCGGTGTGCGGTAGGCGCGCAGCGGGGCGTTGGCCGCGGCCACGGCGGTGACGGCCAGGACCGCGGAGAGGCCGCCGAGGACCAGTGAGAAGGAGGCGGAGGTGGCGGAGGCCACCAGCCCGCCGCGGAAGTTGCCGAGTTCGGGGCCCGCGACGCCGATGACGTGCTCCACCGAGGAGACCCGCCCCCGGTAGGCGTCCGGCGTCTCCAACTGGACCAGGGCGCTGCGCGTCACGACGGACACGGTGTCGGCGGCGCCCGCCACGGCCAGGCAGCCGAGCGCGAGCCACAACGGTGCGACCAGCCCGAAACAGGCCAGCGCCCCACCCCACACCACGGCGGCGCCGAGCTGCACCAGGCCGCCGCGGCGCCATCGCGTGACCGTGCCGGACAACAGGCCCGCCGTGATGCCGCCGACCGCGACGGCGGAGAGGAACAGGCCGAGGGTCCGCGGGTTCCCGCCGAAGCGGTCCTCGTTGACCAGGGGGAAGAGCGCGATCGGCATGGCGAGCAGGGTCGCGGACAGGTCGGTCGCCATCGAGCCCCACAGCGTCGCGCGCCGCAGGACGATCCGCCAGCCGCCCCGCTCCGGCCGCCGCCTCCCGCGCGCCGCGTTCCCGTCGGGGCGCATGGCGGGCAGGCGGATCACCGCGAGCATCGAGACGGCGGTGGCCACACCCTGGACGGCATACGCGGCGGGGTAACCGTAGCGGGCGATGACGAGCCCCGCCAGCGCGGGCCCGGCCAGCATCGCTGCCTGGAAGGACACGTTGGTGAGGGCGAGTCCGGCCGCGACCTGGTCCGCGGGCAGGAGGCGCGCCGGGAAGGTGCGGCGGGCGGGGGCGCCCAGCGCGGCGCAGCTCGTCGCGGCGGCGACCAGGGCCAGCAGGAGCAGCACGTCACGGTTGCCCGCGAGGGCCTGGACGCACAGCCCGGCGGCCGCGAGGAGCTGGCCCGCGGTGGTGGCCCGTACCAGCGCGCGGCGGTCGAAGGTGTCGGCCAGGGCCCCGCCGAGCAGCCCGAACACCACCATCGGCAGTCCGGTGGCGAGCCCGATGGCGCCGGTCCCCACGGTGCTGCCCGTCAGGTCCCAGACCTGGGCCAGCACCGCCACGTTGGCCATCTGGCCGCCGAGTTGCGCGGCGGACGTGCCGATCCACAGGTCGCGGAACGGGCGGCCGGCGCGCAACGGCCGGACGTCGAGAAGGTGAGCGCGGGCGCGGCCGCTCATCGCGGTGGCTCGACCAGGTGGTGGAGGATGCGCTCCCGCATCGACCGGCGCTCCAGCGCCTGCCGCACCTCCTCGACCACCCGTGTCATCGCGTACGGGATCTCGCTGTCCAGCTCGGCGACCGTCGCGTGGGTGGCCCGCCACTCCGCTTCGAGGAACGGCACCAGCGCGCGGCCGCGCTCGGTCAGGTCGATGCGCCGGGTACGGGCGTCGGGTCCGGGTTCGGAGGTGACCAGGCCCTCCTTGCGCATGGCGGCGACGGTCTGACTGATCGCGGAGTGCGAGCGGTCCAGGGACTTCGCGAGTTCACGGATGGTCAGCGGCCCGGTGTGGGCGAGCCGGATGAGCGGATACGCGAACCTGGGCCGCACCCCTTGGATACCGCGCTCCTCGTAGACCTGCTCGATCTCGGCGTCCATGGCGGCCAGGAGCGCGTGCAGGGCGTGCCAGGGGTCGGGGCGTGTCGTGGGGTCGGCGTCCGTAGATGTCACAGCGCTAATATAACAGCGCTGCGATATATCGGGGAGGGTGCGCGGCGGTGCGGTCGATCGCCGGGCTGTGGTGTCAGTGGTCATGCATAGAGTCGCCACGGGTCGCCCTCGGGTCTCCCCCAGCCACCGCTCTCACCGATGTATGAGGAGTCAGACGTGATCTCAGCCCTGAGCAGGCTCGCCGTCATCACTGTGTTCGCCGAGGACTTGGCCGCCACCAAAGTCTTCTACACGGACGTGTTCGGCCTGGAGGTGGTGTACGAGGATCAGGACTCCGCCGTCGTCGCGCTCGACAACCTGCTGATCAATGTGCTGACCTCGGCCAACGCCGCAGAACTGGTCACCCCCGCCCCCGTCGGCGGCGCGGACGCGGGGACGCGCGCCCTGTTCACCATCGAGGTGGAGGACGCCGACGCCGTCTGTGCCGAGCTAGCGGAGCGCGGCGTACGGCTGTTGAACGGTCCCGTCGACCGTCCGTGGGGGCGGCGCACCGCGGCGTTCGCCGACCCGGCCGGCCAGGTCTGGGAGATCGCCCAGATCCTGGGGGCCTGACCGGCGACGCGCGCGGGTGTCGGCGTCAGCAGGTGACGAGGACCACGGAGACGGCCGTGCAGGAGGCGGAGGCGCTGTCGTTGGCCGGGTTCGGGTCCGTCGGTGTGGACGCGGTGCGCTGGGCCGTGACCTTGACCTGGCCGAGGCTCAGCAGATGCAGCGGGACGCGGAAGCTCTTGTGCACGCTCGCATGGTCGGCGATGGCACCGTAGGCGCAGGTCAGCGTGGTTCCGGCGGCGGTGCAGCCGGGGGCTGGGCCGGTGGCGGAGGCGCCGCGCGGGAGCTTCACGGTGACGGTCGCCGAAGTCACCGCGTCCGGGCCGGTGTTGCGGGCGCTGAGGGTGTAGCTCACGTACGGCACCAGGAGGCCGAGATGCGGCTGGGCGGTGACGTCGACGTCGATGTCCGCCGCCGACGCCGGCGCCGAGGCGGGGACGAACGCGATGCCGTAGGGGCCGCTCAGGCCGGTGATGGTGGTGCTGACCGTGTCGGTGGAGGTGTCGATCACGGAGACCGTGTCGTCGTCGACGTTGGTGACGTAGGCGGCCCTGCCCGTGGGGTCGACCTCGACCTTGGCCGGGCCGTCGCCGACCGGGACGGTCGCGAGGACCTTGTGCGCCGAGGTGTCGATGACCTTCACGTCGTCACTGCCCCGGTCGGTGACGTAGGCGCGTGTGCCGGAGGGGTCGAACGAGACGCCGTGCGGGCCGGATCCGACCTCGATCCGCGCCGTCACGGTGTTGGTCGCCGTGTCGATGACGGAGACGGAGTCGTCGCCGCTGTTGTTGGCGACGTAGACGACGTCCCCGGCGGGGCTGACCGCCACCCCCGCGGGGGCGATACCGACGGGGACGGTGGCGGTCACCGTGTTGGTCGAGGTGTCGATGACCGAGACGGTGTTGGTGTTGTTGTTGGACACGTACGCGGTGGCGCCCGACGGGGCCACCGCCACACCGTTCGGTGAGCCCGTGACCGGGACGGTCGCGGTGACGGCGCGCGTCGAGGTGTCGATGACGGACACCGTCTCGTCACCGCTGTTCGCCACGTAGGCGCGGGCACCGGACGGGGCGAACGCCACGCTGAGGGGGTTGCTGCCGACCGGCACGGTCGCAGTGACCGCGTCGGTCCGCGTGTCGATCACCGAGACGTTCTTGTCGTCGAAGTTGGTGACGTAGGCATGTGTCCCGGCGGGGTCGACCGCCACACCTACGGGGCTGTTGCCGACGCCGATGGTGCGCTCGACCGTGTTCGTGCTCGTGTCGATGACTGTGACGCCGTCGGCGTGGAAGTTGGCCACGTACGCCGACGGGCCCTCGGCGGCGTGGGCGGGCGTGGTGAGCGCCACCAGTCCCGACAGGGCCAGAGCCCCGGCAGCGGCGAAGGGGGCCAGTCGCCGCCCCCGCGCCGCGAGCGGCCTTCGTGTTCGTACGGGTCCAGCGGTCAGCGGTCTGGCGGGCACAGTGGCCATGTGTCTCCCCCTCCGTCGAGCGCACGCCGCGACGGCGGGTCGCAAGGGGCCCGAGGACCGGCGGCGGCGCGTTCGCGCACCTCCCGTCGTCGCGGTCGGCGACGACGGCAACGCCCGTCCCTACGGCGTCACCAGCATCATCACGCACTCTCCCCAAGCGGGGAACGGAACCTCCACAGTTGTTCGCACTCGGTCAAATGTTGGCCACACTCGGTCTGGCGTCGGGGCCCGGCCCGGTCTCGTCCGTCGGGCCGGGCGACGACGGCCGTCCCCGCGCGGTCGCAGACAGCCGCGAGAGCAGCAGGGCCACCGCGAGCAGACCGGCGCAGACGCAGGAGGCGAGCGCGTACGCGGCCCGTGCGCCGCTGCCGTCCGGCGGCGCGGGAGCGGAGCGCAGGTACACGGCCGGGACCGCGCTCAGGCAGACGGCGGCCGCGATGCGCTGCGCCATTTGCAGAATGCCTCCGGCCACGCCCGCCGCCTCGGCCGGAACGTGGTGCAGCACCCGCGTCTGGTTCGGCGAGACCGTGAGCCCGGCGGCGGCGCCGGTCAGCGCCTGCACGCCCGCACACGCGACCGGGAGCGCGGCCGAGGGCACGGTCAGCACGACCACCGCGCCCGCCAGTGCGGCGCCGATGCCGAGCGCGAGCCCCAGCGGCACCGCGCGCGGCCCGATGCGGCGCACCACGCGCCACGCGCAGGCGGAGGTGACACCCATCGCGAGCGCCGAGGGGAGGGTGACGGCCGCGGTGCGCAGGGCGGACAGACCGAGCCCCTCCTGGAGGAAGACGGTGAGCACCAGCGACGAGGCGAGGGAGGCGCCGAACTGGGCCATCGCGATCGCGGTGCCGAGGAGGTAGGGCTTCGACGTCCGCAGGGCGGGGTGCAGCAGGGGCGGGCGTCCGCGTCGTGCGCGCAGCCGCTGCTGCCCGGCCAGCGCGAGCACCAGGGCCGGCGCGGCGGCGGCCCACAGAAGCGCCTGTCCCCCGCTGTCGGGGGTGCGGATGAACGGCACCATCACCGTCAGCGTGCAGGCACAGGCCAGGGCGATGCCCAGGAGGTCGGGACGGGGGTCGCGGGCGGTGCGCCGGGGCGGCGGCAGCCAGTGTGCGCCGAGGCCCAGGGTGAGGAGGGCACAGGGAGCGCTGAGCAACAGGCAGCAGCGCCAGCCCTGTCCGGGTCCGAGCAGGGCGACGAGGGCGCCGCCGAGCGGTGGTCCGAGCGCCGTGGCGACCCCGGCCGTCACCGCGTACAGGCCGAGGGCGCGGCCCCGGTCCTGCCCGTGGAACACATCCTGCAAGGTGCCGATGACCTGGGCGTTGACGAGGCCCGCCGCCGCGCCTTGCACAAGCCTGGCCGCGATCAGCGTGCCGGGGCCGCGCCCGGTCGCGGCCACCGTCCCCGCGAGGAGGAAGGCGGCCACGCCCAGGAGGAAGAACCGCTTGCGCCCGTAGGCGTCACCGAGGCTGCCGCCGGGGACCAGCGCCAGACCGAAGGCCAGCGAGTAACCGGCCACGATCCACTGCACGTCCCCGGTGTCCGCCCCGAGCGCGTGCCGCATGCTCGGCACGGCGATGTTCAGCACCGCTTGGTCGAGCAGCGTCGTCGTGCCCGCGGCGAGACAGACGAGCAGAGTGCGCCGGGCGGCGCGGTCCTCACCCGGGAGCATTCAGGAACGCGCCCCGGCTCCGGCCCCCGCCGTCGGCTCCACGCCGATGACCTTGCGGTAGACGCGCGCGCCGTCGCCGTAGTCGTCGATGGCGTAGTGCCAGGTGGCGCGGTTGTCCCAGAGGACGAAGTCGCCGGGCCGCCAGCCGAAGCGGATCGTGTAGTCCGGCGAGGAGGCGTGGCGCAGCAGGTGGTCGAGCAGGACCTTGCTCTCGGCGGGGGTGACGCCCGTGAGGCCGAGCGCCGAGGAGCTGATGAACAGGCCCTTGCGGCCGGTGTCCGGGTGCGCGAGGACGACCGGGTGCTCGATCGTCGGCCCGGTCGCGGTCTTCTTGCTGCCTTGCGCGTAGTTCTCCGCGTTCCCGTCGTACACGGCGCTCACGGAGGCGAGGAGTTCCTTGAACGGCTCCGACAGGTCGTCGTACGCGGCCTGGAGGTCCGCCCAGAGCGTGTGACCGCCGAGCTCGGGCACCACCTCGTAGGTCAGCGACTCGATCGCGAAGACCGGGTCGCGCCACAGGCCGCCGATGTGCCAGGTGCTGGCCTTGCCGGTCTGGCTCACGTTGTACGGGTAGACGAGCGGGTTGGCCGGGTCCTTGGCGGCGGTCGGGTGGTCGAAGGGCTCGGCGAAGACGCGTACGGCGGCGACGTGCTGGTCGGGGGTGAGGTGCTGGTCGCGGAAGACGAGCACCTTGTGGTCGAGGAAGGCCTGCCGCAGGGCGTCGGCGGTGGCGCTGTCGACGGGGGCGGTCAGGTCGATGCCGGTGATCTCGGCGCCGAAGCGCGGTCCGGTGCGGACGATCTCGAAGGGGGCGACGGTCGTGGTGATCGACATGTGGCCGACGCTAGGGAGGCGCCAACTGCCGGTCAACGCATGCCCGTTGGATTGAACGAGACTGCAATGGCCCGGTCATGGCGCCGCCATGCGCGTGTCACAACCGGGCCGCGAGCAGCGGCCCGGCAGGGCTGTCTCAGGCCGGGGCGAGCTGTTCGTCCAGCCGGTTCAGCGTGTGTTCGCCGCCGTCCCGGGCGCCGCGGTCGAAGGCGCGCCGGTACTCCTCCGCCCCCAGGGCCGCTCGCAGCGCGGCGGCGATCCGGTCCACGTCCCCGCGCTCGGCGGGCGGCAACGGGGCGTCGACGCCGAGGCGTTCGGCCTCCGCCGCGCCGAGGAGTTCGGCCGCCGCGGCGGGGGCACGGGACGACAGGGCGCCCGCCAGGCCCTCCAGGGACAGGGCGAGGGCGCGGGGCTCGGCGAGGGCGCGGGCGACGGCGAGGCCCTCCAGGTGCAGGGCGAGGGCCTCGTCGGGGCGGGAGCGCAGCTCGGCGAGGAAGCCCAGCTCCGCGAGGCGCAGATGCTCGCCCGCGAGCGACGACGCCTGGGCGAACCCGTCCCGCAGCCGCGCCAGATGGTGTGCCGCGCCGTCGAGGTCGCCGGAGCGCCGGGCGCCGAGGGCCAGGCCCATCTCGGCGTGGATCTCGGCGTACGCGTACCCCTGCTCGGCGGCGATCCGGCGGGCCTCGTGGTGCAGGGCGCGGGCGCGGTCCCAGTCCCGGGCCAGCAGGGCGAGCCGGCCGAGCCCGGACAGGCGGGCGGACACCTCGGCCAGGAGGCCGAGGTCGCGGGCGATGCGCAGCCCGTCCCGCTGCAACCGTTCGGCCTCCTCGTACGCGCCCTTGATCTCGGCGAGCGTGGCGAGGGGCGGGACGGTCTGCAACTCGCCCCACCGGTCGCCGAGTTCGCGGAAGAGGCGGGCGCTGCGCCGGCCGTCGCGGCCGAGGCCCGCGAGGTCGCCCCGGTCCAGGGCGAGGCGGGCCCGCAGGCCGAGCGCGGCGGCCGTCCCCCAGGTGTCGTGCAGGGTCTCGAAGAGGTGCAGGGCTCGGGCGTTGAGCGCGTCGGCGTCGTCGGCCGCGCCCGCGCTGAAGAGTCCGTACGCGCACAGCCACAGCGCGCGGGCGCGGCGGGCCGGGTCGGGGGCGTCGGGCACGCAGCCGTCGGTCGTGGTGACGGAGGGAGCCGCGCCGCGGCCTTCGGTGAGGAGCGCGAACGCCCGCCGCAGGAGCGCGAGTTCGACGGCGGGAGTGGCGGGCGAGACGTGGGCGAGGACGGCATCGCATGCGCGCCGCGCCTCGGTGAGACGGCCGCGCAACAGCCACCACCAGGCGAGGGTGCCGGTCAGACGCTCGGCGGGGGCGCTGTTCCTCTCGGCGGCCAGGCGGGTGGCCGTGTCGAGGGCGGCGCGCAGATTGCCCGCCTCGGCGTCCAGGCGGTCGAGCCGGTGGCGCTGGTCGGGTCCTCGCAGACCGGGCTCGGCGCGTTCGGCCAGCTCCAGGTAGTACGCCAGGTGCCTCTCGCGGGTCGCGGCGAGGTCCGCCATCTCGTGCATCCGCTCGACGGCGTACGCGGCCACCGACTCCAGGAGTTGATAGCGCGGGCCGCCCGGACCGCCCGCCACGACCACCAGGGAGCGGTCGACCAGCCGGGTGATCAGGTCCAGGACCTCCGGTCCGGCCACCCCGTCGCCCGCGGTCACGGCCTCCGCCGCCGCCAGGTCGCACCCGTCGCTGAACACGGCGAGGCGGCGCAGCACGATGCGTTCGGGCGCGCTGAGCAGCTCCCAGCTCCAGTCGATGACCGCGCGCAAGGTCTGCTGCCGGGCCGGGGCGTCGCGCCGCCCGGTGGTGAGGATCTGGAAGCGGTCCTCAAGGCGGGCGGCGAGCGCCTGGACGCCGAGGGCGCGGACGCGGGTCGCGGCCAGTTCGAGGGCGAGCGGGATGCCGTCGAGGCGGCGGCAGATCTCGGCGACGGCGGCGCGTTCGGCGGGGCCGGACGCGGCCGGGTCGGCGGGGAAGCCGGGGGCGGAGGCGGCGGCCCGTTCGGTGAAGAGGCGGACGGCGTCCTCGGAGGCGAGCGGTTCCACGAGCAGGACGGCCTCGCCGGTCAGCCCGAGCGGTTCCTGGCTGGTGGCGAGCACGCGGAGCCCGGGCGCGGCCGACAGCAGGCGCCCGGCCAGCTCGGCTGCGGCCGCCACGACGTGCTCGCAGTTGTCCAGGACGAGGAGGGCGTGGCGGTCGCGCAGCGCGGCGGCGAGGAACTGGCCGGGGAAGGTGCCGTCGCCCGTGTCCGTGGTCCGTGCGGTACGGGTGTCGTCGCGCACGCCGAGCACGGTGGCGACGACGTCGGCGAGATCGGCGACCGAGCCGGAGCGCACCCCGGACAGTTCGACGAGCCAACTGTCCTGGACGGCCGTGGCCGCGGCGATCGCGAGCCGCGTCTTGCCGACGCCTCCGGGCCCGGTGAGCGTCACCAGCCGCGCGCTGTCCAGGAGTTGGCGTATCCGGGCGAGCATCGTGTCGCGGCCGATGAGCGCGGTCAGCGGGGTGGGGAGGTTGCCGGACGGACCACCGGGCTGTGCCACGGCTGTGGGCGGCTGGGCGCCTGCCTCGGTCGCGGGGGGCGGGGGCCAGGCGCGCGCACCGGCCGGCGGGGACAGACGCGGGTCCTGGCGCAGGAGAGCCGTGTGCAGTGCGGCCAGTTCGGGGCCCGGGTCCACGCCCAGCTCCTCCGCGAGCCGGGCGCGCACGTCCTCGTACGCGGCGAGGGCCTCGCTCTGGCGTCCGGCGGCGTACAGGGCGCGCAGGTGCAGGGCGCGGAGGCGTTCGCGCAAGGGGTGCGCGGCGGTCAGTTCGGCCAACTCCCCGACGAGCGCCGCGTGCTCGCCGAGCTCCAGGCGGGCGGCGGCACGCTCCTCCAGGGCGGTGAGCCGCTCCTCGGCGAGGCGGGCGGCGACGGGGCGGGCGAACTCGGCGTCCGCGAAGTCCGCGTACGCGGGCCCGCGCCACAGGTCGAGGGCCTGGGTGAGCAGGGCGCTGCGGTCGGCGGGGGCGGGTGCGGCGGCGGCCCGGGCCGTCAGCTCCCGGAACCGTGCCGCGTCGACGTCGTCGGCGTGGAGGTCCAGGTGGTAGCCGGGAGGGCGGTGCACGACGCGGTTCTTGCCGAGGACGCGGCGCAGTTGCGAGACGCGCGCCTGGAGGGCGCCGGCCGGGTTGGCGGGCGGCCGGGTCTCCCACAGGGCGTCGATGAGCCGGTCCGCGGGGACAGTTCCCCCGTCCTGGGTGAGCAGCATCGCGAGCAGGGCGCGGACCTTGGCCTCGGGGACCGTGACCTCTTCCCCGTCGTCATTGCGGACCACGAGTGGTCCGAGCACCCCGAACTGCATGGCGATCACCTTATCCGGCGGGCACCGCCACGCGGTGAGGAGCGCCCCGAAGCGGATCCGAAGGAGATCCGAAGGAATTCCGAAGCGCGGGTGCGCACAGTCGGTCCACCGGGACGGACACGGAAGGTGGCGCGCGCATGACCAGGTACGGAGGCCGTAGGGCCGTGGTCGTGGGCGGGCCGCCGGCGACCGGTCTCGCCATCGCGAAGCGGCTCGTGGAGGGCGGGGCCCGCGTCGTGGTCGTCGCGCCGGTCTCCGAACGGGACCGGCTCCGCGTCGAACTGGGCTCCGCCGCCGACGTCGTGGCCCCGGACGCCCTCGACGCCTTCCTGGCCGCCGAAGGGCCCGAACCGGCCGTGGACTGGCTGTTCGCCGCGACGGCCCCGCTGGCCCGCCCGCTGCTGTCCCGCCTGGGACCGGGCGCCGCCGTGGTGCTCACCGCGCCGGACCCCTCCGGCGCGGAGCCGCACGCGCTCGCGGCGGCACTCGCGGCCCGGGGCATCCGGGTCAACGCCGTGGTCCCCGCCTGTATCGAGGCCCCGCTCGGGCCCCCGACTCCGCTGCCGCCGCTCGGGCGGCTCGGCGCGGCCGAGGAGGTGGCGCGGGCCGCGCTGTTCCTGGCCACGGACGCGACCTTCACCACCGGGGCACGGCTCCCGGTGGACGGCGGCCTCGGCGGCACCCCCTGAGATGGCGCACGAAGTGCGCATCCGGGGGCGCGGGGAACGGCGCGATCAACCACGACGAGACCCGCACACCGAATCCCTCACACCAAGCCCCCCGCACACTCTCAGCCCCTCGCACCAAGCACCCCGCACATCCCCGCACACCCGACAAACCCTGGAGCACACACCATGAGCACCGCACCGGACACCGCGGCAGGCGCACCGGCGCAGCCGGACGCGCCCCGGCCCGGCGATCCACAGAAGCTGCCGCTGTTCGCGCTGCTTGCCCTGGCCACCGCCGTCTTCATCACGAGCCTCACCGAGACGCTCCCCGCGGGACTGCTGCCCGCCATGAGCGGTGACCTGGGTGTCAGCGAGTCGGCGACCGGCCAGACCGTGACCATCTACGCGCTCGGGACCGCGCTGACGGCGATCCCGCTGACCGCGGCGACCTCCGGCTGGCGCCGCAAGCACCTGCTGCTCGCGGCCATGGCCGGGTTCGCCGTGGCCAACAGCGTCACCGCCGTCTCCTCGGTGTACGGCCTGACGATGGTCGCGCGCTTCGTGGCGGGCGTCGCGGCGGGTCTCGCCTGGGCCCTGCTCGCGGGGTACGCGCGCCGGATGGCCCCGCCGCATCTCCAGGGGCGTGCCATCGCCATCGCCATGGCCGGCATCCCGGTCGCGCTCTCGCTGGGCGTGCCCGCCGGGACGTTCCTCGGCAAGGTGACCGACTGGCGGGTCGCGTTCCTGGCGATGACGGGGCTCACCCTCGTACTCCTGCTGTGGATCGTCGCCGCCGTGCCGGACTACCCGGGTCAGCGGGGCGGTGAACGCCCGGGCATGTTGCAGGCGTTGAAGGTGCCCGGTGTGCCGCCCGTCCTGTTCGTGACCCTGGTCTTCGTCCTGGCGCACACGATCCTGTACGCGTATGTGGCGACGTTCCTCGACGACCTGGGCCTGGGCGACGACACGGACCTGGTGCTGCTCGTCTTCGGCGCGGCCTCGCTGGCGAGCATCTGGATCGTCGGCGCCCGCATCCACCGCCAGCTCCGTCAACTGACGGTCGCCAGCACCCTGTTGGTGGCGGTCGCCGCCGCGCTCCTGGGCGTCCTCGCCGAGCACACGGTCTTCGTCTACCTGGCGGCGGTGCTCTGGGGTCTGGGCTGGGGCGGTGTGCCGACGCTGTTGCAGACGGCAGCGGGCGAGGCGGGCGGCGATCACGCCGACGGCGCCCAGGCGATGCTGGTGACCTTGTGGAACGTGGCCATGGCGGCGGGCGGCGTGATCGGCGGAGTGCTCCTGGACACGGCCGGGAGCGACTCCTTCCCGTGGACGCTGCTGGGCCTGCTCGCCCCGGTCCTCGTGGTCGTGCTGTACGCCCGCTCGGCAGGGTTCCCGGCGCGTCACGCCGACGCCTCCTGACCTTTGGCGGCACCGCTTCCCGCGCTTCTCGGATTCCCCGACGGCGGGGATTCGAGGAGCGCGGAATCGACGGCGACAGATATTCGCCACACAGCAATTATGTTTGCCACACCCCGTTCACACCTTTGTGACATGTGCCTCAAGAAGCAGGTCAGAGAGGCGCCGCGACACACTTCATAAACCAACGTTCACCCCTTCAACCACACCCGCCCGGACCCGCGTGGACCGCATTCACCCAGCTCAGAGCCGTACATGGGAAAGTCCACGAACAAGTGGCCGAAATGCGGCCACCAGGCGGTACTTTTTGCGCGTCCGGCGATCACGAGGGGGGCGCGCGTCAGATGGGGTCGAGCGAGACCGGCACCCGCGAAGAGGGCGACGCGGCGCTGAGGGAGTTCACGGCGGACGTGTTCGGTTCGCTGCGCCGTGCGGAGCAGCGCCGGTGGGCGCAGACCCATCTGCGCGCCCTCGCCCGCACGCCGGGCCGCAAGACGCCGTTGCGGTTGGTCCGGACGCTGAACCTGCCGCCGACGGCCGCCAAGGGCCTGCACCAGTTCGTCAACGCGAGCCCCTGGGACTGGCGGCCGGTGCGGTCCCGGCTCACCGGCCTCGTGGCCGCGCGGGTGCGACCGTACGCCTGGACGGTCGCCGACGTCGTGGTGCCCAAGACCGGCGCGCACACGGTGGGCGTGCACGCCAGGACGGACCCGGCCGACGGACGCACCGTCAACGCCCAGCGCGCGCTCGGCCTGTTCCTCGCCGCGCCCGGCGCGGCCTTCCCCGTCGACTGGCACCTGGTCCTCGACGGGCCCTGGGCGACGGACCGCTCCCTGCGCACCCGCGCACGCGTACCCCCCACCGAACTGCCGCGCCCCGCGGGCCTGCACGTCCTCGACCTGGCCACCGGCACACCCGCCCGCACCGCGGGCACGGAACTGCCCTGGGTGCTCGACCTGACGCGCTACGCCGAAGCGGCCACGGTCCTTGCCGCGCTGTCCCGCCTGAACCGCGCGGTCGTCGCCGAGGTGCCGGCCGACCTGGAGCTGCGCCACGCCCGCACCGGCGGCATCGGCACCGCGGGCGCCCTCCTGGAACCCCTGCTGCTGCGCCGGCCGTACCCCGCCGTGCACCTGCACCCGGGCCCGGTCCGGCTGCCCGGCTTCGCCGCCGAACACCCGTACCGCCTCCTCGGCTGCGCGCCGCCCGGCGGGAACGGGCCCGCCCGGCACTGGCTCACCGATGTCGCGGGCGCGGGCGTCGAGCAGGTTCTCGCGCTGCTTGCGGCCCGCGCCCGGGGCGCCGAGGCGCTGGCGGTCCTGCGCGCGCGGTACGGCCTCGCCGACTTCGCGGGCCGCTCCTTCCCCGGCTGGCACCACCACATGACGCTGCTCTCGGCCGCGTACGCACACCCGCGCCTGAGCGCACACCCATGACGTGAACACACACGTATGACGTGACCACGGACGCATGACGTGACCACGGACGCATGCGGGCCCCGGCGCCGACCCGGGCCCGACGATCACAACGGGGAAGGACGAACACGGTCATGAGGAGTGTGCTGGTGGTGGAGCGGGATCCGGACACCGCCGAGGAGACGATGCGCAATCTGCGGCGTCAGGGGTACGCGGCGCGCAGCGTCGGCACGGGCGCGATGGCGCTGCGCGCCCACCGCGAGGCCGACCTGGTGCTGCTCTCCCTGGAACTGCCGGACCTGGACGGGTTACGGGTGTGCCGCACGCTGCGCGACGACGGCGACGTGCCGCTCATCGCCATCGCCGACAGCGAGGACGAAGTCGGCCGGGTCCTCGCCCTCCAGGCGGGCGCGGACGACTGCGTGGTGCGCGCCTGGGGCTTCCGTGAACTGGCCGCGCGCGCGGAGGCGGTGCTCCGCCGGGCCCGGCCCGCCGCTCCGCGCGGCGCCGAACCCATATCGCTCGACCCGCTCCATCTCGATCCGCGCACGCACGAAGTACGGGTGTCCGGGCGGCTGGTCCCGGTCACCGCGAAGGAATTCGAATTGCTCTACCTGCTCGCGGAGAACCCGGCGACGGTGTTCTCGCGCAAGGAACTCATGGCCCGGGTCTGGGACAGCGAATGGGGGCACGCGAGCCGCACGATCGACACCCATGTCAGCAGCCTGCGAGCGAAACTCGGCGCGAGCAACTGGATCATCACGGTACGGGGTGTCGGCTACCGGATGGGACACGTGCGTCCGGCGGTGTGACGGGGGCCGAACCGGTCACGTCCAGTGCCCAGCGGGCCGACGCCTGGTTGGAGGTGAGCGCGATCCGTCCGGGCCTGCGCCGCTCCAGCTCGGCGAGGACCGCGAGCGTGCCCATGCCCGTCCCGGTGAAGAGGAGCGGTCGGTCGTCGTCGGGCAGCGCGGTGTCGAGGCGGCCGAGCAGGTCCTGGGCCGTCACCCGGTACGGGTCGTGCCCGCCGCCGGGCAGCGGCACGGGCACCACCGCGTCCACCGTGAGGCCGGCCCGCTCCCAGAAGGCGCGGGAGGTCTCCGTCAGCCACGGCTCGTAGGGCGACACCAGCGTCACCCGGCGCAGCCCGAGGGACGCGGCGACCGCGAGGACCGCCTGCGTGGAGGAGGCCACCGGGTGGCCGGCGCGGGCGGACAGCCGCGCGCAGAAGTCCCGGTCGCCGTCCGGGCCGAGGAGGTAGTGCGAGGCGCTGCACGCGACCACCGCCGCGTCGAGCCGGAGCTCCCCGAAGGCGCCGAGCGTGTCCGGCAGGACGTCGTTGTACGTCTCCAGCATCCGGCGCAGTCCGAGGCCGGGGGTGAGGGGGAAGCGCGTGGTGTGGACGTTGACGCGGCCGCCGAGGAAATGGTGGAACTCCGGTTCCGCGGTGGGGTTCTCGGGCGGCACGACCAGGCCCAGTCGGGGCAGAGGAAAAAGGTCCATGGCCGCACGCTAGGACGCCCCGGAAAGAGGGGTGGGGAATACGTCGGTGATTTGTCGTGGCCGCACTCTTCTTTCGTTCTTCCTCACGCTCCTGACATTGCTTGACACTTCTCCCAGAAGCCTCACCCGCCCTCTCTTGTGTTTCTCCTCGGTGGAATCGGAGGCTGTTTCCAGTGCCGCGCCGAACGAACCCGAGCGAAAAGGAGTGAGTGACATGACAGGAGCGGAAGACATCGGGGACCGGGTGGTCCCGGCGGTGTCGCCCCGGATATCCGACGCGACACTGCGGGACTCCGCGCACATGGCGGGTGTCGAGTTCGGCCCGCGGGACGCGTCGGCGATCGCGCGTCTGCTCGTGGCCACCGGCGTCGACCTGGTGGAGGTCGGCATGGTCTCCGGGCCCGGCTCCAAGGACGCCGACCTGGTCCTCGCCACGCACGAGGCCGTGGGTCCCGAGCGCAGCATGACCCTGCTCGTCGTACGGGACCGGCGGCAGGTCGCCACCGCGCTGGACGAGGCCGAACGGCTCGGTGTGCGGCACGTGATGTACTCCATCCCGACCTCGGAGCAGCACGCCGCGCTGAAGCTCGGCACGCCCAGCGCCAAGCTGCTGACCGCGCTGGTCCGCTCGGCTGTCGGGCAGGCGAAGGAGCGCGGCTTCCATGTCACGTTCAGCGGTGAGGACGGGGCCCGTACCCCGGCCGGGCGGCTCGTCCCGTACGTGACGGCCGGGTTCGAGGCCGGCGCCGACCGCTTCCGCCTCGCCGAGACCGTCGCCTATCTGTCGCCGTGGCAGATGGAGCGGGTCATCGGTGACCTGACGGAGATCGACGGCGCCGAGATCGAGATCCACTCGCACAACATGCTCGGCCTGGCCGTCGCCAACTCGCTCGCCGCCGTCCGCGCCGGAGCGCGCTGGGTCTCCGCCACCGTCGGCGGCATCGGTGAGCGCGGTGGCAACGCGCCGCTGGCCGAACTCCTCACCGCGCTCCGCGTCATCCACGGCGACACCCGCTTCGACCTGAGCCACCTCACCGAGCTGTCCCGGCTCGCGCTGCGCGGCGCCCAGCTCGGCGAGGCGTTCCAGCCGGGCCCCACCACCGCGCACGCGTTCGCCTACGAACTCCCGGGCCAGCTCACCCACCCGGAGGCGTACGAGACGCTGCCCGCCGAACTGGTCGGCAACACACGCGAGTTGAAGGTGCGCACCCGGCTCACCCCGGCACTGGTCGGCTGGGCCCTGACCGACTCGGGGCTCGACGTCGACGTCACCGCCTTCACGCCCTGGCTGGCCGCGCGGCAGGAGGAGAACGGGCGCCCGCTGCTCGACCGCGACGCCATCCGCAAGGCGGCGGTGGACTTCACCGCCGCCACCTGAGACACCGTCCAGTCCTTCCCTCAGCTCATCCCCCTTCTTGATCATCGGAGTGCTTCATGACCACCGCCACCCTCTCCGGCGTCTGCCCCGAGTGCGAGACGGAGCTGACCGTGCCGCCGATCGGCCCCGGTGAGACCCTGTCGTGCCCCGAGTGCCTGCTGACGCTGCGCGTCGAGAGCGCCGTCGACGGTGTGCTGACCCTGGAGACCGTCGAGGTCCAACTGCGCGACTGGGGCCAGTGACATGGCCCTGAGAACCCCCAAGGTGGGCGTCGTCGCCGACCGGATCGCCTGGGAGGAGCGCCGCCTCATCGAGGCCGGACCCGCCCTCGGCCTCTCCGTCGCGTGGGTCAACGACGAGTCCCTGTGCCTAGGTGCGGCCGACGCGCCCTCGGTCGCCGACTTCGACCTGCTGCTCGTCCGCAGCCGCAGCTACACCCGCGGCGGCCTGATCGCCACCCTCGCGGAGGCCGCCGGGGTCCCCACCCTCAACACCGCCCGGGCCATCCACGCCTGCGAGAACAAGGCCGCCCTGCGGGCAGCTCTGCGCACCGCCGACGTGCCCGTGCCGGACCACCGCCTCGTCCTGTCCCGCAAGGACTTCACCCGCGCCCTGACCGAACTGCCCCCGCCCGTCGTCCTGAAGCCGGTCTTCGGCGGCATGGGCAAACGCGTCACCCTGCTCCGCGACGCCGACACCGCCCAGTCCGTCTACGACTACGTGGAGGACCTCGGCCACGCCTTCGAGCAGGCCGCGCTCGTCGAACCGTTCCTCGGCGGCGGCTCCGTGCGCTGCCTGGTCGTCGGCCGGGAGCTGGTCGCCGTCGCCGAGTTCGAGCCGGGCGGCGCCGACTGGCGCAACAACGCCGCGCTCGGCGACCACCAGCGGGCGGCCCTGGACCACGAGCCCGAGATCGCCAAGACCGTGGACGCGGTGCTCGACGTCCTCGGCCCCGGCATCTACGGCGTCGACCTGTTCCGCACCCCCGAAGGACTCGTCGTCAACGAGGTCAACCACGCCCCCGGCTTCCGGGCCGTGTCCACCGCCACCGGGGCCGACGTCCCCTCGGCCATCGGCCGCTACGTACAGGAGCTGCTCGCATGATCCGCGCAGGAGTCGTCGGCGCCTCCGGGCTCGCCGGCGGCGACCTCATCCGGCTGCTCACCCAGCACCCGGAGTTCGAGCTGACCTTCCTCGGCGGCTCCTCCCACGTCGGCAGGCGCCCCGCCGAACTCCACCCGAACCTGCGCCAGGACCTCGGGCTCGCCGTGGAAGCCGTCACCGAGGACGTGGCGGACCGCGTCGACGTCCTCTTCCTCGCCACGCCCGCGCCCGTCTCCGCCGACCTGGCCGCGCTGCTCGCCGACCGCGTCCCCGCGCTCGTCGACCTCAGCGGCGCCTTCCGCATCCGCACCCCGGAGCTGCACGAGCGCTGGTACCCGAAGGTGCAGCGCCGCCCCGACCTCGCCGAACGGTTCGTCTACGGCGTCCCCGAGCTGGTCCGCGACCGCCTGCCCGACGCCGCGCTCATCTCCCTGCCCGGCTGCTACGCGACCGCCCTCACCCTGGGGCTCGCCCCGCTCACGCTCGGCCTGGGCCTGGACCTCACCACCGTCGTCGTGGACGGCAAGAGCGGCTCCAGCGGCGGCGGGCTCCAACTGCGCGCCACCGATCTGCACGCCCTGCGCAACGGCGCCATCGCCCCGTACGCCCCGACCGGCCACCGGCACGCCGCCGAGGTCGGCGACTTCCTGACCCGCGAAGCCGCCGGGAAGGCAGGCTCGGTCGGCTCGCTCAGCATGTCCGCGTACGGTGTCTCCCACGTCCGCGGCCTGCTCACCAGCACGTACGCGTTCCCCGCCGAGCCGGTCGACCAGCGCGCCCTGCACCGCGCGTACCTGCGCTTCTACAAGGGACAGCCCTTCGTGCGCGTACGACGGCACACCGAGACGCTCATCCCGGTGCCCGATCCGCAGGCCGTCCTCGGCTCCAACTACTGCGACGTGTCCGTCCTCCACGACCCGGACGCCGACCGGATCGTGGTGCTCGCCGCGCTCGACAACCTCGTCAAGGGCGCCGCCGGACAGGCCGTGCAGGCCGCCAACCTCCGCTTCGGCCTGCCCGAGGAGACAGGACTGACCATGCAGCCGGTGATGCCCGCGTGAGCACCGCACCCCTCGTCGTGAAGCTGGGCGGCAGCGCCCTCGACGACCTGTCCGGGCCCTGGTGGGACGATCTCGCCGAGCACGCCCGACGCCGCCCGCTGCTCCTCGTGCACGGCTGGTCCAAGCCGCTCAAGCGGCTCGGCGGCCGGCACGCGGACCCCGCCGCCGTGCTGCGCGACCGCTACGGCAACCAGAGCCGGTGGACCACCCCCGAGGTGATCGCCGACATCAAGACGGTCAGCGCGCGGCTCGGCGCCGACGTCCTCGACCGCCTGGAGCGGCGCGGCATCACCGCGCGGCGGCTCCTCGGCAGCGACGGGATCGTCGCGGCGGGCGCCGGTGAGCGCTGGTGGTGGCGCGAGAAGCAGCTCGTCGAGCTGGAGAACCTGGTCGGCCCGATCACCGGAGTCGATCCGGCCCCGCTCGGCGAACTGCGCGCGGGTCACGCCCATCTGATCACGCCGCTCGCCCGCAACGCGGCGGGCCAGGAGGTCAACACCGACGGCGACCGGGCCGCCGCCGCGCTGGCCGGAGCGGTCGGCGCCACCACCCTGGTCCTCGTCACCGACGTGCCCCACCTGCTGGTGGACGACGAACCCGTGACCCGGATCCGCGCCGACGCGGCGGCCCGGTTCCGCGACACCAAGGCGACCGGCGGCATGCGCAAGAAGCTGCGCGCGGCCGGTGAGGCCCTCGATCGCGGGGTGCCCTCGGTGGTGCTCGGCAGCGGCAGCGTCAGCGACCTGCTCGCGGCCCGCACCGGCACCGTCGTCGTCCCCGAGGCCGCGGCGCGCTCCGCGGCCTGAACCCGACGGGCCCCCACCTCTTCGCCTTTGGAGTACTCACGTGTCACTGCCCCGCGTCCTCCTCGTCAACAACGGCACCCTGTCCCTGCCCCAACTGCGCGCCCGCTTCGAGGAGCTGGGCTCGCGGACCGAGACGACCGACGTGGCCTCGCTGCCCGCCCGGCTCGACGGCCGCTACCAGGCGGTGGTGCTCAGCGGCACCAAGGTCCGCGCCTACGACCTCGACCACTACAAGCCCCTCGTCGACCTCGTCCTTAGCTCCCGCCTGCCGGTCTTCGGTATCTGCGGCGGCATGCAGTTGCTCGCCACCCAGGCCGGCGGACGGCTCGTCCCGGGCCCGCAACGGGTCGGCGGCCACGAGGCCGAGGTCGACAAGGACCAGCCCCTCTTCACCTACGTGAAACCCAAGGTGACCGTCTTCCACCGGCACACCCTCTACCTGGAGGCGGCCCCGCCCGGCTTCCGCTCCATCGGCCGCTCCGCGCAGGCGCCCGTGGAGTTCCTGCGCTCCGACGACGGACGCATCCACGGCTCGCAGGCCCACCTGGAGTTCCGCAAGGACGGCCTGGAGATCCTGCGCGGCTTCGCCGACCTGTATCGCTGAACCACCCCGCACCCGCAGCACGCACCGAAGACCCCGACCCCGCGAAGGACCCCGGCCATGAGCTTCACGGCAGACACCGAACAACCCGCCTTCACCGTCCACCTCAACGGCAGCGGCGGCCCGCTGCGCGGCTGGGTCGTGGTGGACACCCTGGTCGACGGACTGGCCATGGGCGGCACCCGGATGACCGGCACCGTCACCGAGGAGGAAGTCGCGGGCCTCGCCCGGGACATGACCCACAAGTTCACCCTCGCCAAGCTGCCCATCGGCGGCGCGAAGGCGGGCATCGTCTCCGACGGCGGCAACAGCGAGGGCGCCGCCCGCGAGGAGACCTTCCGCACCTTCGGCCGCACCGTCAAGCCGCTCCTGCACGGCGGCATCCACCTCGGCATCGACATGGGCGTCACCCCCGCCGACCGGGCCGTCTTCTTCGCCGAGGCCGGCTACGACCCGCGCTTCCGGCGCGGCGCCCCTGACATGCCGGTGGACTGGCGCACGTACTACGAGCCGCTGATCGACGCCACCGGTCACGGTGTCGGGACCGCCGCGCTCACCGCTCTGGAGGCGGGGGGCCGCACCGGTGCCGCCCGCGTCGTCATCCAGGGGTTCGGCGCCGTCGGCCGGGCCGTCGCCCGGTTCCTGGAGACGCGCGGCCACACCGTCGTCGGCGTCGCCGACGTGGCGGGCACCGTCAGCGCCGACCGGCTCCCGGTGGACGACCTGATCGCCGTCACCGACACCTACGGCCGCATCGACCGCTCCAGGCTGCCCCAGCACGTCACCGTCTCCGCCGAGCCCGAGGCATGGCTGGACGTCGACGCCGACCTGCTGGTCCTCGCCGCGCAGAAGCACGCGCTCACCGAGGCCAACGTGCACCGGCTGCGCGCCCGTCTCGTCGTCGAGGGCGCCAACCTCGCCTCCACCGACGCCGCCCGCGAGAAGGTCACCGCCTCCGGCTCCCACCTGGTGCCCGGCGTCATCGCCAACATCGGCGGGGCCGCCTCCGCCGCGCTCGCGGTCACCCGTGTCGTCCCCTTCGACCTGTCCGCCGACGCCCGCAAGGAATGGGTCTTCGACTGGGTGGCCGACCGGGTGCGGACGAACACCCGCGACCTTCTGGAGATCGCCGCCGGACAGGCCGGTGACCCGCTGGCCGAGCTGCTGGACGTCCGCCGCGCGGAGCGCCGATGACCACGCTCGCGGCGGACGTCGCCCGCCCCGGCCCCCCGCGACACACGTATCTGGAACGCGGCTGGTGGCGCACCGACACCTTCCTCGACGACCTGCGCCGCCAGGCCCGCGAACATCCCCGCAAACTCGCGATCGCCGCGCGCCGCCTCGCGGAGTCCCGCACCGACACCCTCGACTACGCCGAACTGGCCCGGCTCACCGACCGGTTCGCCGGTGCCCTGCTCGACCTGGGGGTGCGGCGCGGCGACGCGGTCGCCGTGCAACTGCCCAACCGCTGGGAGCTGGTGGCGCTGATGTTCGCCACCATCCGGGTCGGCGCGGTCATCGTCCCGATCTCCCCGGTGTGCCCGGAGGACGAGCTGCGCCACCGGCTCTCGCTCACCCGGGCCCGGGTATGTGTGACCCTGCCGGACTGGGAGGGCGTCCCGCTCGCGGCCACCGTCGCCGGGCTGCGCGCCGAACTGCCCGAACTGGACCATGTGTTCGCCGTCGGCGGCGGACCCGCACCCGAGGGGGCCCGCCCCTTCCACGACCACTTCGTCGCCCCCCGGTGGGAGGACCTGCGGGCACAGGACCTGGAGGGCCGCGAACTCACCGCCGACGAACCCTTCGTCGTCCTGTTCACCTCCGGCACGACCGGCGAGTCCAAAGGCGTCCTGCACAGCCAGAACACCGTGCACTCGGCGGTGCGCGGGTACGTCGACGCCTTCGGTCCCGGCCCCGACTGGACCGTCGCCGTCTCCACTCCTCTCGTCCACTACTCCGGCTTCGCGCAAGGTGTGCTGGCGGGTGTGCTGCTCGGCGGCACCGTCGCCTTCCAGGACCTGCGCGACAACCCGGCCCTGCTCGACCTGGTCGAACGCTACGGCGCCACCCTGCTCTACGGGCCCCCCGCCACCCTCGCCGACGTGGTCGAGGCCCAGCGCGCCGCCCCGCGCGACACGAGCAGCCTGCGCCACGTCGTGATCGGCTCCGCCCCGGTCCTCGCCTCCCTCGCCGAGGAGGTGCACGCCACACTCGGCGCCCGCGCCCACTCCCTGTGGGGCATGTCGGAGAACGGGCCCGTGACCACCACCCGCCCCGACGACCCCGACGGCTGGGCCGCGCACAGCAACGGCCGCCCCATCGACGCCATGGAGACACGTATCGACCCGCTGCCGCACGGCGGCGCGGACGGCGTCGGCCGGCTCCGGGTGCGCGGGGCCTCCCTCGCGCTCGGCTACCACCGGCGCCCGGAGGCGTTCGCCGCCGAGCTCGACGCGGACGGCTGGTTCGACACCGGGGACCTGGCCCGCGACGACGGCCGTGGCGGCATCCGGGTCCTCGGCCGCGCCCGCGACGCCATCGTCCGCGACGGCGAGGTGGCTCCGGCGGCCCAGCTGGAGGGGGCCATCGGCACGCATCCGGCCGCCGCCGAGGCCGCGCTGGTCGGTCTGGACGACGCGACGATCCTCGCCGTGGTCGTGCCCCGCGACGGCACCGGCCCCACGCTCGACGCCGTCCGCGACCATCTGCGCGCCCTCGGGCACGACGAACGGTTCCTGCCCGACCGGGTCGAGGTGGTGCCCGCACTGCCCAAGACCCTCACGGGAAAGGTCCGCAAGGCCGTGCTTCGCGCCCGCTTCACACCCACCACGAGCTGACCCGACCCTTCCGCCACGGAGAACCCATGCCCACCCCGGTCCCCATGTCCGCGACGCTCGCGGCCGACGCGGTCCTGGCCCGCAGACAACGCGCCGGACAGCGGATCCTGCCCATGGCCAGCGGCGAGATCGGCCTGCCCGTCCTGCCCGAACTCGCCGCCCGGCTGGCCGGTGCCGTGCGCCGCACCGCGTACGGACCGGTCACCGGCAGCCCGGAACTCCGCAGCGCCGCCGCCGGCTACTGGACGCGCCGCGGCCTGGCCACCGCGCCGGAACAGGTGGTGGCCGGGCCGGGCAGCAAAGCGCTGCTGTTCGCGCTGCAACTGGCGATCGGCGGCGACGTGGTGGTCCCGGTCCCCGGCTGGGTCAGCTACGCCGCCCAGACCCGGCTCGCGGGCGGCTCCCCGCTGCCCGTGCCGGTGGCGCCGGGGCGCGGCGGGGTGCCCGACCCGGAGCTGCTGCGCGAGGCGGTCGTCCGCGCCCGCGCGGCGGGGCGCGACCCGCGCGCGGTCGTGGTGACGGTCCCCGACAACCCCACGGGGACCGTCGCACCGGCCGAGACGGTACGGCACCTCGGGTCGGTGGCGCGGGAGTTGGACCTCGTCATCGTCTCCGACGAGATCTACCACGACCTGGTCCACGATCCCGCGTCCCCACCGGTATCGCCCGCCCGGTACGCGCCGGAACGCACCGTCATCACCTCCGGTCTCACCAAGAACCTCGCCGTCGGGGGCTGGCGCACCGGGGTCGCCCGGCTGCCCGACGGCGAGCCCGGACGAGCCCTGCACACGGCGCTCGCCTCGGTGGCCAGCCAGATCTGGTCGAGCCCGCCCGCACCCGTGCAGGAGGCCGCCGCCTACGCGCTGGCCGAACCGCCCGAGGTCGTGGCGCGTGTGGAGGCGAGCAGGCGGCTGCACGCCACGGTGGCACGCGCCGTCGCCGCCCGGCTCACGGCGGCGGACGCCGTACTCGCTCCGGTGGTCGCCACCTGCTACCTCTACCCGGATTTCGAACCACGCCGGGACCGCCTGGCCGCGCTCGGCGTGACCGGCGGCGAGTCCGCCGCCCAGTGGCTGCTCGACCGGCACGGCGTCGGCGTGCTGCCCGCCCGCGCCTTCGGCGAACCCGGCGATCCCCTGCGGCTGCGCGTCGCCACCAGCCGCCTCTACGGCACCACCGACGACGAGCGGCAGGCCGCGCTCGACGCCGCCGACCCGCTGCGGCTGCCGTGGATCGACGACGCGCTCGACCACGTCGGGACGGCGTTCGCCCACCTCACCGCAGGCATCTGACCCCCACCACCTCTCACGAAGCGAGGCTTCCATGCCCGAGCCCACGTCCCCGTCCCCCGTACCGCCCGTGCTCTTCGAAGCCGACCACCAGGGCCGCCGCCACGTCGGCTTCGGCCTGCCCGAACCGGGCGCCGCGCTCACCCTCCACCCGGTCGACGCACCCACCCTCGCCGACACGTTCCTCACCACCGACGGTTCGCCCGAGGCGGTGCGGACGGCGCTCACGGCGGCCGAGCCCGTCACCGTGCCCGCCGACGACCCGGAGCTGCGGCTGCGCCCGCCCCTGCTGCCGGAGGCCACCGGCAGCGCGCTGCTGAGCGGCTTCATGGGCACCCACACCAAGAAGTGGGGCGGCGAGAAGGCGCCGGAGGGCGGTGAGTTCACGCCGCCGAAGTGGTTCTTCAAGGGGTTCGGCGACTGGGCGCGGCTGCCGGGTGAGGATCTCGTCGTGCCCGCCTCCCCCGTGGCGCTCATCGAGGAGCCCGAGGTGGCGCTCGTCTACGTCAACGACGCCGACGGCACCCCGCACTACGCCGGCTACACCTTCGGCAACGACCTGTGCGACATCGGCCTGCACCGCAAGGATCCGGGCTACAACCCGTACTGCAAGCTGTGCGACACGGCGCTCGCGCCCTGGCTCTTCCTCGGCCCGCCGCCCGCCTCGGTGACCGGCCGGACCACGATCCTCCGCGACGGCGCCACCGCCTGGGAGGGCTCCTTCGACTGCGGCGGTGACGCGCTGTACTTCCGGGTCGCCGACATGGCCGCGCACTTCTTCACCTTCCCCGCCGTGCGCAGGCCGGGCCTGGTCAACTACCTGCTGCTCGGCGCCGACGAGGCGAGTTTCCACGACGGCTTCCGGATCGCGGACGGGGACCGTGTCGCCATCGAGGTCAAGAGCCATGGCGTCACTCTCGACAACACCGTGCGCTTCACCGCGCCCGCTCCCGCCCCGGCCGTGAACACCGCGTGAAATAGGGGCCCTTGGCCTGTGCGGCGCCCTCGGCGCTCGTGCAGGCTCGGGGCACCACCCCGCACATCCACCACAGGAGGTAGGAACCACCGTGACCGCCCCGGCCGGGAAACAGGTGATCCTCGCCGCGCAGCTGCCCGGCATCCACAACGTGACCGTATGGTCCGACCCCAGGTCGCGCAGCCAGATCGCCTTCGAGTCGTTCGCCGCGCTGGCCCGCACCGCGGAGCGCGGACTGTTCGACTTCTTCTTCCTCGCCGAGGGGTTGCGGCTGCGTGAGCACAAGGAGCGGATCTACGAGTACGACGTCGCGGGCCGCCCCGAGAATCTGACGGTGCTGGCCGCGCTGGCGGCCGTCACTCGGCGCCTCGGTCTGGCCGCGACGGTCAACGCGACCTTCAACGAGCCCTACGAAGTGGCCCGCAGGCTGGCCACCCTGGACCATCTGAGCGGGGGTCGCGCCGCCTGGAACGTGGTGACCAGCTTCGACGCCTTCACCGGTGAGAACTTCCGCAGGGGCGGCTTCCTGAAGGAGGCCGACCGCTACACGCGCGCCGCCGAGTTCCTCGCCGTCACACGGCAGTTGTGGGAGAGCTGGGACGACGACGCCCTCCTCGACGATCCCGCGCAGGGCCACTTCTTGCGTCCCGGCGCGGGGCGGTTCGCGCACCGGGGTGAGCACTTCGACATCAGCGGCCGCTTCACCTCGCCCCGGAGCCCGCAGGGCCATCCGGTGGTCATCCAGGCCGGGGAGTCCGACGCGGGCCGCGAGTTCGCCGCTTCCGACGCCGACGTCATCTTCAGCAAGTACAACCGGCTGGACGAGGCGCGCGCCTTCTACCGCGACGTCAAGGGCCGCCTCGCCCGCCACGGGCGCGGCCCCGACGAGCTGAAGGTGCTGCCCACCGCCACCGTCGTGGTCGCCGACACCGACGCGGAGGCCGCCGCGTACGCCGACGAGATCACCCGTGCCCAGAACGGCCCGGAGACCGCCCTCGCCCACCTGGAGGCGGTGTGGGGCCGCGACCTGTCGGCCTACGACCCCGACGGCCCCCTGCCCGACATCGACCCGGACCCCGACTCCCTGCTCCTGCGCGGCCACTCCGTCTTCCGCACCGGGCGGCTGGAGACCGCGCGCCGCTGGCGGGCGCTGGCCGAGGAGCGCGGCCTCAGCATCCGTGAACTCGTCATCGAGGTGCACGGCGGGCAGACCTTCGTCGGCAGCCCGCGGACCGTCGCCGACGCCATCGAGCACTTCGTGCGGAGCGGCGGCGCCGACGGGTTCGTCCTGGTGCCGCATCTGACCCCCGGCGGCCTCGACGACGTCGTCGACCGGGTGGTGCCGCTGCTCCAGGAGCGCGGCGTCTTCCGCACGGAGTACACCGGCACCACCCTCCGCGACCATCTGGGCCTGGGCCCGGCGCGCCCCCGCGCCCATGCCCGTACGCCCTTGCAGGAAGGCAGCGCGACGCGATGACCGGCACCCCCTTCCACCTGGCCGTCGCCCTCGACGGGGCGGGCTGGCACCCGGCGGCCTGGCGCACGGCCGGCATCCGGCCCGCCGACCTGTTCACCCCCGACTACTGGAGCGCCCTGGTGGCGGAGGCCGAGCGCGGGCTGCTCGACTTCGTCACCCTGGAGGATTCGCTGGGCCTGCAGTCCGCCGCCTTCCACCGGCCCGACGACCGCACCGACCAGGTGCGCGGCAGCCTCGACGCGGTCCTGCTCGCCGCCCGCCTCGCCCCGCCGACCCGGCACATCGGACTCGTACCGACCGCGAACGTCACGCACACCGAGCCGTTCCACCTCTCCCTGGCCGTCGCCACCCTCGACTTCGCCGCCACCGGACGTGCCGGGTGGCGCCCCCAGATCGCCTCCCGGGCCGCCGACGCCGCCCACTTCGGGCGCCGCACCACTCCGCAGCTCACCGACGAGGAGGCCCGCGACCCGGAGCGCATCGCCGCCCGGCTCCGCCCGCTGTTCGACGAGGCCGCCGACGTGGTGGAGGTCGTACGCCGCCTCTGGGACAGCTGGGAGGACGACGCGGAGATCCGCGACGTCGCCACCGGCCGCTTCATCGACGGTGACCGGATCCACCCCGTCGACTTCGAGGGAGCGCACTTCAGCGTCCGCGGACCCTCGATCACACCCCGCCCGCCCCAGGGGCAGCCGCCGGTGGTGAGCCTCGCGCACGCCTCCGTGCCGTACGAGTTCGCGGCGCGCGCCTCCGACGTCGTCCTCGTCACCCCGCACGACCGGCCCGGTACGAAGGCGGTGCTCGGCGACGTCGACGCGGCGGCCACCGCCGTCGGCCGCGACCGCGCGGCACAACCGCTCCTCGTCCTCGCCGACCTGCTCGTCCTCCTCGACGACACCCCCGGCGAGGCGGCGCGCCGACTGGCCCGCCTCGACGACCTCGCGGGGACGCCGCTCACCTCCGACGCCGAGATCTTCACCGGCACCCCGGACGAACTCGCCGACCTCCTCCTCGACCGGCGCTCCGCCGGGCTCGACGGCTTCCGCCTGCGCCCCGCCGTCCTGCCGCACGACCTGACGGCGATCACCCAAGGGCTGGTCCCGGCTCTCCAGCGCCGGGACGCCTTCCGTACCGCCTACACGAGCACCACGCTGCGAGGACATCTCGGGCTGACGCGCCCGCGGAGCCGGTACGCCGGCACACGTGCGGGTCAGCCGCCCGTACGCACCTCGTCGTAGGGGCTACGTGTGTGTCGCCGCGCGGCGCTCACACGTGTGCGGCCGACGAGCCCGAGCAGGAAACCCGCCGGAATGGTGAGCAACCCCGGTGTCTGCAGCGGGAACCAGTGGATGTCGTGGCCGGGGAAGACCGCGACGGGCGAGCCCGTCATCGCCGGGGACCCGGCCAGCAGCACCACGACGAGCGGCAGCGTCCCGTAGACGGTCCAGCGCACACCCGTGGCGGAGTAGCCCGGCAGGAACAGCGTGTACAGCAGGACCGGGGCCAGCACCGACGCCGCCACCGTGAACGACAGCGCGATCAGCGTCATCGTGCCGCGGTCCCCCAGCAGGGCCGCGAGGACGACGGCGACGGCACCGACGACGACGATGCCCACGCGCGCCTGCCGGATCTCCCTCGCCGCGGCCCGGCCGACCGTGCCCCGCGCGGGCCGCGCCCGGAAGTCACGCGCGATGCTGGAGGCGGCGGCGAGCGTGATCCCGGCGACGGCCGCGAGAGTGGTCGCGAAGACGGCGCACGCGACGATCGCGAAGAGCATGCTGTGCCGCGCCCCGCCCTCCACGGGGTCGAGCGCGCCGACCACCATCAGCAGGGCGGTCGCTCCCCCGGGGTCCGCGGCCCGGATGGCGTCCCGGCCGATCAGCGCGCACGCGCCGAGCCCGGCCACCACCACCCCGGCGCACACCGCAGCGACCGGTCCGACGGCCCAGCCCACGGCGCGGCGGGCGGTGCGGGCGTCCCGCAGCGGATGCAGGCGCATGGTGACGTGCGGCAGGCAGGCGGCGCCGAGCAGAAGGGTGGCCTCGAAGCTGAGGAGATCGAGGCGGCCGCCCAGGGAGTGGCCGAAGTGCAGCCCCGGGAGCGCGTACCCCGAACCGGCCCCCGAGCGGTCGCGGGCGGCGTCGAACAGGCCGGCCGGCGACCAGCCGAACCGCGCGAGGACGATGCCCGCGAGCAGCAGCAGGGCGGTCAGGACCACCCCCACCTTGAGGATCTGCACGTAGCCGACGCCGCGCATCCCGCCGATCGCCGCGTAGCAGATCATGAGGGCGCCGCCCGCGACCGTGCACCAGGTGAGCGCGCCCCCGGGCAGGCCGAACATCGCCACCATGACGCGGCCGGCGGTGGTGAGCTGCACCAGGAGCAGCGGTGCGAGGACGACGAGACCGGCGACGCCGAGCGCGCCACGGACGGACGGGTCGCCGAGCCGGTCGGTGAGGAAGTCCCCGAGGGTGAACACGCCGCCGCGCCGCAGGCGTTCGCCGAGTATCCGCATGACGAGGTAGAGCGACAGGACGGTGGCGGCGGCGAAGAGCATGCCGTCGGCGCCGTCCAGGGCGACCGCGCCCGTGGTGCTGAGCAAGGTGGCCGCGGAGATGTAGTCACCGGCGAGGGCGAGCCCGCCACCGACCGGCCCGAAGGCCGCGCTGCCACCCGCGTAGAAGTGCTCGGGGTCGTCGACGTCCGCCGCGGCGAGCCCGCACAGCAGCAGGGACACGGCGACGAACGCGAGGAAGACCACGACGGCGAACGACTGCCCGTCACCCGCGCTCACGACCGGCACCCCCGCGCGCGGAATCCGCCACGGTGAACTGGCCTGTACGGAAGCGGTGTTGATCGGTGTGCGCAAGACATGCGGGGCATGGCACCAGCCGCCCGCCGGTGCGTACAGGGGACGGAGATGTTCCGGAGGCGTGCGCACAGGGAAGAGGCGAGTGCGTTGTGCTGCGGCACAGTGTCCCGGCAGGGCCCCGCCGCTTATCCCCGGTCATTCAGTGGCCGGGGCGTGTGCATCCGGCCGTGGCATGATCGGCGCCATGGACCACTTCATACGCCCCACCGGCTCACCGCCCGTCAACGGCTACAGCCACGCGGTCGCCTTCACCGGGACTATGGTCGCCGTCTCGGGGCAGGTGCCGGTGGACGGGGACGGCAACACGGTCGGCAAGGGTGACGCCGAGGCCCAGGTGCGACAGGTCTACGCGAACCTGTCCACCGCCCTGAAGGCGGCGGGCTCCGGTCTGGAGCACGTGGTCAAGCTGACGGTCTACCTGACCGACCTGGACGACCTGCCCGCGTTCCGCAAGGTGCGGGACGAGCACCAGGACCCGGCACGTCCGCCTGCCAGCTCGCTGGTGAAGGTCGCCGGTCTGGTCCACCCGGACTTCCGGATCGAGATCGACGCGCTGGCCGTGGCACCGGGCGCCGAGTAGCGGCGCCTGCGAGGGGAAGGCGGTCGCGGGCCGCGCGAAGGCGGAGGAGGCCGTCACCGCCGCGCCACTGCCGAGGTCGGCTCTCGCTGGACGGCAATAACGGGGAGCGCTCCCCACTTCATGTTACGGTCACTTCCGCCAGGAAAACGGGGACCTATCCCCACTTCCGTCCTGCCGGGAGCAGCCATGCCTACGCAGCAGCACCCCACCGTCCGCCTCGCCGACCTCACCGACGACTTCGCCGCCGCCCCCTACCCCGCGTTCACCGCGCTGCGCGCCCGCGGCCCCGTCCACCACGTGCGCTTCCCCACCGGGGAGGAGTCGTGGCTGGTGGTGGGGCACGCGGAGGTGCGCGCCGCGTTCGCCGACCCCCGGTTGCGCAACGACGTCCGGCACTCCGCCGACTTCGAGGACGACGGGCTGTACGCCGTGGGCCGCAACATGCTCCAGGTCGACCCGCCCGACCACACCCGGCTACGGGTCCTGGTGGCACGCGAGTTCACCGCCCGGCGCGTACGGGCGCTGCGGCCCCGCGTCCAGGAAGCGGCCGATGCGCTCCTGGACGCCATGGCCGCCGACGGCCGCGCCGACCTCGTCGCCGCGTACGCGTATCCGCTGCCGCTGACGATCATCTGCGACCTGCTCGGCGTGCCGGACGCGGACCGCACCGCCTTCCGGGCGTGGTCCATGTCGGTCGTCGCACTCGACGACGCCGAGCGATCCGCCGAGGCGTCGCGGGAGATGGCCGCTTACCTGGCCGGACTCGCGGAGGAGAAGCGGCGGCAGCGGGACGCGGCCGAGAGCGATCTGCTGCATGCCCTGGTTCGCGCCCATGACGGCGACGGCGACGGCGGCAGTGACCGCGACGACCGGCTGACCCCGGAGGAACTGCTCGGCATGGCCTTCCTGCTCCTGGTAGCCGGGCACGAGACCACGGTCAACCTCATCTCCAACGCCGTTCATCTGCTGCTCAGCCATCCCGCGCAGCTCGCTGCCCTGCGCGCCGAACCGGACCTGCTGGAGGGCGCCGTGGAGGAGGCGCTCCGCTTCGAGTCCCCGGTTCCGGCGGGCACCTACCGCTACTCCGTCGAACCGGTCGACCTCGGGGGCGTCCGCATACCGGCCGGTGCGCGGGTCGTCCTGTCCATCGCCGCCGCCAACCGGGACCCGGCGCGCTTCCCCGACCCCGACCGCTTCGACATCCGTCGTGACCCGGCGACCACTCGTGCCCATCTCGCCTTCGGGCACGGCCTGCACCACTGCCTCGGCGCCCCGCTGGCCCGTCTGGAGGCGAGCCTGGCCCTGCGCCTCCTGCTCGACCGCTTCCCCGGCCTCGCCCTCGACGGGGACTTCACACCCACCTGGCGGGTCAGTCTCATGCGCGGCCTCGATGAGGTGCGGGTGCGCTGGTAGGCGGTTCCGCCGCGTCGTGGAGAGCAGCGCCCCCACAGCGCCGAGGTCGATACCGGTGAGGCCGGTGATGCGGGCGAGCCGATTGTCGACGCTGTTGGGGTGCAGGGTCAGGGCGGCGGCCGTCGCTCTACGGTCCCGGCCCCGGGCTAGATGGACGCGGAGACCGGCCCCCACGCCGAGGTGTGACCGAGGGGGCGTCCGCCCCGGGGACGGGCCAGGCGGCGCTCAGTCCCCCGTCGTGCCGTCGAGCAGTTCGCGCAGGATGTCCAGGTGTCCGTTGTGACGGGCCGTTTCCTCCGTCAGGTGGAGGAGGATCCAGCGCAGGTCGACGTGGAGGCCGTCGCGGACGGTGCGTACCGCGCGCTGGGACAGGTCGGTCGCGGCGACCAGTTCCCGGTGGCGTGCGCTCTCGTCCGCGTACTCGCGGAGCAACTGTGCGAGTGGGAAGTCGACGGCGATCCGCATCTCCCGGTCGGGGTCCTCGTCGGTCCAGGGGCCCTGGTCCTCCTCCCCGAGGAAGACCACGCGGAACCAGTGGTACTCGACCCAGCGGAGATGGTTGATCAGGCCGCACATGGTCATCAGCGGTGAGCCCGGCAGGAGCGCCCGGCGCGCGTTCTCGGCGGAGACGCCCTCGCACTTGGCGCGGGCGGTGTCACGTGCGTAGTCGAGGAACGTGGTGAGCTGCGTGCGCTCGTCCCACGCGGGCGGGGTGTCATCGATTCTGGTCATCGCGCGAAGCGTCCCCGATCCCCGCGGCCGGTGTCCACTGCTTTGTCGGCCGGGCGGACGCATCGGCCCACCGCCCTTCGGTACGCCCCCGACCTCGCCTTTCTCATAGGATCTAGGACGTCACGCCGGGGGAACGGCAGGGGCGTGCGGGGAAAAGGAGCGGGTGGGTGAGCGGGGAGCGCGGGGCGTTCGGGGCTGCGCTGCGGGAGTTGCGGCTGGCGGCGTCGTTGACGATCGAGGGGCTGGCGGAGGCGTCGGGCGTCAGCGTACGCGGCATCGGGGATCTGGAGCGGGGGCGGCGAGCCGCTCCGCAGCGGCGTACGGTGGCCGCCCTCGCGGACGGGCTTGGTCTGAACGAGGCGGAGCGGGAGCGTCTCCTCGCCGTCGCCCGCAGCGGACGCGGCGGCGGTTACAGCCCTTCGGGGGTGCGGGCGTTCCCGCGCGGCATCGACGACTTCGTGGGCCGGGAGCGCGAGCTCGCGGAACTCGTCGCACTCGCGACGCCGCCGGGCCCGGTCGGCGCTCCCGTGACGGTCGCCGTGTCCGGTCCGCCCGGCACCGGCAAGACCACGCTCGCGCTGCACGCGGCCCGTACGCTCGCCGACCGTTTCCCGGACGGGCAGCTCGTCCTGGATCTGCGCGGCATGGACGACGAACCGCCCGCGCCCGCCGAACTCATGCTGAGCGTGCTGAAGGCGTTCCAGGTCCCCGACCGGGACCTGGCGAAGGCGGGGCCGCAGGGCCACCCGGGCCTGTACCGGCAGATGCTGGCCGACCGGCGCACGCTCCTCGTCCTGGACAACGCCCGCGACGAGGCCCAGGTGCGCCCGCTTCTGCCGGGCGCCGGCGCCGGGATGATCCTGGTGACGAGCCGCCGGATGCTCACCGGGCTGGAGAGCGTGCACCGGCTCCCGCTGGGCGTGCTGAGCCCGGAGGAGGCCGCCACGTTCCTGACCACTCTGGTCGGGGCGGAGCGCGCCGAGGCCGATCCGGCGGCGCTCGCCGAGGTCGCGTACCGCTGTGGCCGTCTGCCGCTGGCGCTGCGGGTGGCGGGCAACTGGCTGGCCACCCGTACCGGCTGGTCGTTGCGGCGTCTCGCCGACCGCCTCGCGCTGGACGAGCGGCGCCTGGACGTCCTGGCCGCCGGTGACCTGCGTGTCTCCGCCGCCTTCGACCTGTCCTACCGTCAGCTCACACCGACGGCCGCCCGCCTCTTCCGGCGCCTGTCCCTCGTCCCCGGCGCGGACACCGCCGCCCCCGCCGCCGCCCGTCTGACCGGGCAGCGGCTGTACGACGCGGAGGACACCCTGGAGGAGCTGGTCGAGGTCGGTCTGCTCGGCGGTGACCGGGACCGCTACCGCCTGCACGACCTGGTCTGCCTCTTCGCCCGGACGCGGCTGACGGCCGAGGAGGATCCGGGGGACGTCGAGCGGGCCCGTACGGACCTGTACCACTGGCTCCTGGAGACGACCGTGGTGGCGGGCCGCTGGTTCGAGCCCGGCCACGGCGCGCCGCCCGCCGACTGGCAGGGCTCGGTCGACCTGTCCTCCGCCGAGAAGGCGATGCGGTGGCTGAAGGCGGAGGGCGCCAACTGGCTGGCGGCCCTGCGCGCGGTCGCGGCGGACGGCGAGCACGCCCGGGTCGTGGAGGTGGCCGAGGCGCTGCACTGGTTCTCCGACCAGTGGATCTTCTGGGGGCACTGGCCCGAGGTCTTCGGTCTCGCCGTGCGGGCGGCCCGCGCCCTGGGCGACCCGCTCCTCGAAGCGACACAGCTCAACTATCACGCCTGGGCCCTGCTGCTGTGCGAGGGCCGGTTCCGCGACAGCCTCGCCCGGTCCACCGAGGCGCTGGCCGCCGCCGAGCGCGCGGGCGACACGGTCCAGGAGGCGTGGGCGTACTTCTACGGTTCCTGGGCGCTGCGCAAGCTGGAGGAGTACGCCGAGTCCGTCGACCACATGGAGCGCTCCGTCCTCCTCTTCGAGACCGCCGGTGACCTGCACGGCAGCCTCAACGCCCGGCACGGGCACGCCCTGACCCTCTCGGAGGCGGGCCGTGCGGACGCGGCGCTGACGTCCTTCCGGTCCACGCTCGCCTTCCTGGACCGGTCGGGTGAGCGCATCGCCTCCCACATCGGGGACTTCGTGCGGTCCGGGCTGCACTCCGGCATGGCGCACAGCCTCGCGCAGTTGGAGCGGTGGGAGGAGGCCGTCGCGGAGCGCCGGATCGCCGCGAACCTCTGGCACGACGCCGACAACTTCACCCAGGAGAGCAGTGAACTCGTCCGTCTCGGGCTCCTGCTGCTCTCCGCCGGAAGGCCGGAGGAGGCGCGCGAGGCGTTCACCCGGTGTCTCGCGCTCGGTCCGGACGCGGCGCCGCAGGCGCTCACCGACGCGCGGGAGCGCCTCGACGCGATGACGCCGACACCGTAGGCCCGCCGGCAGGCCCGTGCGGGTGCCGCGTGTTTCTGCCTGCTTTCTGCCTGGGCAGAGGTGGGGCGTCCTGATTGTCTGGACATGGCGGAGAAACCGGGCGGCAACGTCGCCGTCCGGACGTCCGCGCAGGACCAGGCATCGACTCCCGGCCGAATCCATGTGCGTCGCGGAACCGAGCTCTCCGTCAGGGGTGTGCATGGAGAGGAGAGCCGGATGAGCCCGGTGCTGACCGAGGACGCGGTGTCCGAGAGCGATCGACCCGACCATCGGCGCGTCGCGTCCGCCGTCACCCGAGGAGACCGCGACACCGTCGGCCAGGTGGGCTTCCTGCGCATCCGCGCGGTGACGGCGGACGCGCACCAGGTCAGTCACCGGGCGCGGCACGTCGCCCTCGCCGCCGACCGGTTCGTGGTGATCGGCGTGCAGACGGCGGGCCGGACCGTCCTGACCCAGGACGGGCGGCGCGCCGACGTGGGCCGGGGCGACCTCTTCGTGTACGACACCGGCCGCCCGTACTTCCTGGACCACCCCGAGCCGTTCGCGGCGCACCTCGTCCACGTGCCGCGCCGCGCGCTGACCCTGCCCGACGAGGATCTGCGCCGCGTGACGGGCACCGCGATCGGCACAGGGCAGGGCTGCGGTGCGGTCCTGCGGCCGTTCCTGACGACGCTGGCCGACTCCCCCGACGCCTGCTCCCCCGCCCTCGCGGCCCGGCTCGCCTCCAGCGTCGTGGACCTCTTCGCGGTCCTGGTGGCCGAGCACGCCGGGGACGACCGGTCCGGGGCGGACACCGCGCGCACCCATCTGGTGGCGCGCATCCGCGACCACATCGACCGGCACCTGGCCGACCCGGCCCTGTCCCCGGAGGACATAGCGAAGGCGCACCACATCTCCGTGCGCTATCTGCACCGTCTCTTCGAGGACGAGGACATCACCGTCGGCCGCCTCGTCCAGCGCCGCCGCCTTGAGGAGTGCGCCCGCGAACTGGCCCGCGGCGGGCGCGCCACGCCTTCCGTGGCGTCGGTGGCGCAGCGGTGGGGTTTCGTCAACCCCGCGCACTTCAGCCGGGTGTTCCGCGGCGCCTACGGTGTCTCGCCCCGGGAGTGGCGCCGTCTGCGCGGCGCACCGGCACAGTGAGCGACGGGCCCGGCCGCGTACGGCCGGGCCCGGGGCGTCAGCCGGTGGCGCGGACCGCGTCGAGGATGAGGTTCGCGACGTCCTTGGGGCGGGAGACCGCGACGGCGTGCGAGGCGCCCTCCAGCTCGACGACGGTGGCCCCGGCGCGCTCGGCGCCGAAGCGTTCGACGTCGGGGTTGATGGCCTGGTCACCGGCGGCGACCAGCGCCCAGGCGGGCTTGGTGTGCCAGGCGGCGGCGGTGGCCTTCTCCTCGAACGCGGCGGCGGCGAGCGGCCGCTGGGCCACGGCGAGGACCTTGGTGACGTCGGCGGGCACGTCGGCGGCGAAGATCGCCGGGAACGCGTCGGCGGCGATGGTCACCTCGGTGGCGGACGCCCCGCCCGCGACCGGGTACGTCGCCTCCTTGAGGTTGCTGACCAGCGGCGAGAGCGGGTAGCGCCCCTGCAGCTCGCCGAGGCTCTCGCCCTCCTCGAGGACGTAGGCGGCGACGTACACGAGGCCGACGACGTTCTCCGTCGTCCCGGCGACCGTGATGAGCGCGCCGCCGTAGGAGTGTCCTACGAGGACGACGGGGCCGTCGATCTGGGCGGCCACGGAGGCGATGTACGCGGCGTCCGAGGCGAGTCCGCGCAGCGGGTTGGGCGGCGCGACGACGGGGACGCCGTGCTCCTGGAGCTCGGCGATGACACCGGACCAGCTGGCGGCGTCGGCGAAGGCGCCGTGGACGAGGACGACGGTGGGGGTGGCTTCAGTGGCCATGAGGGTTGTTTCTCCTGAGGTGTGGGAGGTGGAGGGGTGGAACAGGTGCGGTGCGGGGGTCAGCGCGCGTCGAGGGTGGTGCGCAGGGTGCGGACGGCCATGGTGATGGCCGCCTCGGCGGCGTGCGTGTCCCGCAGCGCGTTCAGCATCACGAAGTCGTGGATGACGCCCTGGAAGCGGACCGCGGTGACCGGCACCCCGGCCTGGCGCAGCTTGTTCGCGTACGCCTCGCCCTCGTCCCGCAGCACATCGGCCTCGCCCGTGATGACGAGGGCCGGCGGCAGCCCGGCGAGCTGCTCGGTGGTGGCCCGCAGCGGGGACGCGGTGATCTGCGCGCGCTCGCTCTCGTCGGTCGTGTACTGGTCCCAGAACCACTGCATGCCGTCGCGGCGCAGGAAGTAGCCCTCCGCGAACTGGTGGTAGGAGCCGGTGTCGAAGTTCGCGTCGGTCACCGGGTAGAACAGCACCTGCCCGAGCAGGGGGACGTCACCGCGCTCCTTGGCCATCAGCGTCAGCGCGGCGGTCATGTTGCCGCCGACCGAGTCACCGGCGACCGCGAGGCGCTGCCCGTCGAGGCCGTGCGAGGCGCCCTCGGCGACGACCCAGCGGGCCACCGCGTAGTTCTGCTCGATCGCCACGGGGTAGCGGGCCTCGGGCGAGAGGTCGTACTCCGGGAAGACCACGGCCGCGCCGACGCCGACGGCGAGCTCGCGGACCAGGCGGTCGTGGGTGTGCGCGTTGCCGAACACCCAGCCCGCGCCGTGGATGTAGAGGATCACCGGGAGCGTTCCCGAGGCCCCGGCGGGCCGTACGATCCGCGCCCGCACGCTGCCGGTGGGGCCGCCCTGGACGGTCACCCACTCCTCGTCGACCTCGGGCAGCTCGACGGGCCCCGACTGCACCTCGTCGACGGCCTTGCGCCCCTCGGCGGGCGCCAGCTCGAACAGGAACGGGGGACGGGCCGTGGCCTCGGCGAAAGCGGCCGCCGCCGGCTCGAGCACGGGAACGACCGGCTCGACAACATCCGACATGGAGAACTCCTCAGCATCGTGCGCACCCACCGGACGCTCCGGCGGGTGCTGTCGAGAAGCTAGAAGGAGGAACAGGGGGTGACTTGCCCGCGAGCGCACGCCATGTGACCCGAGAGCGCACACGTGGGTGCCGGCCGCCTCCGCGGGTGTGCACTGACAGCCATCTACGCATGCGCTGGACGACAAGTCACCACTGCGGCGCTGCCTAACGTGAGGGCCACAAGCACGTCATCAGCACCACACCGCAGGAGACCACGTATGACCAGCAACTCCAAGGCCCCGCACGGCAGTCAGCCCTGGCTGCACCAGAAGGGCGAGGTGATCCAGGAGTTCGGCACCGTCAAGCAGTTCCCCGTCGGCCTGTCCTACGAGGCCCGGATGTACGCGTGCCAGCGCCTCAACAAGGTCCTCGCGGACACGCAGATCCTGCACGGCCTCTACAAGAAGCACCACTGGCTGATGCGTGGCGCGACCTTCTACCAGCTCCACATCGTCCTGGACAAGCACGCCGGGGAACAGCTCGAACTCATCGACACCCTCGCGGAGCGCGTCCAGTCCCTCGGCGGTGTCGCGATCGGTGACGCCCGGCACGTCGCCGAGATCACCTCGATCCCGCGGCCCCCGGACGGCGTGGAGGAGGTCCCGGCGATGCTCTCCCGCCTCCTCGAAGCGCACGAGACCATCCTCATCGACGCCCACGACGCCGCGTCCCGCACCGCCGAACTCGGCGACGACGGGACCAACGACGTCCTGGTCTCCCAGGTGATCAGGACCGGCGAGCGCCAGGCGTGGTTCCTCGCGGAACACCTGGTCGACACCCCGCTCGTCCGCGCCTGACCGGCGCGCACGGCCACGACCGGTCGGCTCCTCCCCTGGGGCCTGCCCTAGATGGCGATCGACTGCTGGAGCCACCGGCTGACCCGGTACGGCAGCCACCACGCGTACGGGCCGACGTCGAGGACGAGTTGCTCGCCGCGGAAGTCGGCCAGGGCGGTCGGGTCGACGGTCTCGGCGAGGGCGCCGTGGTCGAGGAGGCCGACGGCGGTGTCGTACTCGGGTTCGTCGGCGGTGAAGCGGCGCAGCTCTCCCCAGCGGCGGTCGCGGATCTGCAGGAACCCGGGGCCTTTGCGCCACAGGCACTTGCACAGGTAGTGGCCGCGCCGCCACGAGCGCAACGACTCCTCCGCGTCGGCGGGGCCGAGCAGGGCGGCGGGCGGCTGGAGGTGGCTGAGCCGCCGCCAGGTCTCCCCCTCGCCCGGGTCGAGACGCAGCTCCCACTCGACCATGACGGCCCGCGCGGTCAGGTCCCGGACCAGGGAGAGCCCGTACACGGCGGCTGCCGGGTCGGCGCCGGCGGACAGATCGACCGGCGCGGGCAGCCGTACGCGGCGCGCGCCCAGCTCCCACAGGCGTGCGGCCTGGCCGCGCGCCGGTCCGGGCAGGGGCACCTCGCCGAGGGACATGCCGGGCAGCTCGCAGGCGACGGGGTCGTAGTCGCGCCAGGCAAGGACCGGCGGCGCGCTGAGGGTGGCGGTCATCGTGCTCCTTCGAAGCGGGGGCGGGACGTGACGGGGCGTGGTCAGGCCGGTTCGGGGACGGCGGCGCCGTCATGGGTCGCGTCCTCGGTGTGGATGTGCCGCATGAAGTCCAGGCGCAGCAGGTCCTCGTTGACGGCGGCCGGGGCGATGTGGACGTACTGTCCCGCGTCGGCGAAGACGATGCCGAGGGCGAGCCAGGTGTCGAGGAGTCGCCTGACCTCCTCCTCGTCGCGGGCGACGTCGGGGACGCGCGACGCGGCCTTGCGGGTGAGCGCCTGCACGGTGTGGGGCTGGTCGAGGAGGCGGAAGAGGGCGAGTTCGAAGGGGTCGGTCAGCTCCTTGACGCGCCAGTCGAAGGTCCGGCGGCGGCTGACCAGGACGATGCGGTCGCCGTGGTCGTCGTGGGTGAGGCGGGCGTCGGTGTGGTGCTTCTTCCAGTCGGCGAGGGCGTTGTTCAGCGCGCTGACGGTGGGTTCGCCGATGCCGCGCGCGGGCGCCTCGAAGACGTACGCCATGCCGTACAGCTCCTCCTCGGGCAGGTCGTAGGTGAAGCGGTAGTGCGCCTCGGGCCGCAGACCGGTGAAGCCGAGTTCGGGCCGTTCGAAGTAGGGGCTGAACCGCTCGATGGCGATGCGCGCGGACAGGTCGACCGGCGGGTCCAGATGTTCCAGGGCGGGTATCTGGGCGATCACCGGGTCGTAGTCCTCGGCGCTCTCCCCCGGGAATCCGTGCAGGTAGTTCCAGGCGACGGAGAGCCCGGTCTCGGCGCCGTCGCGCAGCATCCGCACGTTCTGGCAGCCGCTGACGCCCTTGTCCATGAGGTCGAGGACCCGGCTGTTGAGGCTCTCGATGCCGGGTTGTACGTAGATGAGTCCGGCGTCGGCGAGGGTGCGCAGCTGGCTGCGCTTCATGTTGGCCTTGATCTCGATGTGCAGGCGCAGGTCGTAGCCGCTGTCGATGATGCGGGGCAGCACGGTGGTGAGGTAGCGCATGTCGAGGATGTTGTCGACGACATACATGTCGAGGACCCGGTGTCTGCGGGCCAGTTCCATGATTTCTTCGTAGAAGGTGTCGGGGCTCTTGGAGCGGAACTCCATGAAGGAGCCGTTGAGCCCGCAGAAGGTGCAGTGGTGCTTCTCGCCCCACCAGCAGCCGCGCGCCCCCTCGACCACGAGCTTCGGCTCGACCCAGTTGCGGGCGACGGACGCGGCGAGCCGCTCGAAGTAGCCGCTGTAGTCGGGCGGCAGGATCGCGGCGGGCGGCAGCGGGCGGGTGGCCATCGGGTTGGCGACGCTCACGCCGTCGGCGTCGCGGTGGCACAGGCCGGGGATGGCGTCGAGCGGACCGTTGTCCGCGAGGGCGCCGAGGAGGTCGGGGAAGGCGGCTTCGCCCTCGCCGCGTACGACGTGGTCGACGAAGGGGAAGTTGCGGTGCACGGTGGCGCCCTGTTCGCCGTCGCAGTTGGCGCCGCCCATGACGGTGACGATGTGCGGGGCGAGCTGCTTGACGCGGCGGGCGGCGGCGAGCGCGGCGGTGTTCTGCTGGAAGGTGGAGGTGAATCCGACGACGTCGGGCTCGCTCGCCACGATCCGCTGGGCGATCGTCTCGACGAACTCCGGTGCCACGCGGTGCAGTTCGCGAGTCATCTTCATGCGTGCGGACTTGAGTTTGCCGCTCATCGTGGCGACGAACTCCTCCTCGCGCCATGTCGGGTCGTCGTAGAGGGCGGAGGAGAAGACCCAGTCGCCGCAGCCCATGAAGTAGGAGGAGAGGGCGTAGTACTCGTAGTCGTCGCCGGTGAACTCGGTGCGCTCGGTGATCCAGTCGGTGAACATGAGGTTGGCGTGCAGGACCTCGGCGGTGGCGCCGGGCACGCGCTCGTCCACGCTCCGTTTGAGGATGCCGAGGGCGAGGGACGGCAGGTCGATGGGCGACCAGGGCATGTTGACCAGCAGTACGCGCATGGGCGCTTCTCTCCTGACGCGGTACGGGTGCGGGTGGACGGCGGTACGGGCCGGCCGGCCCCGGGGCGTCCCCCGGGACCGGCCGGTGAGGATCAGTCCTCGACGGTGTCGTCGCCGTCCTCGGCGTTGCGGAACGGGACGGTGACCGTGATGCCGACGCTCGGCTTGCGGTTCGTCTCGTCCTCGGCCAGCGGGTCGTTGTGGATGACGTCCTTCTGCATGGGCTTCTCCTTCTCTGTTGGGTCTCAGTGCCTGACGGGTTGCGCTGACCCCTCTCCGGCCGGAGCGGGGCGTCTGGGGGGTGGGGTGGTGCGGGCGGTGCGCCGGAGCGCGCGGTCGAGGAAGCTCACCGCGCGGCGCAGCACGGTCACGTGGTCGCCGCCGTCGTAGCCGTCGTGCCCGGACGCGAGCCACAGCGACTCGTGCGGGGCACCGGCCGCGTCGAGCGCGGCGAGGTAGGAACGGACCTGTGCGGGTGGGCACTTGGTGTCGTGCGTGGCGGCGACGACCAGGAGCGGGTCGCGTACGCGGGCGGCGTAGCGGACCGGGGAGCTGTCCGCGTACGCGTCCGGCACCTGCGCCGGGGTGCCGCCGAACAGCCGCTCGTCCAGGGCGCGGAGGGCGGGGGTGGCGGCGGCGTGCGCGGCGGCGTAGTCGGCCACGGGTTTGACGGCGACACCCGCCTGCCAGAGCCCGGGGCGGGTGCCGAGGGCGAGGAGGACGAGGTAACCGCCCCAGGAGGTGCCCCACAGGCCGGTGGCGTCGGCGCGGATCAGGCCGCGCGCCACGAGGTCGGCGCGGACGGCGGCGAGGTCGGCGACCTGGGTGTGGCCGACGCCCTCGCGGAAGGCGCGCTGCCAGCTCGGGCCGTATCCGGTGGAGCCGCGGTAGTTGACGCGGGCCACGGCGAATCCGGAGGCCACCAGGGAGTGCACGGTGCCGTCGTAGGCGTCGCGGTCGTGGTCGGCGGGGCCGCCGTGGACGAGGAACACGGCCGGGTGGGGCCCGGGTGTGGACTCGGGAAGGCTGAGCAACGTGTGCACCGGGCCATCCGGTCCGGGTGTGTGGATGTCGCGCAGGGTGCCGGGCACGTGGCCGTCGACGGTGCCGAGCGGGGGCAGCGGGGTCCCGGCCGTGGACGCCATCCGGGGCGGGTGTGTGCTGTCCGTCCAGAGGGTGTGCAGGTCACCGCCGGGTCGCGGGGCCGCGTCGAGGAGGGTGCCGGGCGGGGTCGGTACGGGGTCCAGGGCGCGGCGGGCGAAGTCGGCGCGGCGGAGCAGGGAGCGGCCGTGCCGGTCCTGCCGGATCAGCGCGGCGTCGCCGTCCGGGTACCAGCGGGCGGTGAACTGGGTGTCCAGGGCGCACCAGTCATGGGTGACGGTGCCGGTGGCGGCGGTCCAGGTGGCGAGGGTGTAGCGGTCCCCGCGCTCGCGGACGAGCAGCAGGGTGGGGTGGCCGTCCGGCGCGGGGCTGAAGCCGAGCGCCCACAGCCTGCCGTGCGGGCCGTCGCCGGGGAGGGCCGCGATCTCGGTGCCGTCGGGGGTGAGGAGGGTGACGGCGCGGGGCGCGTCGGCGGTGCGGGTGAGGGCGAGGAGGTCGCCGCGCGGGGCGAGTCCGGCGAGCGAGGCGGGGCCGTTCACACGGGTGACCTCGCGTCCGGGGCCGCCGCGTGTGCCGATCCTGACGGAGGTGTGGTCGCCGAGGCCGATGCCGAGGGCCACGGTGGCGTCGGCGGTGACGGCGAGGCCTCGAGCGGTCCCGTCGGGGACGCCGGTCAGGCCGGGCCGGCCGGGACCACGGCCGGACGGGTCGTCGAACGGGCCGTCGAACGGCTGGAAGCGCCAGTGTCCGACGCCCCGGGCGTCCTCGGCGAACCACCACACGTATGCGTCGGCGTCGATCGCGCCGTGCAGGGTGCCGCCGGGGCGGTCGGTGACCCGGCGGGCGCGGCGGGCGGCGGCGTCCCAGGTGAAGACCTCGCAGCGGCCCTCGGCGTCGGCGGTGAACACCATGCGGCGCGGATCGGTGGCGCACACCTCGGGCAGCGCGGCGCGGTACACCTGGAAGCGGCTCATGCGACGGCCTCCGCGAGGGTGGCGCGCCGGGTAGTGTGCGCGGCGAGCAGGACGAGGAGGGCGGCGCAGCCCAGCGCGGGCGCCGCGGAGTTCACCGCTCCGGCGGAGATTCCGGCCAGGACCGGGGCGAGCGCGGCGGTGGCGCCGGAGGCGGTGGCGATGACGGCGCCGACGCGGGCCTGGAGTTCGGGTTCGGTCGTCAGCAGTGCACGGGCCTGGAGGACGACGGCGGGCAGGGGCACGAGGAGGCCGATCGCGCCGAGCAGCGCCCCGTACGCCCATGGCCCGTCGGCGAGGGCAAGGGCCGCGGTGAGCGGGGCGAGGAGCCAGGTGACGGTGGTGAGGGTGCGGGCGGCGCCGAGCCGGGCGGCGGCCTTGGGCGCGGCGAGAGATCCGGCCAGACCGGCGGCGCCGGTGACGGCGAGGACGAGGCCGAGCGGGAGCGCGCCGCTGCCGGAACGTTCCAGCACGAAGACGGCGGAGTAGTACAGCGTCGCGGCCACCCCGTTGACCAGCGCGATCCACGTCAGCACGAGGCGCAGCAACGGCCGCCGTCGCACCAGGTGCAGTCCGGCGGCGGCCGCACGCCACAGCCCCTCGCCCGAGGGAGCCGCCGCGGCCTTCAGATCCGTACGCATGGCCCGTACGCAGCCGGCGACGACGGCGTACGAGAGGGCGTCGGCCAGGAAGGGCAGGGTGCGGGAGAGTTGGTACGCGGCTCCGCCGAGGGCCGGGCCGAGGACGAGCGCGCCCTGGTCGGCGGCGGCGAGCCGGGACACGGCGCGTGGCTGGTCGTCGGGCGGGCAGACCAGGGCGACCGTGCCGCGCGACGCGGCCTCGTGGCAGGCGGTGGCGAACCGCTCGACGAGGACGGCGGCCACGAGGTGCGGCAGCGTCAGGTGTCCGGCGAGGAGCGTCACGGCGACGGAGCCCATGGCCAGCGCGGCGACGGCGGCCGACCAGAACATGATCGTCTTACGCGCGCCGCGGTCGGCGGGGACGGCCGCGAGCGGTCCGAGCAGCAGGCCCGCGGCCAGCGAGAGCCCGGCGACGAGCCCCGCCGTTCGCGGTGAATGGCCGAGGCCCAGGAGCAGCAGGGGAAGAACGGCCCCGGACGCCTGGGTGCCCAGTGCGTCGACGGCGTTGGCCCACCAGAAGAGACGGAAGTCCCGGGCGGAATCGTCGCGCCCCGAACCGGAAGTGCCACGGCGGCCCCGGAACAGCCGGGGCCGGGGTAATCCGTCGCGGGGGTCGACCGCTCCCGCCTGCGTGAACGACTCCACGATCTCCCCCAGTTCGATGAAGCAATCGTGCAGGTTGTGTAGAAAGCGAAAGCGAAACGAGCGGGATCGTAGCCAGCGCTTCGAACGGGCTACAAGGTCGCGGGACAGGTGGCCGAAAAGCGCGACGGGGTGAGCGGGGGGTCGTGATCCCGGGTGCGCACCAAAGGGAGGCACGTGTTCCGGGGTGCGCAACGGGGAGTGTGGGACGGGAGAGACGCATGTGACGTGTGAGGCACACCGTTGGCATAGATGTGGTCAAGCGCGGGACATGCGGAAGCGCCCCGTCAGCCCGTCCGGCGGCCCCACGAACCAGACCACAGCCGGTCTCATCTCGGCCGAGGATGGCCAGTTCCCATCACCGATCGGTCCCACTTGAACAACCTGCGCAACCTTTCGCGGCCGGAACAAGTTGCTCTATGCCGGTGACTGCGGCTGCCTCTGAGTTCGCCCGGGGGGGCAAGCGCGATGCCGCGCCCCGGGCGGGGGCGCGGCACCTGGTGCTGATGTGTCACACCGCTAGGGCACGAGCCTCAGCAGCTTGTTGGGGGAGCCTGTGCCGATCCCGGTGAGTACGTTGTTGGTGGCGCCGTTGACCAGGGCCGAGGAGACTGTCGCCGGGGACGCGCCGGGGTGTGCCGTGAGGTACAGCGCGGCCGCTCCGGAGACGTGCGGCGCGGCGAACGACGTGCCGTTGCCGGTGTAGGTCGCCGTGTCGGAGCTGTTCCAGCCGGCGGTGATGTTGGAGCCGGGGGCGAAGAGGTCGACCGTGGAGCCGTAGTTGGAGTAGCTCGCGCGGGCGTCCGTGCTCGTCGTCGCTCCGACGGTCAGCGCCTCCGGGACCCGGGCGGGCGAGTAGTTGGCGGCGGGCGCGCCGGAGTTCCCGGCGGCTATGGAGTAGGTGACGCCCGAGGCGATCGACTTCTTCACCGCGGTGTCGAGGGCGGTGCTGGCCCCGCCGCCGAGGGAGACGTTGGCGACGGAGTTGGCGACATGGTTCGCGGTGATCCAGTCGACGCCCGCGATGACCCCGGCCGTGGTGCCGGAGCCGTCGTTGCCGAGGACCCGCACCGCGACGATCTTCGCCTTCTTGGCCACGCCGTAGGTGCTGCCCGCGGTGACGGTGGCGACGAAGGTGCCGTGTCCGTAGCCGTCCTGCGCGGTGGTGTCGTTGTCGACGAAGTCGTAGCCGTACGAGGCCCGGCCCGCGAGCTCCTTGTGGGTGATGCGGACGCCGGTGTCGAGGACGTAGACGGTCGAGCCGCTGCCCGCGGTGTCGGGGTAGGTGTAGGTGCCGTTCAGGGGGAGGTTGGCCTGGTCGATACGGTCCAGGCCCCACGGCGCGCTGGTCTGGGTGCCGGTGGTGTGCACCCGCTGGTCCTGCTCGACCGAGGCGACATCGGGGTCGGCCGCGAGTCTGCGGGCCTCGGCGGCGGTGAGCGTGGCCGCGTAGCCGTTGAGCGCGGAGGTGAACGTCCGCTTGACCGTGCCGCCGTACTCCGAGACGAGGTCCTTGCCGCGCTGTGCGCTCGCCTTGAAGCCGGCGTCCTCCTTGAGCGTGACGATGTAGCTGCCGGGCACGGCCTGCGCGGAGTTGGCGCCGAGGACGGTACCGGTCCGCCCGGTGGGCGCGGCGGCCTGCGCGGGAGGCGCGGCGAGGGCTGCGACCACCGCCGCCACCGCGGCCGTGGAGGCGAGGGAGGCGGCGATCCGCCGTTTCGTCGTACGCACTGCTGCCATGAGACGTGTCCTTTTCGCTGAGGTGCGGGGCGCGGCACCCGGGGCGGTGCCGCGGAGTGACCATCCGCCTCCGGACAGGCGCGAAGGAAGGGATTCCATGGACATGTCACACGTATGTCATGCGTGCACACAGAGGTGTCGCACCCGTGGCACGGCCGACACAGCACGTCACTTCCGCGACATGAGGGCACCTGCGCACGACGCGCCGACACCGGCTTCACATGCCCGCAACACCCGTTCCCACATTGCGGACTTCACGCCGTTTGACCTCGACAAAGAGGCCGTCGCGCTGACAGTCTCCCGCCATGCATTCCGTCCACCGCACCGCGCGGCTCGCCGTCTGCTCCACCCTCCTGCTCACCGCCGTCGCGGCCTGCGCCCCCGAGCCCGACGACAAGACCGGGGACAGCCCCACGACCGCCGCCGCGTGCACGTCCGGCAAGCTCACGACCGTGGCCTCCGGCAAGCTGACCGTCGGCACGGACAAGCCGGCCTACGCCCCCTGGTTCGAGGACGACGACCCGTCCAACGGCAAGGGCTTCGAGTCCGCCGTCGCCTACGCCGTGGCGGACCGCCTCGGCTATCCGAAGGGCCGGGTGGTCTGGCAGACCGTCCCGTTCAACAGCTCCTTCGCGCCCGGCGCCAAGAAGTTCGACTTCGACATCAACCAGGTGTCGATCAGCGACGAGCGCAAGAAGGCCGTCGCGTTCTCCTCGGGCTACTACGACGTGCGGCAGGCCGTCGTCGCCCTCAAGTCATCCAAGGCCGCGGACGCGAAGACCGTCGCCGACCTCAAGAGGGTGAAGCTGGGCGCCCAGGTGGGCACGACCAGCCTCGACTACATCAACGACGTGGTGAAGCCGAGCGAGAAGCCCGCCGTCTACCAGAAGAACGACTTCGCCAAGTCCGCGCTGAAGAACGGCCAGGTGGACGCCATCGTCGTCGACCTCCCCACCGCCTTCTACATCACCGGCGCGGAGGTCACCGACGCCAAGGTGGTGGGTCAGTTCGAGAACAGCACCGGCACACCCGAGCAGTTCGGTCTCGTCCTCGACAAGCAGAGCGCCCTGACGTCGTGCGTCACCCGCGCGGTCGACGCGCTCCGCAAGGACGGCACGCTCGCGGCGCTGGAGAAGAAGTGGCTCTCGGAGGCCGTCGACGCCCCGGTGCTCAAGTGAACGTGGAGAAGCAACCGCTCACGGCGGTCGAGGACGCCTACGTCCCGTCGGAGCGCCGCCTCGCGCGGGAGCGCTACAAGAAGTCCCGCGCCCGGCGCTCGGCCGGCCTGGCGGTGGCGAGCACCGTGCTGACGGTCACGGCGCTGGCCCTGATCGTGGTCAACTCCCCTGGCTGGGACCGCACGAAGGAGACGTTCTTCAGCCCGCACTACGCGCGCGTGGCGCTCCCCGACGTACTGGAGGGGCTGTGGCTGAACCTGCGTCTCCTTGTGGTGTGCGGCGCCTGTGTGCTCGTCCTGGGGCTGCTGCTCGCCCTCGCCCGCACCTTGCGCGGCCCCGTCTTCTTCCCGCTGCGCGCGCTCGCGACCGCGTACACGGACTTCTTCCGCGGGCTGCCGCTCATCATCTGCCTGCTGATGGTCATCTTCGGGGTTCCGGCCCTTCGCCTCCAGGGGGTGACGACGGACCCGGTCCTGCTCGGCGGGGCCGCGCTCGTCCTCACGTACTCGGCCTACGTGGCGGAGGTGTTCCGCGCCGGGATCGAGGCGGTGCACCCCTCGCAGCGGGCCGCCGCGCGCTCGCTCGGGCTCACCAACCGCCAGGCGCTGCGGTACGTGGTGCTCCCCCAGGCGCTGCGCCGCGTAGTGCCTCCCCTCCTCAACGACCTGGTGTCGCTGCAGAAGGACACCGGGCTCGTCTCGATCGGCGGCGCCGTGGACGCCGTGTACGCGGCGCAGATCATCGCGGGCAAGGACTTCAACTACACGCCCTACGTGATCGCGGGTCTGGCCTTCATCGCGCTGACCATCCCGATGACGCGGTTCACGGACTGGGTGACGGCCCGGATGGACCGGCGCCGCGCACAAGGAGGACTCGTATGACCGGGCCGGTGCTGCGGATGGAGTCCGTGCGCAAGTCCTTCGGCTCCACTCTGGTGCTGCGCGACGTGCACCTGGAGGTCGCCCCGCACACCGTGACCGCGCTGATCGGCGCCTCGGGCTCGGGCAAGTCGACGCTCCTGCGCTGCGCCAACCTCCTGGAGGAGATCGACGACGGCGCGATCTGGCTGGACGGCGAGGAGATCACCGACCCGCGCGCCGACGCGGACGCCGTGCGCCGCAGGATCGGCGTCGTCTTCCAGGCGTACAACCTCTTCCCGCACCTGACCGTCCTGCAGAACGTGACCCTCGCCCCGCGCCGGGTGCACGGGCTCGGCCGCGAGGAGGCGGAGGAGCGCGCCATGGCGCTCCTCGAACGGCTCGGCCTCGGCGCGAAGGCCGGGGAGTACCCCGACCGGCTCAGCGGTGGTCAGCAGCAGCGCACCGCGATCGTGCGGGCGCTCGCCGTACGTCCCCGGCTTCTGCTCCTGGACGAGATCACGGCCGCGCTCGACCCGGAGTTGGTCGGCGAGGTCCTCGACGTCGTGCGCGACGTGAAGGAGCAGGGCATGACCATGGTGCTCGCCACCCACGAGATGGCGTTCGCCCGCGAGATCGCCGACCAGGTGTGCTTCCTGGAGGGCGGGGAGGTGCTGGAACGCGGCACTCCGCAGGCCGTGTTCGAGGACGCGCGGCACGAGCGCACCCGCCGGTTCCTGCGGCGGATCGTGGAGGCGGGCCGCCTCTGAGCCGTCCGTGACGGCCGGCCGGCGCGCGGCGCCTACGCGAGCCCGCCGTTGCTGTGCACCAACTGGCCGTTGATCCATCCGCCCTCCGGGGAGCAGAGGAAGTCCACGAGGTGGGCGGTGTCCCGCGGGGTGCCGAGGCGGCCGAGCGGGGTGGCGCCCACGCAGTGCCGCCGGACCTCCTCGGTCATCCACCCGGTGTCGACGGGCCCGGGGTTGATCACGTTGGCGGTCACCCCGAGGTGGCCGAGCTCGTGGGCGGCGGCCAGGGTGATGCGGTCCAGGGCGCCCTTGCTCGCCCCGTAGGGCAGGTTGCCGACCGTGTGATCGCTGGTCAGGGCGATGACGCGGCCGGTACCCCGCTCGGCGGCGAAACGGCGCCCGAACTCGCGGACGAGGAGCCAGGTGCCGCGCGCGTTGACGGCGAAGTGCCGGTCGAAGCTCTCGACGGTGGTGTCGAGCAGCCCGGAGTCGACGGACTCGCAGTGGCACATCACCAGCGCGGTGACGGTTCCCATGCGCCGTTCGACCTCGTCGAAGACCCGGCCCGGCGTGTCCGGGTCGGCGAGGTCCGCCTCGACCGCGACGCTGGACGCCCCCTGTTCGGCCAGTGCGCGGCTGATCGCGTCGCTCGCGTCCGGTTCGCGGCCCCAGTCCATCCGGTCGTCGTACGGGGTCCAGCAGGTGAAGGCGATGTCCCAGCCGGACGCGGCCAGCCTGCGGGCGACGCCCGCGCCGATGCCGGCGGTGCGGCCCCCGCGAGCGTCAATCGCTTTCTCACCCGCCCCGAACCGGGCAGAGCCCCCCCATCATCGGTTCTACGCCCTCCCCCGTGCCGCGGCCCGCACCAGCGCGTCGAAGAGGCGCTGCTGCGCCGGGTCCTCGTGGGCGGTGTCCTCCGGGTGCCACTGCACCGCCACGAAGAGGGCGCGGGTGCCGGTGAGTTCGACGCCCTCGATGATGTCGTCGGAGACGGCGCGGGCGGTCACCCGCAGCCCTTCCCCCAGTCGGTCCACGTGCTGGTGGTGGTAGCAGGACGCCTCGATCTTGTCCGTCCCGGTGATGCGTGCCACCACCGAGCCGGGTGACAGGGAGACGGTCTGGCGGACGTGCCGGTGCTCACGGTGCGGGCCTCCCATGTCCTGGTGCAGGGTGCCGCCCAGGGCGGTGTTGACGACTTGAAGTCCGCGGCAGATCGCGAGCAGCGGCAGCCCGTCCGCGAGGCAGCGCCGGGCGACGTCGAGATCGAACGCGTCCTGCACGTCGTCGACGTCGTACACCGCCTCGTGGGCCTGGGACGCTCCGTAGCGGTACGGGGCGAGGTCGCCGCCGCCGGGCAGCAGGACGCCGTCGAAGCGGGCGAGCCGCGCGGTCACGTCGTGGCCGGCCGGGTCGGCGGGGTGGATGCCCAGTGGTTCGCCGCCCGCCCGCCAGACGGCGTCGATCAGGGCCCGGGCGTTGACCTCGGCCGCGTACCGCAGGGCGGAGGTGGTGGCGGCGAAGCGTGCGGGGACGGCGATGAGCGGGCGCACGGCCGGTGACGGGTGGTCGGTCGTCACAGTTGGATCCAGGTCGTCTTCAGGTCCGTGTACTTGTCCAGGGCGTGCGCCGATTTGTCGCGGCCGTTGCCGGACTGCTTCACGCCGCCGAAGGGGACGGTCAGGTCGCCTTCCTCGTAGCAGTTGACCCAGACCGTGCCGGCCTTCAGGGCGCGCGAGATCCGGTGGGCGGTCGACAGGTCGGAGGTCCACACTCCGGCGGCGAGGCCGTACTCGGTCGCGTTGGCGAGGGCGACCGCCTCGTCGAGGTCGTCGAAGGTGAACACGGACAGGACCGGGCCGAAGATCTCCTCGCGCGCCAGGCGGCTGTCCGGGGCGACCTGGTCGAGGACGGTGGGTTCGAGGTAGACGCCGCCGGTCTCGGTGAGGGTGCGCGCGCCGCCGGTGCGCAGGCGGGCTCCGTCCTGGGCCCCGGCGCGGACGTGGTCCAGTACGCGGGCGAGGTGGTCCTCGCCGACGAGGGCGCCCATCTCGGTGGCCGGGTCGAGGGGGTCGCCGACGCGCAGGGCGCGGGCCCGCTCCACGACGGCCTCGGTGACCTGGTCCGCGACGGAGGTGTGGACGAGGAGGCGGGAGGGGGCGGTGCACATCTCACCCTGGTTGAAGAAGATGCCCCAGGCGGCGGTGGCGGCGGCCTTCTCCAGGTCGGGGGCGTCGGGGAGGATGATGTTCGGCGATTTGCCGCCCAGTTCGAGCCACACCCGCTTGAGGTTGGAGTCGGCGGCATGGTGCAGGAAGTGGCGGCCGACGGCGGTGGAGCCGGTGAAGGCGAGGACGTCGACGCTGGGGTGGCGGCCGAGGGCGCGCCCGGCCACCGGTCCTGTGCCGTTGACGACGTTGAGCACGCCGGGCGGCAGTCCGGCCTCCAGGACGATCCGGCCGAGGAGCAGGGCCGACAGGGGTGCGTGCTCCGACGGTTTGAGGACCGCCGTGCAGCCCGCGGCGAGCGCGGGGGCGATCTTCCAGCCGGCCAGCGTCAGCGGGAAGTTCCAGGGGACGACCGCGCCGACGACCCCGGCGGGCTCCCGGGTGACGAGGGCGAGGGCGTCGGGCGCGGTGTGCGGAGCCTCGTCGGCGAGCTTGTCGGCGAGCTGGCCGTACCAGCGGAAGGTGTTGACGACGGCCCGCAGCTCGATGTCGTGGGCGTCGGTGACGGGCTTTCCCATTTCGAGGCTGACGGCGAGCGCCAGCTCCGCCCGGTGCGCGTCGAGGAGTTCGGCCACGCGGACGAGGACGCGGCCGCGTTCGACGGGGGCCAGGCGGGGCCAGGGGCCCTGGTCGAAGGCGCGGCGCGCGGCGGCGACGGCGGCGTCCACCTCGGGCTCGCCGCCGTCGGCGACGGGCGCGAGGACCTGGCCGTCACGCGGTGAGATCACGGCGAACTCCCCGCTGTCGCCGGGCTCCTCGGCGCCGTCGATCAGGTGGGTGACGGGCGGCCGGAACTCCTTGGCCCGCTGGAGCCAGGTGGTGTGCGTAGGGGTGGTGGTCATGCGGTCCTCCGGGTGGCGGAAGGCGGTGCGGGCGGGGTGCCGGTCCCGTGGGCGGACGTGCGGTCAGCGTTTCGGCGGCCTGACGCCGCGGAACTCCCAGTCGCCGCCGAGCGCGGTGGACAGCACCTCCTCGGACTCGGTCGGCTGGGCTCCGACGTCCGTACGGATCGCGGTGGGCCCGGTGACGATGTGGTTGGTGAGCCGCCCCAGGCCCTCGACCTCGACCTCGACGACGTCGCCGGGCCGCACGGGCCGGGAGTTCGCCGGGGTACCGGTGAGCAGGACGTCACCGGGGTGGAGGGTGATGGTGCGGGCGATGTCGGCGACGAGGTAGTGCATGTCCCACTTCATCTCGTCCGTCGAACCGTCCTGAACCACCTCGCCGTTGACGTACGTCCGCAGCCGCTTGCCGTGGAAGTCCCACTCCGTGACCAGGCCCGGGCCGAGCGGGCAGAGGGTGTCCGAGCCCTTGACGCGGAGCATGGACCCGGCGTCGGTGTCGCGGAAGTCGTGCAGGCCGAAGTCGTTGGCGACGGTGTAGCCCGCGATGTACGCGCCCGCGTCGGCCGGTGCGATGTTGCGCGTGTTCTTGCCGATGACGAGGGCGACCTCACCCTCGTAGTTGAGCCACTTGCAGCCCTCGGGGCGGACGACGGCGCCCTGGTGGCTGTTGAGCGCGGACGTCGGCTTGTGGAAGTAGGTGGGGGTGCCGGGCAGGGCGATGCCGAACTCGTCGACGCGGCTGCGGTGGTTGAGGTGGACGGCGATCACCTTGGAGGGGACGACCGGCGGCAGGTGCCGGGCCTCCCCCGCCTTGACGCGGCGGCCGTCCCCGGCGACGAGTTCGCCGCCGTCGGCCGTGACCTGCACGGCGGCGCCGTCGAGCAGGATGCGGCGGTACTCGGGCATGACAGGCCGCCTCCCTAGGCGTGGGTGCGGGGCGTGGGGTGCGCGGCGCCGGTCCACCCGTGCGCCGGGCGGTCAAACCAGAGATGGACCTGGCCGGTGCCTATGGAGTTCTCGTACCGCCCGTACTGGCGGCCCCGGGCGGTGCAGGCGTGCTCGCCGAGGGCGCCCGCCGCCATCAGATAGTGGGAGAACCTGGCCTCGGGCCGGAACGTGCGGAACGCGTCCATCGTGTCGAGGACCTTGTCGTGGCGGCCCTCCTTGAACCAGGCGATGCGTTCCAGGTCGGCCTCGCGCGCCTCGGGGGTGAAGATGTGCGCCGGGTCGCTGGCCTCGTGGTCGCGCAGTTCGCGCAGGGGCCAGAAGGTGTGGGACAGGGCGCCGGAGGCGATCAGCAGGACGCGGCGGCCGGGGGTGGCGGCGATGCCGTCGGCGAGTGCGCGGCCCAGCCGCAGATGGTCCTCCATGTCACCGGTCTGGCAGACGCCGATGGACACCCAGCGCTTGTCCGGCAGGCCCTCGCCGAGGTACTTCCACAGGTTGACGGTGGCGTAGTAGATCGGCAGGTACGGGTCGTCGATCGCGGTGATCCAGGTGCCGTGCAGCCCCGCGAACCCCGCGATGTTGGCGGCGAGTTCGGGGTCGCCCGGGAAGTCGTACGGCATGCGGCACATGCCGCGCGGCAGCTCCTCGGAGGTGAAGAGGCCCGCGCGGCGGTGGTGCGCGGTGACGACGAACTCGACGGTGGTGGCCCAGTGGGAGTCCAGGACGACCACGGTGTCGTAGTCGTCGCGCGCGAAGACGTCCCGGCGCAGCTCCTGGAGGCCGGTGACGAGGGTGATCTCCTTGCCCTCGTTCAGCTCCAGGCGGGTCCGCTCCGGCAGTACGACGGTGGGGACGTGGGCGAGCAGCCCCGCCCCGGCGATCTCACCCATGGTCCTGCCATCCCTTCGGCGCGGTGACGGTGTTCTTGAGGTCGCAGAAGAAGTCGAAGCTCCAGTCGCCGCCCTCGCGTCCGACGCCGGAGCTGCGTGCGCCGCCGAAGGGGGCCCGGAGGTCGCGGACGAAGAAGCAGTTGACCCAGACGGTGCCCGCGACGAGCTGGGCGGTGACGCGCTCGGCCCGCGCGGGGTCGCCGGTGGCGACGGTGGCGGCCAGGCCGAACCGGGTGCCGTTGGCCAGCCGGACCGCCTCGGCCTCCTCCTGGAAGGTCTGGAGGGTCAGCACCGGGCCGAAGACCTCTTCCTGCACGATCTCCGCGTCCTGGTCCACGTCGGTGAGGAGCGTCGGGGCGTAGTACCGGCTGTCGATCCGGTGGCCGCCGATGACGGCGCGGGCGCCGGCGGCGACCGCCCGCCGCACGAAGCCGTCGATCTTGTCCAGGTGGGCGGGGTGGATGTTCGGGCCGATGTCGGTGGCGTCGTCCCGTGGATCGCCCTGCCGCAACCGCCCGGCCCGGTCGGTGAAGCGGCGGACGAACTCCCCGGCGACCGGCTCCTGGACGAGGATGCGGGTCGCGGCGAGGCAGACCTGTCCCGCGTTGTCGTACTGCTCCACCGCGAGAGCGACGGCCAGGTCGAGATCGGCGTCGGCGAACACCAGCAGCGGTGACTTCCCGCCGAGTTCGAAGCTGGTCGGCGTCAGATGGGGCGCGGCGGAGGCGGCGATGCGCCGGGCCGTCGGGACGGAGCCCGTGAAGCTGATGCGGCGCACGTCGGGGTGGGAGGTCAGCGCGTCGCCGATCTCGGAACCGTAGCCCTGTACGACGTTGAGGACTCCGGCGGGCAGTCCGGCGCGGGCCGCGATGTCGGCGAGCAGGGACGCGGTCAGCGGGGTCCATTCGGCGGGCTTGAGGACGACGGTGTTGCCCGCGGCGAGCGCGGGCGCGACCTTCCAGGACTCCAGCATCAGCGGCGCGTTCCACGGCGTGATGAGCGCGCAGGGGCCCGCCGGGTCCCAGCGGACGTGGTTGCGGTGGCCGCGGGTGTCGAAGTCCTCGTGGCCGAGGGCGAGCAGCCGGTCGGCGAAGAAGCGGAAGTTGTGCGCGACGCGCGGCATGACGCCACGGCGGTGGGAGCGCAGCAGCGCGCCGTTGTCGGTGGTCTCGACGATGGCGAGTTCGTCGAGGCGTTTGTCGACGCCGTCGGCGATGGCGTGCAGCACACGGGCGCGCTCGGTGCGCGGGGTGGCGGCCCAGCCGGGGAAGGCGGCTCGCGCGGCGGCGACGGCGGCGTCTGCCTCGGCGGGGGTGCCCCGGGAGATCTCGCCCAGAACGGCACCGTCGATGGGCGAGATGTCGGTGAACGTCGTGGCGGAGGCGAGGCGCTCACCGCCGATCCAGTGGCGTGTGTCGACGGTGACCCCGGCGACCGTGAGGGTGTGCTGCGGCATGGGGTCGGCCTCTTCCCGGCGTCGGCGGGCGGCCGTCATGCGGCACCCGACGTGTGCGACTCAAGGAGTCGGCCGCCGTCCCAGACGACGCCGACCTGGCGGTAGTACGCGGCGATGGGCTCGCGGACCTCGAGCCGGGCCAGCTCCTCGGTGGGCGACTCGAACAGGCGCAACTCCGCCTCCCCCCGCCAGGGTTGGCCTCCTTCGAAGGAGGCGGCGCCGGTCTCGATCAGCTCGTCGAGCGCGAGGCCCTTCCCGGTCTCGATCGAGGGCAGCCAGCGGTGGTGGGCCATCGGGTGGGCGTTGACGAACCCGTTGGTCCCGCACGGCTCGCGCAGGGTGACGACGGCCTGGGCGAGGCGCCGGTCGGCGGCGGCGAGCGTGGCGCCGAAGCGGGCGCCCGCCTCGATGCGCGGAGCGGGGCCGTAGGGGTGCGGGCGGGTCTGGTGCAGGGAGCCGAGCTTCTTCGGGTAGCCCTGGTGCAGCCCGCGGGCGAGGGCGAAGTCCTTGTCGACCCAGATGTACACGCAGCGGGTGTAGGTCCGCCCCCGGTAGCGGCAGCGGACGACCGCGAAGGCCTCCTTGTACTGGGCGAGCACCGGGTCGAGCAGTTCGTGGCCGTCGGCGGAGCAGGACTGCCAGTCGGCCCAGATCAGCGCGACCGCGCCCGGGTCCTCGTCGGCCGGTTCCAGGGGCGCGGGCAGCAGTTCGCGCACGCGGGCCGGGTCGGTGCGGTACTCGACGGTGAGCAGATCGCCGGAGTAGTGCCAGGGTGGCGGCGGGATCAGGGACGAGGCGCCTGTCGCCGTCTTGGGGTGGAAGTATCCACGGACACCGGTCGTCCTGACATCGCTCATCCGGTCCTCCTCAGGCGGCGGGGGCGGGTCGTTCCAGGAGCGCGGCGCGGTAGCGGGCAGCGGCCGCCGTCGCGCCCTGGCCGCCGAGCGCGACGACGCCGACGAGCCGGCCCGCCCGGTGGTAGCCGACGACGGGGTCCCCGTCGAGGTCGCCGCCCAGGATCCGCATGTCGTCCTTGCCGAGGACCGGGGCGCCGAACGACTGGATCCGGAAGTCGTGCTGGTCGCTCCAGAACGTGGGCAGCGGGGCGAACGGCGCGAGGTCCGGCTCCGCACCGGACAGGTGGGCCGCGAGCACCCTGGCGGCGTGCTTGGCGGTGTCCGTAGGGATGGACCAGTGCTCGACGCGGCGGGGCACACCGTCGTAGCGGGCGTTGGGGAAGCGCGCGACATCGCCGACGGCGACCACCTCCGGGCGCCCGCCGACGCGCAGGTGCTCGTCGGTGAGGACGCCGTCGGTGAGATCCAGCCCGTTGCCCCCGAGCCATTCGGTGTTGGCGACGGAACCCACCGACTCGACCACCACGTCCGCCGCGAGGACGGACCCGTCCGCCAGGAGTACGCCGGTGACGCGCCGGTCCCCGTCGAACCCGGCCACACCGGTGCCGAGGACGAAGCGGACGCCGCGCCGTTCGTGGCGCGCCCGCAGAGCCCGGGCAAGCGGATGGCCGAGCGGTCCGACCATGGGCAGCGGCAGCGGGTCGACGACGGTGACCTCGGCGGCCCCGAGCGCCACAGCGGTGGCGGCGACCTCACAGCCGATGAACCCGGCACCGACCACGACGACGCGCACCCCCGGCCGGACCAGGGCGGCGCGCAGCCGCCGCGCGTCGTCCACGGTGCGCACGGTGTGCCGGCCGGCGGCCGGACCCGGGCAGCGCAGCCGGCGCGGCCGCATCCCGGTGGCCACGACGAGACCGCTGTACGCGAGGGTCGTGCCGTCGGAGAGCTCGACGGTACGGCGGTCGAGGTCCGCCCGCACGGCCCGGGTGCCCAGGCGCCAGTCGACGTCGGCCACGCTGGCGCGGGGCCGGAAGGCGAGGGAGTCGAAGGACGCTGTCCCCGCGAGGACCTCCTTGGAGAGGGGAGGCCGGTTGTAGGGCATGTGGGGTTCGTCGCCGACGAGCGTGACCGGTCCGCGGAACCCCGCGGCGCGTATCTGCTCGGCGACGCGCAGTCCGGCCATCGAGGCGCCGGCCACCACGACGGGCGCGCTTGGTGCGCTCACGGTTCAGTCCTCGATCCGGATCGCCTGGAGGGGGCACATGTCGGCGGCTTCCTCGACCTCGTCGCGCAGGGCGTCGTCCGCGTCCGCGACGTAGGCCAGGTGACCGGCTTCGTCGAACCCGAAGACATCCGGGGCGGCGAAGACGCACTGGCCGTGGTCCTGGCACTTGTTCATGTCGACGACGACCTTCATGGGCCTGTCCTCCTGGGACTGCGCGGCATCGATGAGGAGTCGGAGGCCCGGGCCGCGAGGGCCGTGCCCCGGCGTGCGAAGGGCACACGGTCGCACCCCCGAATCGTTTGACTCCAAACAACATAGAAAGCATTCGGATGCCGGTCAATGGCTGAACTCGGGCAACGTCAGGGCCGACGTTCGCCGGCGATGCCGTGTTCCGGCCCGGCGGGCATCGCCCGGGAGACACATGTGTGTGTTACCGCGTGTGCGACCGTGACCAAGTCGGGGCTCGCGAGGTTGACGGGTTGTCCATGTGAAGTCCCGTCCTCCTCACCGAGTCCCGTCCTCCTCACCCCTAGGAGACCCCGTGCGCTTCCGTACCGCCGTCGCCACCGGCGCTCTGACCCTGGCTGCGTCCGCCGCCCTCGCGTCCGCCCCCGCCCTGGCCGCCTCCCCCGAGCCCTCCACCGGCCCCGACACCGGGACCGGAACGGTCGTCCTGTCCGACGAGTCGTACGACCGGCTCCTCCACGCCGACCAGAACGACCCCCTGCTCCTCGCGACGGACCCGTCCTACCGCGAGGCATGGCTCTTCTGCCTGAGCTCGCCGCAGCGCGACCATGTCGAGCGCAACGGGTGGGGCAAGGGATACGTGTGCATCCCGGACGGGGCCGTGCAGTAGCAAGCAGTAGAAGGTGTATTGCTGAGCCTGCCTACCGCAGGGGGAAGTCGACCCCGTGCTCGTTCTCGGGCCGGGGTCCGTGGATGCGCCGGTCGGACTCCGCGATGGCCACGTCGTTGATGCTCGCCTCGCGGCGCCGCATCAGGCCCCGCGCGTCGAACTCCCAGAGCTCGTTCCCGTAACTGCGCCACCAGGCACCTTGCGCGTCACGCCATTCGTACTGGAAGCGGACGGCGATCCGGTCGCCGTCGAACGACCAGAGGCTCTTGCGCAGCGCGTAGTCGCGTTCGCGCTCCCACTTCTCCGTCAGGAAGGCGACGATCTCCTCCCGGCCGCTGAGGAACGTGGACCGGTTGCGCCACTGCGAGTCAGGGGTGTAGGCGAGCGCCACGCGGTGGGGGTCGCGCGAGTTCCACGCGTCCTCGGCGGCCTGGACCTTGCGCAGGGCCGTTTCCCGGGTGAAGGGCGGGTAGGGAGGTCGGTCTTCCGGCACGGTCGCCTCTCACGTCGGGTCAGGTTTCGTCGGCCGCTGCTGTCATCGGCCGACGCTGGGACTAAGGTAGAGAACGCTCGTTCTCAACGTCAAGGAGCCGCCCGGTGCCAGCCCCCGTCACCCCCGAACAGAGCCGTCTGGACCGCGAGACGCTGCTCGACGCCGCCGAGAAGCTGTTCTACGAGCGCGGCATCCAGGCGGTCGGCATGGACGCGGTGCGTGCGGCGTCGGGTCTGCCGCTGAAGCGGATCTACGGGTTCTTCCCGGCGAAGGAGGATCTGGTGGTGGCGGTCCTGCGCCGTCGCGACGAGCGTTGGAGGCGCGGACTCGCCGCTCACGTGGAGCAGGTCGTGGATCCGCGCGAGCGCGTTCTCGCGCTCTTCGACTGGCTGGCCGAGTGGTTCACCGAACCCGGATTCCGCGGTTGCGCCTGGATCAACGCCTTCGGTGAGCTGGGGGCGTCGTCCGAGGCGGTGCTGGCCGAAGTCCGGTCCCACAAGCAGGCGTTCCACGACCAGACAACGGGGTGGGCCCGGGCCGCCGGTCTGCCGGTGGCGGACCCGGTCGCCCTCCTCGCCGAAGGAGCCATCGTCACGGCCGCCATCACCGGCGACCCGGGGGTGGCCCGACAGGCTCGTGCGGCGGTCGCTACTCTGCTCGACTCGGCCTGAGCCCCGGCGCGGGCGGACCCGGCAGATCCATGCGCGCGAGTTCGGCGGGGTCGACCACGGCGGTGATCGCGGTGATGCGGTCCCCGGTGACGGTGAAGGCCAGGACGGACAGCGGGGTGCCGTCCTCGTTCCAGGCGATGACGCCGGGGCGCCCGTCGACGACCGCCGGATGTCCGTGCGCCGCGCCGCCGGCCACGCGGGCGCGCCCCGCGACCTCGGTGGCCCCGATCGTGACGAACCGGCCGCCCGGCGTGTGGACGGTGAACTCCACGTCGGGGTGCAGGACTTCGAGCAGCCTCTCGAACTGTCCCTCGCGGGCCGCGGCCAGGAACGCGTCGACCACCTCGCGCCGCTGCCGCCGGTCGCCGTCCGACCGCCGTGCGGTCCGTACCTTGCGCCGGGCGCGGCTGGTCAGCATCTTCGTGGCATCGGTCGACTTGCCGAGGATCGTCCCGATCTCCCCGTGGGGGACGGCGAACACGTCGTGCAGGACGAACGCCAGGCGCTCGTCCGGGCGCAGCGAGTCCAGGACCGTGAGCAGGGCCAGGCCCACCGCGTCGCCGAGGGCCACCACCTCGTCCGGCGCGGGACCGTGGTCGAGCGCCACGGTGACTTCGGGAAGCTCGTCGTCGAGGGGGACGGTCGGACGCGTACGGCCCGAGCGCAGGAGGTCCAGGCTGATGCGGCCGACCACGGTGGTCAGCCATCCGCCCAGGTTGTCGATGGTGTCGGCGTCCTGGCGCGACAGGCGCAGCCACGCCTCCTGCACCGCGTCGTCCGCGTCGGCACGGGAGCCGAGCACGCGGTGGGCGACGGCGGTGAGCCGGTCGCGGTGCGCCTCGAAGGCGGCGGCGACCGGGTCGGCGGGGTGAGTGCCGGACATACGTGTTACCTCCCTGGGAGCGGCTCCGTCATGAGGGTGACGGACGCCGACGCGGCGACGTAACCCCGACCATCGGAGAGCACCCTGCCATGCAGAACCGACTGAAGAACAAGAACACCGGCAACCCCGACGTGTGGAAGGCGGTCGGCCTCCTGCACAAGGCGATCGCCGCCGGTGGCATCGACCCGAAGCTGCTCGCCCTCGTCCATCTGCGCGCCAGCCAGATCAACGGCTGCTCGGCGTGCGTGTACGCGAGCGTCGCCGGAGGCAAGAAGGCCGGGGACACCGACGAGCGGCTGCACCACGTGGCCGCGTGGCGCGAGGCGCCGTTCTTCACCGACGCGGAGCGTGCGGCGCTCGCCCTGGCCGAGGCCGCCACCCGGCTGCAGGACGGGGCACCGGGCGTCACCGACGCGGTGTGGGACGAGGTCAGCGCCCACTTCACCGAGGAGCAGATCGGTGCCCTGAACCTGGAGATCGCGCTGACCAACTTCTTCAACCGCATCAACCGCACCATCAAGGAGCCGGCGGGCCAAACCTGGGGCTGACCGCCGCGCCGGGCTCCTGGTTCAAAGACAGGCTCTCAGCGGAACTCGTGCGTCACCTGGATCTCACCGACGATGTGCCGGTTGAACTCCTCCAACTCCTCGGCGGGCACCCACAGTTCAAGGATCGTCTGCCCACCCGCCTGCCGCACCGGGTATCTGCGCAGGAACTCCGACTCGACCTGGAACCGGGTCACGAAGCCGGCGCCGTCGTGCTTCACGTTCCAGTCCCGGGCGATCGCGATGGCGTACTCCTCGTTCAGAACCGGGTAGAAGATCGGCTGGTCACGGCGAGGGCTTCCTGGACAGGGGGACCGCCGGTGCGGCCGACCCGGGAGCCCGACAGTATCGAACACGCCTTCGCTGTACGGTCAGCAGGCTGAGCCCTCGGGGCGGGTGAGACGACCGTTTGGGCGGCCTCCGCCGCCTCCGCGGTCTCGGCAAAGACTTGGCATGGTCTAGTCCAAAGCATTCTGTGGTCCAGTCCAATCCATTGACGTGTCCGGCTCACATTCCACAAGCTGTGCCCCTCCCCCCGGACAGGAGGCACACAGTGAGACGACTTCGCGCATGCCTGGGCGCGGCCACCGCCCTGACCAGCACCGCACTCGCCGCCACGGCGTTCGTCGCGTCCAGCGCGGCGGACGCCGCCGGTGCGACCACCGCGCTCGGCAACCGGTGGTACGCGGCGGCCCCGTACCTGATGCCGCTGGACAACGACCCGCCGGACGCGGGCGCCATCATGGACGCCACCGGGCTCAAGGCGTTCCAGCTCGCCTTCATCCTCGCGCCCAACGGCGGTGGTTGTACCCCGACGTGGGACGGGACGGCCCCCGTCTCCTCCGACACCAAGGTCGGCGCGGTCATCGACAAGATCCGCGCCAAGGGCGGCGACGTCTCCATCTCCATCGGCGGCTACGGCGGCACCAAGCTCGGCCAGGCGTGCGCGGACGCGGCCTCCACCGCCGCCGCGTACCAGCAGGTCATCACCAAGTACGGGCTGCACGCCATCGACTTCGACCTGGAGGAGCCCGAGTACGAGAACGCCGCCGCCATCAAGAACGAGATCGGCGCGGCCAAGATCCTGCAGAAGAACAACCCCGGGCTGTACGTCTCCGTCACCACGGCGGGCACCGCGGACGGCACCGGCTGGTTCGGCAAGCAGATGCTCCTGGAGGCCAAGGCCCAGGGGTTCACGCCGAACAACTTCTCCATCATGCCGTTCGACGGCGGCTTCAACGGTGCCGCCGCCCAGACCAGCGCGCTCACGAAGTTCAACCAGGTCCTCCAGTCCACCTTCGGCTGGGACGAGGCCACCGCCTACGCCCACGAGGGCTTCTCCGGCATGAACGGCCGCAGCGACACCGGCGAGATGTTCCCCCAGGCCGACTTCCAGACGGTCCTCGACTTCGCGACGAGCCACAACATGGACCGCTTCACGTTCTGGTCCCTCAACCGCGACCGCCAGTGCTCCCCGCCCGACAACGGCGGCCGCACCTCGGGCACCTGCTCCAGCGTCCCGCAGAACGCCTGGGACTTCGCCAAGTACTCGGTGAAGTTCGCGGGCGCGACCCCGCCCACCAACCCGCCGACCACACCGCCCACCGACCCGCCGACGACCCCGCCCGCCGGCGACTGCAAGACCGCGTGGAGCGCCACCGCCGTCTACACCGCGGGCAACGAGGTCGGCTACAACGGGCACAACTGGAAAGCCAAGTGGTGGACCCAGAACGAGAAGCCCGGCGCCAGTGAGTGGGGCCCCTGGACCGACGAAGGCACCTGCTGAGGCACCGGCACACCCTCCTCGACACACCTCCCCGGCTCGTGTTCTCGGCCGCCCCGACAGGGCGGTACCGCCCACGTTCGGCATACACGACGCCACGCGTGGCACGCTGACCTCGTACGTCCGTGATCGTCGAGGAGGTCCGTCCCGTGGCGCAGCAACAGCCGACACCCGTCGCGGGGTCCCCCGACATCCGCGCCGAGGAGGGACGACTGCGCAAAGACCTCGGGTTCTGGGGTCTGACCGCGATCGGCTTCTCCAACATCCTCGGCTCGGGCTGGCTGTTCGCCGCCCTGTACGCGGCCCAGACCGCCGGGCCCGCCGCACTGCTCTCCTGGGTCGCGGCGGGCCTGCTCTGCGCCCTCGTCGCCCTGGTCATGGTGGAGCTCGGCGCGACCAGGCCGGAGGGCGGCGGCACGGTCCGCTGGCCGCTGTACGCCAACGGGCGGCTCGTCGGCACGGTCGTCGGCTGGTCCGTGCTGCTCTCCGTGGGCGGCACCGCCGCCGAGATCAGCGCGATCATGCAGTACGCCGCCCACTACGTGCCCGGGCTCTACCACGACGGCAGCCTCACCGCGTCCGGCCTGGGCGTCGCCACCGCGCTGAGTGTGCTGCTCACCGCGCTGAACTGGTTCGCCGTCCGCCTCTTCGCCCGGATGAACAACCTGGTCTCGGTGTTCAAGGTCGTCGTGCCGATCCTCACCGTGGTCGCCCTCTTCCTCTCCGGCACCCACTCCGGCCGCCTCACCGACCACGGCGGATTCGCCCCGTACGGGTACGCGGCCTGCCTCACCGCACTCGCGGGCGGCGGCATCGTGTACTCCGTGAACGGGTTCCAGGCCCCCCTCGACTTCTCCGGCGAGGCCCGCAATCCGCGGCGCAACGTGCCCGCCGCCGTCCTCACCGGCATCGGCCTCGCCGTCCTCGTCTACCTCGGGCTGCAGCTCGCCTTCCTCTACACGGTCCCGGACTCGCTGCTCGCGCACGGCTGGCAGGGCGTCAACTTCGAGTCGCCGTTCGGGCAGCTCGCCCTCGTCCTCAACCTGCACTGGCTCGCCACCCTGCTCTACGCCGACGCGGTGGTCTCACCGGGCGGCTCGGCCTATGTGGGTGTGGCGATCGACGCCCGGCACACGTATGCCCTCGCCAAGAACGGGCTGCTGCCCCGCTTCTTCATGCGGATCGACCCGCGCTCCGGGATCGCGCGGCGCGCCCTGGTCCTCAACCTCGCGGTCATCATCGTGTTCATGCTGCCGTTCGGGGGCTGGCAGGACATCGTGAGCGTGATGGGGGACATGTATCTCCTCATCTACGCGGCTTCCGCCGTGGCCGTGGCCTCCTTCCGGGCGCACGACCGCGCACGTGGGCTGCCTCTCGCCGACGGGCACATGCCGGGGGTGCGCTGGATCGCGCCCGTCAGCTTCGCCGTGGCGACCGAGTTCGTGTACTGGTCGGGCTGGGACGACCTGCGCCTGGCCCTGCCGCTCGTCCTGGTCGGCGTCCCCCTGTTCCTGCTCCAGCAACGACAAGGAACGGCGGGCGCCTCACCTCTCCAGGAGCTGCGCCACGGCGCCTGGCTCGTCGTCCACCTCGCGGCGCTGACACTGCTGTCCTGGCTCGGCACGTTCGACGGCTCCGGCCGCCTCCCCGCCCCGTACGACTCACTGACGGTGGCCGTCATGGCCTTCGCGATCTTCACCTGGGCAGTCCACTCAGGCACAGCCCACCTACGCACGAACCCGACGACGCCCTGATGCGGCGGAGGGCGGCGTCAGGCCCCGGACGTACCGGTGAGCGATGCGGCCGGCAGCCCGCGGTCGCCCCCTTTCAGCCGACCGCGGACGCCGATGCACCCCCTAGCTCGTCTGGCAAATGAGCGTGGGTGTGCTTGCGCCGCCCGGGGTCGCGCCGAAGCCGAACGTGGTGGACGCGCCGGCGGCCGGCGTGCCGTTGTGTGCGGCGTTGTGGGCCGTCACCGTCTTGCCGGTCTGGGTGGGGGTGGCGTTCCACATGCTGCCGATGGTCTGGTTGCCGAACCACTCCCAGGTGACCTGCCAGGACTTGGTGGCCGAGGTGCCGGTGTTGGTGACGGTGACGTCGGCGTTGAAGCCGCCGCCCCAGTCGCTGCTCACCTTGTACGTGGCGGTGCAGCCGGACGATCCGCCGCCCGGCCCGGAGGTCGTCGCGGTGACGGACTGCGAGGCCGGTGACGTGTTGCCCGCCGCGTCGCGCGCCCGCACGGTGTACTCGAAGCGGGTCGACGCGGTGAGCCCGGTGTCGGTGTAGGCGGTGCCGGTCGCGGACCCGGCCTTGGCCGTGCCCCGGTAGACGTCGTAGGCGGTGACCGCGGTGTCGTCGGTGGCGGCGGTCCAGGTCAGCGAGATGCTGGTGGAGGTCGTGCCGGTCACCTTCAGTCCGGTGGGCGTCGAGGGCGCCGTGGTGTCGTCCCCGCCTCCCCCGCCGCCTCCAGCGAATCCCGGCGCCTTGATGGAGGCGAGGTAGCCGTCCTTCACCGTATCGACGGTCTGCCAGTCGTCCTTCAGGATGCCGCCGGTGTCACCGGAGTTGGGGTTCCACGACCAGAAGGTCCAGCTCATGCTGTCGGCGCCGTAGGTCCCGGTGGGGCGGAGGTAGTCGACGAGGGCGGCGAGCCACTTCCGGTCGACGCTCGACTGCAGGGTGGTGCCGAACTCCCCGACCCACACGGGGGCGATGTTCTGCTTGAAGATGTAGCCCCAGTTCTTGTCCCAGATGCCCGGCATGTTCGCGGGGAACGACGGGTCGTCGAACCAGGGCTGCTGGGCGACGCTGGTGGCGTAGTCGTGGGCCGAGTAGACGATCCGGTTCGGGACGTCGAGGCGTACGGGGGCGGTGGCCACCCCGGCGAGGTTGCCGCCCCACCAGGTGGACTGGCCGTTCACGGTCTGCACGCCCTCCACGAAGACGAGGAGGTCGGGGTTGACGGACAGCACGGCGTTGCCCGCCCGTTCGGCGGCGAGCCGCCAGTCGGTGCTCGGGTCGCCGCAGCCCCAGCAGGCCGGATCGTGCGGCTCGTTGTGCAGGTCGATGCCGACCACGGCGGTGTTGCCCTTGTACCGGGCGGCGAGCGCCTTGAGGTTGGCGATCCAGGTGGACTCGGGGACCGCCGCGGTGTACCAGAGGGCCGACTGGGCCGAGGAGTCGGGCCGGTGGCGGTCGAGGACGATCTTCAGTCCGATGGAGCCCGCGTAGTCGACGATCTTGTCCATCACCTGGAGGGAGTCGAGGCCCTCCAGGTCGGTGTTGAGGCCGTTCGCGTACGTGATCCCGGTCGGCTTCGTACCTTTGAAGATGTCGTCGCTGTACGGCACGCGGACGGTGTTGTAGCCGAGCGTCCTCATCTGGTCCAGCATCGACCTGTAGTCGCGGGACCAGAGGCCGTGGGGCACGTAGTTGGCGGTCTCGAACCCGAACCAGTTGATCCCCGCCATCCGTACCGGCTGGTCCTGCGCGTCGAGGATGCGGCGGCCGCTGGTGTGCCAGTATCCCGAGCCCGCGGGCGCGAGCGCCGCTCCCGATGAGGCGGTGCGTGCGGGGGCCGCCTGCGCGGGCGCGGCGAGCAGAGGCACGAGGGCGATCGCGAGCGTGGCGAGGAAGGCGATCACGAGGGTGCGTAACGGGCGGACGAATGGGTGTTCCATGGGGGGTCCTCTCGAACGAACGGAGGGGAGCGCCTATCGGCTTGGCTTGGAAGCTTGGGAGCGCTCCCATTTATGAGGAGAAGAGGGGTGCGGGCAGGGAGGGGAGGCGTCGGAGGCGCCCGGCATGACGTGCCGCGGGCCGCCCGGAGTGTCCCGCTCCGCGCCGCCCGCCCGTCAAAAACCGGGGCCGCGCCCATGGAAGCCACTAAGCATGTACGCGTCAATACCCCGCGCAGTGATCGGGTCGCACGGCTCGTCAGGCGTCCTGGGTGTGCCGTCCCCGCGTACGGTCGCTCCCCCGCCCGCCCCATGCCAGCGAGGCCCACGCGGCGACGGCCAGGACCGCGGCCGCAACGCAGAACCAGATCCCCGCCGGGCGCAGCCCCCACGCCTGGGATGCCGCGCCGAGCCCCACCACCGGCAGCGAGATCGCCACGTACAGGACGACGAAGTAGGCGGAGGAGACGGCGGCCCGGTCGGCGGAGTCGACCAGGTCGTTGACGGCGGCGAGGCCCTTGGCGAAGGACATGCCCTGCCCGCAGCCCGCGATGACCGCGCCGACGGCCAGCAACGGCAGGGACGCCTGCCGCACCGAGAGCGCGACCAGCAGGATGCCCGCCGCGAGGAGCAGGCACCCGGTCAGCAGGAAGAAGCGGGTCCGCGCCGGTGGCAGGACCACTTGGGTGAGGGCCGACGCGCCGAGCAGCAGCAGGGGCATCGCACCGGCCAGCGCGTGGTTCGGGTCGCCCACGACCTCGGAGACGATGCGCGGGGAGACCGCCGTGAACAGGCCGGTGACGGCGAACCCCGCGAACCCGACCGTGGCGGCGCTGACGAACACGGACCGGGCCGCCTCCGGCACCTTGACCTTCCGCGGGCGCAACCGGCTGCCGGGGTCGGGCTCCACCGTCTCCGGCACGCACCGCAGCAGCGCGACGAGGACGCAGACGGCGACGGCGTGCACCGCGAACGACAGCTTCAGCGGCGCGGGCAGGTACTGGACGAGGACCCCGGCCAGGGCCGAGCCGACGCCGAGGCCGCCGATGTTGGCGGCCGTCGCCGCGTTCGAGGCCCGGCCGCGCCATGGCTCGGGCGCGCTCTCGATCACGGCCGCCGTGGCCGTGCCCGCGAAGATGCCCGCCGAGACACCGGAGAGCAGCCGCCCCACGAGCAGGATCCACACCTGCCCGGCGCCGAGGAAGACGAGGCTGCTGACCAGCGAGAACAGCAGTCCGGCGAGGAGCAGGGGCCGTCGCCCCCTGAGGTCCGACCAGCCGCCGCACAGCAGGAGCGCCGCGAGCACCCCCACGGCGTAGGAGGCGAAGATCACCGTCTGGACGACGGGTGAGAACCCCAACTCCCGCTGCCACAGGGGGTACATCGGCGTGGGGAGCGTCGCTCCGAGCATCACACACGCGAACGCGATGACCAGGGTGGAGAACGCCGCACGGGAGCCCATGGTGCGCGGTGCCAACGTCGTGTGCTCCTCAGGTCGCTGCGGCGGTCCGACCCAGGTGCGGTTCCCCGCGTCCGCGTGTCTCATGCGGAACAGGGCTGTACGTGTGAACACACGCCGCGCACACGTGGGAGGTTCAGGCCGTGGCGGGTGTCTGATCGGTGTCGGCCGGCTGCCCCTCGGCGGCCGCTTCCCCGGCCGGGTCGCGCAGGGCCGGGATGAGGGTCGCGACGGCCGCGGAGACGAGGGCGACGCCGCAGCCGATCATCAGGCCGGTGCGGAACCCGTTCTCGGACGCGAAGGTATAGCCGCCCATGCTGATGGTCATCTGGGCGAGGACGACGCCGATGACGGCGGAGCCGATCGTGGTGCCGAGGGAGCGCATCAGGGTGTTGAACCCGTTGGCGGCGGCCGTCTCGGACAGCGGCACCGAGCTCATGATGAGGGCGGGCATGGCGCCGTAGGCGAGGGCGACACCGCTGTTGATCACGATGCCGGAGAGCATGACGCCCCAGGCCGTGCCCATGAGCGGCAGGGCGACGCCGTATCCGGCGGCGATCACGAGGGCACCGAGGATGAGGGCGGTCTTGGGGCCGCGCGCGTTGATGAGCTTTCCGCCGAGCGGGGAGATCAGCATCATCATGACGCCGCCGGGCGCGATCCACAGACCGGCGGCGAGCATCGACTGGCCGAGCCCGTAGCCGGTGGCCTCGGGGAACTGCAGCAGCTGCGGCGCGATCAGCATGAAGGAGTACATGCCGACGCCGATGAGGACGGAGGCGGCGTTGGTGAACAGCACGCGAGGCCGGACCGTGGTGCGCAGGTCGACGAGCGGGTCTCGGGTGCGCAGCTCGTAGACGCCCCAGACGCCGAGCGCAACGACGGCGACGGCGAAGAGGCCGAGCGTGGTGCCGGAGGTCCAGCCCCAGTCGGCGCCCTTGGAGATGGCGAGCAGCAGCGAGACCAGGCCGATGGCGAGGCCCACGGCGCCGGGCGCGTCGAACCGCTGCCCCTTCGCGCCCGCCGGGACGTCGGGCACGATGACGAAGATCATGATGCTGACGATCAGGGCGAGCACGGCCGCGCCCCAGAACAGCACGCGCCAATTGGCGTACTGGGCGACGGCCGCGGCGATCGGCAGGCCGATGGCGCCGCCGATGCCCATGGAGGCGCTGACCAGGGCGATGGAGCCGCTGAGCCTCTCGGTGGGGACGACGTCCCGGAGGAGCGCGATGCCGAGCGGCACCATGCCCATCCCCATGCCTTGCAGACCACGTCCGACGATCATCGGTATGAGCGAGGAGGACAGCGCGCACACCACCGATCCGAGGATCAGCGGCACCGCGCAGACGAGCATCATGCGGCGCTTGCCGATGAGGTCGCCGAGGCGGCCGGAGACGGGCACGCACACACCCGACACGAGCAGCGTCACCGTGATCACCCAAGCCGCGTTCGAGGACGAGGTGTCCAGGATCCGCGGCAGCTCGGCGATGAGCGGCGTCACGAGCGTCTGCATGATCGCGGCGACGGTACCGGCGAGCGCGAGGGTGGCGACGACAGCGCCTGAGCGGCTGGTCGTCTCGGGGGCATCCATCCGGACTCCTCAGTGGGTTCGACACGTGCGTCACTTCGACCCGGCACGTGAGCGATGTGCAGCATACACATGCGATGTATCGTGCACATCGCCTGCTGAGGGCAGACGATGTGGGCGGGGCTCTGGGAGCGCACCCCGGCTCGGCGGCCGGCCGGAGCCCAGGTCGTGACCCGGCGCCGCACCGCCTAGGCTGGCCGGCGTGGACCGATTCGACGGTGCGATCGCGGGGCTCGGCACACGGGCCGGTGTCCGACTGGTCGTCGGCATGTGGCGGCAGTCACCGTTCGGGCCGGTGACCGACCTCATGATGGAGCGGCCCGACGGACACCGCACCCTCATCGCGCCGACCCCGGAACTCGCCGGCTACATCGCGGCGACCTACACCTTCGACGAGGTGCGGGTGGAGCCCGTCGCGCTCACCGTCGAGGGCCCCGGCCGCATCGCCGTCCGGGCCTCGTCGGTCGAGGTCGAGATGGGTACCGGACGCCGTACGGGCGTCGGGCTCCTGCTCACCCTCGTGCCCCGGCCGCTCGCCCGGACCCGCGCCTGGTGCCGCCTGATCGACCCCGTGGCGCGGCTGGCCCGCCGTGGCGTACGGACCGTCGGCACCGCGGGGAACGGCCGCCACGAGTACTACTGCGCCCTCGACGAACACGCGCTGACCTCGGCGTCCGTGCGCCTGCACGGGCAGGACCAGGGCCCGCTCACGAGCGTCGCCCCACCGGTCCGCTTCGGCTTCGGCTCCACTCCCCCGCGCCCGGCGCTGGTACGGGTGACCACGCTGATCGCCGACGAGTCCCAGAAGTCTGTCTAAGGCGCGGGCATCTCGAACCAGACGATCTTCCCTGTCGAGAGGCGGGTCGCTCCCCACCGCTTGGCCAGCCGGTTGACCAGGAACAGGCCGCGGCCGTCCTCGTCGGTGGCGCGGGCCTGGCGCTGGCGCGGCAACTGAGGGACGTCGTCGCCGACCTCGCAGCGCAGCACGTCGGTGCGGAGCAGCCGCAGCGTCACCGGGCGGGACGCGTACCGCACCGCGTTCGTGACGACCTCGCTGACCAGGAGCTCGACCGAGTCCGACAGCTCCTCCAGGCCCCAGCGCGCCAGCACGCTCCGGGCGAGACGGCGGGCGCGGCCGGGCGCGGAGTCCTCCGGGTCGAGGAACCAGTACGCGACGTCGCTGGGCGCGATGCCGTCGAAGCGGGCGGCGAGCAGCGCGATGTCGTCGTCCCGGTCGCCGTGGCCGGTCATGTCGAGCACGTCGTCGCAGAGCGCCTCTAGGGGCGGCGGGTGGTCCGGGCCGGTCAACTGAGCGGTGGCGGCGAGCCGTTCGCGGAGCTGCTCGATGCCGCTGCCCACGTCCCGCAGCCGCGACTCGACGAGGCCGTCGGTGTAGAAGAGGAGCGTGGCGCCCGACGGGGCGTCGAGGTCGACCGTCTCGAAGTCGACGCCGCCCACCCCGACGGGCGCGCCCGGCGGGACCCGCAGGACCTCGGCACGGCCGCCCAGGTGCAGCATGATCGGCGGCGGATGACCGGCGTTGGCGATGGTGATGCGGTGCGAGACCGGGTCGTAGACCGCGTACACGCACGTCGCCATGCAGTCCGCCTCGACCGCGTGCTCGTCCAGGTGCTCCAGGATCTCGTGCGGCGGCAGGTCGAGTCCGGCAAGCACCCGTGCGGTGGTGCGCAGTTGGCCCATGATCGCGGCGGAGGTCATGGAGTGACCCATGACGTCGCCGACGACGAGGGCGACGCGGCTGCCGGGCAGCGGGATCGCGTCGTACCAGTCGCCGCCGACCCGCGCCGTCTCCGCCGCGGGCAGATAGCGGGAGGCGAGCCGCGCGCCCGCGGGGTGCACGAGCGACGCGGGGAGCATCCGGCGTTGCAGTTCGTCCGCGATGTACGCCTCGCGCCCGTACAGGACGGCCTTGTCGATGCCGAGCGCGCCGTGCGTCACGAGCGTGCCCGCGACCAGCAGGTCCCCGGAGTCGAACGGCGGCCGGTCCGCGGAGCGCAGGAACACCGCCGCGCCGATCACCCGGCGCCGCCCGCGCAGGGGTGCGAGGATCGCGCGGTGGCCCAGCGGCACCTGCGGGTCGGCGCCGAACAGTTCGGGCAGGGCCGCGAGCGCCACGGGCGAGTCCGCGAAGACGGGGCGCACCCCGCGCAGCACCTCGGCGAGCGCGCCGCCGGGCCGTACCTCGCACAGTTCGACGGTGTGCGGGAGCGTCTGCCGGCCGGTGTCCCGGCCGTAGCCGCCGGGGACCTGGTCGGTGCGGCAGCGCCGCAGCACCATGGGGCCGGCCGGGCGCTCGTCGCCGACCGGCAGCGGGTCGCACAGGTAGACCAGGATCGCGTCGGAGAAGGTGGGGACGGTGGCCCGGCACAGGCCGAGCACGATCTCGTCGAGGTCGAATCCGCGCGCGATCCGCCGGGTCGCCGCTCCCACGAACCGCAGCCGGTCGCCGTCGCCGCGCATGGTCGCGGGCGGCTCGGCGAGGTACGGCCGGACCTCCTTGACCATCTCGCGCACGGTCTGGTTCGCCGCTTCCCGGTTCGCCTCGCCGTTCGTCGCGGTGGTGAGGGACAGGTGGGTGGACAGTTGATCGACGGCCGTGACGTCGTCCGCCGCGAACGCGAGCCGGTCGGCCCGGCGCACCATGACGACCAGACCCGGCGCCTGCCCGGGGCCCGTGAAGGGAGCGACGAGCACCCGGTCCCCGCCGGGCAGCCGTGGCTCCGCGCCCCACATCTCGGTGAGGGCCGCCCCGACGTCCGGGTCCTCGCCGCTCAGCGGCGCCTTCGCCTGGAGCAGGTGCGCCAGCTTGCCGCCCGGTAAGACGCCGGTGCGCTCCGGGGGCAGCGGGGCGCATCCGGCGGACGCGACCAGCCGCAGCTCACGGCGGGCCCCGCCGGCGTCCGCCGTCTCCTCCAGGTGCACGAGCACGGCGTCCGCGAGCAGCGGCACCGCCGACGCGCACAGCTCGTGCGCCGCGGCACCGAGCCCCTCGGTGCGGGCGATGCGCCGGATCGCGGCAGCCAGACTGTGGTCCGTCACGGGCATCGGCTCTCCAGGGCGGGGCGCGGCACTCATGCGCCGTCGGCAGCTGTCCGGTCACAAGAACAGGACCATGCTCGGGCGCGGCTCACGGCCTTGTCCAGATGCCGACCGGCGTGTCCTGGGACGGGCGGGGCGCGCCGCCGGGGCCGGGTACGGGTCAGTCGGTGCCCTCGGGCTCCTGGTGCGGGCCGGTGGCCGGGACGGTGGGGAGCAGCCCCATGTCGATGACGTCCATGGCGATCGCGCTGATCCGGGCCCGGTGGTCGTGGGCGTGCGCGCGCAGCGCGTCGAAGGCGTGGTTGAGGGAGATGTTGCGGCGGACGGCGACGATGCCCTTGGCCTGCTCGATGATGATGCGGTTGTGCAGGGCGGCGTGCAACTGTCCGCTGACGGTCTCCTGTTGGCCGAGCGTACGGGCGTGCAGCAGGCCGATCGTGGCGGCGTCCGCGAGCGCCTGCGCCAGCAGCAGGTCGTCCGGGGAGAGCGCGCGGTCCCCGGTGTGCAGCAGGAGCAGGGCGCCCAGGCTCTCCCCGCGCAGCCGCAGGGGGACCGCCGTCGGCAGGGCGTAGCCCGCCTGCTTGAGCGCGGTGTGCAACTCCGGCCAGGTGTCGTCCTGTTCACCGGGGGCGGGGTAGTCGGGGACCACCGCGTGGGTCAGGTGGTAGGCCTCGACGCCGGGGCCCTCGACGCAGGCCGCGTCGATGACGCGCTGCAGGGCGGGCTGGGGGTCGCACGGGGCGGGGCTGTACAGGTGCGGGGCGGGGTGGGCGAGGAGGACGACGGCGTCGGTGATGTCGAGGAGTTCCCGGCAGCGGACCGTCATCTGCTGCAGGAAGTCGATCAGGTCGAAGTCCTCCACCAGCGTGTCCGCGAGTTCCAGGAACGTACGGGCGATGTGTTCTTCCCTGCTCATGCGGCGGCTTCTTCCTGAGTTCCCAGCGTGGTGCTGCGAGGGGGGTGTGCCTGACTATGCGGGCAGTTCGCGTGCGAGAACGCTCTGTGCCGTTTCGCTAAGACTCCGGCCGGAGGAGTAGGCCTCCGCGCGCAGCCGGACGAGCGCCTCGGTCAGTGGGATGTCGAGCTTTCCGCTGAGGACGCCGGTGGCCTGGTGGACCTCGGCCCGGTGCAGATCCACCGCGCCCGCGCGCCCCGGCCCGTTGCGGCCTCCCGTGTCCTCGGGCCAGCGCGCCAGCATGTGCGCGGCGAGGTTGTCCGCGACGAGCCAGCCCTCGGCGCGCTGCTGCTCGCTCAGCGCGCCCTCGGTCCGCCGGTAGCCGGTCAGGGTGCCGCTGGGCACCGCGCCGATCCGCACCGGCCACACGAACACGGCGGCCACGCCCAACTCCTGGGCCTCGGGCACGAACTGGGGCCAGAACCGCATGACGAGCCGGTCCACGTCGGGCACTTCCCGCACGCCCTCACCCGCCGGGAACCTCAGTCCCGGGCCCTGCCCGAGGACGGCCTGCACGTCCTCGAGACGGGCGCTCGTCTCGTCGCTGAACCAGAGCAGCTCTCCCCGCACCGAGACGGCCACGCCGTCCAGGCCCAGGGCGTGCGCGCAGTCGACCGCCCACGAGCGGCGCTGTTCCTGACTGGCCGCCGTGTCCATGCGGTCGAGCAGTTCCCGGACCGTCACGCCTCCACCGCTCATCCGCAGCCCCCTCCGGGGTCCTCGGCGGACCACTTGCCGGGCGGCCGGTCTCGCGCGTCGTCCGCCTTCTCCACGGTAGCGCTCCGAGACGTCGCGGTCCCCTGTCCGCGGGCTTCGGTCCTGCCCTGCCGGGAATTCGGTGTCGCCACTCAGCGCCCGCTTCTATGGTGGCCCGATGACGTCGATCAAGAAGTTCCAGGTCACCTTCGACTGCGCGGAGCCGGAGCGTCTCGCCCGGTTCTGGTGCGAGGTGCTGGGATATGTCGTGCCCCCGCCGCCCGAGGGGTTCGAGACGTGGGACGCGTACAAGGAGGCGCAGCCGCCGGAGCGGCGGGACGCGTGGTTCGCCTGTGTCGACCCCACCGGGGTGGGGCCCCGGTTGTACTTCCAGCGCGTCCCCGAGGGCAAGGCCGTCAAGAACCGCGTGCATCTCGACGTACGGGTCGGCACCGGCCTGGTGGGCGAGGAGCGCCTGGCCGCCCTGGAGGCGGAGCGCGCCCGGCTCGAACCGCTGGGAGCGGTCCATGTACGGACGCTGTACGACGGCCAGGACGCCTGCATCCCGATGCTGGACATCGAGGGGAACGAGTTCTGCATCGACTAGCGGGCCCGGCTCAGCGGGCACCGTCGAGTTCAGCCGGGATCTCTCCCCGGACGACCAGGCGGGCCAGCTCGGTGAGTTTCTGCTGACGCGAGCGCGCGTGTGCGCGCAGGCGGAGGAAGGCGTCCTGCACGTCGGTGCCGAGCCGTGAGGCCAGGATGCCCTTGGCCTGCTCGATGACGATGCGGGAGTCGAGGGCGGTCTCCAGTTGGGCGATGACGTCGCCGCGGGCGATCTCGGTCTGGCGCTGGTGCAGCCGGGCCCCCGCCGTGTCCGCGAGGATCTGCACCAGTTGCAGGTCCACGCCGCTCACCCGGCGGGGCCCCGCGTGCAGCAGGTTCACGGCGCCCACGGTGGCACCGGAGACGCGCAGCGGCACCGAGGCGACGCTGGTGTACCCGGCGGCCCGGGCGCGCGGCATGAAGCGGGGCCAGCGCTCGCCACCGGGGCCCTCGGTGCGCAGGTTGACCGGGTCGAGGACGCGGCCGCTGCGCACGCTGTCCAGGCAGGGCCCCTCGCCGAGTTCGACCTGGGCCTCCTCCAGGCGCCTGCACACCTCGTCGGAGGCGGTGAGGTAGTCGACCCGGCCGTGGCCGTCGAGGACGGTCACCCCGACCGAGCGCACCCCGACCAGGTACACCGTCTGCGTCGTCAGATCATCCATGAGTTCCAGCACGTCGAAGCCGTCCGGACGTGCGGCCAGGTCGAACACGGCCTGGGCGACCAGGACATCCCGCGGCACCGCAGACATCACTCAAGTCCGTTCCGTCACCCCCCGGTCCAGGCAGCGGGCAGGGACAAGGCGCACGCACGGACACATCCGAGAAGGTCACCGTTCGATGGTCGGCTGGCACACAGCCGTGTCGCGTCCGCTGACGGAATCGGCCGCCCTCGATCCTCGTAGACCGTCCGAGCCGCCCGCCCGCCGCCGGTCCCACCCGGCCTGAGCGGCTCACGGTACGCATTCCAGCGTAGTACGCGCCCGCGTGACGGGAACCCCTGCCGACCGCCGTTGTCCGTGGCCGCTCACGCCCGAGGACGCCTGGCGCGGGCGGCCGTCAGCATGCGCTGGTTGGAGATCCGCATGGTCCGGGCGGCCAGGTACGCGGTCTCGGCCCGGGCGTGCATCAGCACGGAGCGCACGGCGGCGGCGCGCGCGTACTGGCGCATGCGCTCCGCCCGTTGCCGCATGGCGCCCATTCCCGCCGCTCCGTCCGTCCCCATCACGTCACCGGTTTCGCTCGGGCAGCCGGAACTGCGGGTCGGGCGCGGTCCCCACCAGACTCCTCCCTCGGCGGGGCAAATGCCACAGGGCGGTGCCCGGATCACGCCATGAGGTGATCGGCCACGTGGGGCAGCCAGTCGGAGCGGGCGTTGCCGAGCAGATGGTCACCGTGGGGCACGGAGAGGTAGGTGCCGTGCGGCGCCAGGGCGGCCAGCTGTTCGCCGTTCGTCACGCCGGGGATGGTGTCCCGGCCGCCGTCGACGACCAGCAAGGGGGCCGTGATGCGGGGTGCCAGGGCGGAGAGGTCCACGTGCCGGGCGAAGGCGCGGGCGGCCTCCATGCCGCCGCCCGTGCGGGCCGCCATGATGTCCCGTACGGGGCCGGGCAGTTGTCCCCAGTCGAGGCGGAAGGGCCCGCTGACGGTGGCGACCGAGGTCACGCGCGGCTCCAGTGCGGCGGCGCGGGCGGCGAAGTAGCCGCCGAGGCTCAGGCCGACGACGGCGACGTGTGCGACACCGAGGGCGTCGACGACCCGGCGCACGATCTGTTCGTAGTCCGGCCGCAGCGTCGTGGTGGCGGCGAGCGAGCCCTGCCCGGGGCCGTCCATCGCGAACACCGCGAGCCCCCTGGCCAGCAGCGCCGACGCCAGATCGAGGAACTCCTCCTTGGCGGAGTCCAGGCCGGGGACGACGATCACGGTTCTGGGTGCGTCGCGGGGGCCGCGCAGCCAGCCCGTGAAGCCGTCGCCGCTGACGCGCCGCGCGTCGGGTTCCAGGGCGGTCAGGGCGCGGCCCAGGGCCTCGTCCGCCCCGGCCGCGGCGCGCGCCGGTTCCGGGTTCGGTCCGAGCGTGGCGAGGTGGAACCAGCGGGCCGCCATCAGCAGATGGCCGCCCCGGGAGATGTTCGAGCGGGCCGCGTCCGCGCGGGCGAGGTGGGCGTGTGCGGTGCGGACGAGGGACGGGCCCCAGTCGTCGACGGACGTAAGGGCGTCGGTGACGCGCCGGTACTCGTGCGGGTCGACGCCCGCGCCGGTGGCGCGCGTCCACTGGGCGGCGGCGAACTCGTGGGCGTTCATCGTGCGGTTCCTCCGGTCAGCAGGACGGCTTTGCCGCGCACGCGGCGCTCCCGCAGGTCGATCAGGGTGCGGGCGGCCTCCGTCCAGCCGGCGACACGGCCGATCTCCGGGTGCAGTCGGCCCTGTTGGACCAGGCGCACCAGGGTCGCGAGGTCGGGGCCGTAGGGGGCGCCCGCGTAGTGGAAGTGCTGGATCGTGACGCGCTCGGGCCCGTTCAGCAGGTCGAAGAAGTCGAGGGTGGCCGGGGCGCGGCTCGCCTGGCCGAACCAGACCAGGGTGCCGCCGGGGCGCGTCCTGGCCAGCGCGGCCGGCAGTACGGTGCCGCCGACGGATTCCAGGACGACGTCGAAGGGCCCTTCCGCGTCCGTGACGTCGTGCACCACCCGCGCGCCGAGTTCCTCAAGCCGCCTGCCGCGTGCGGGCGTGGCCGTCACCGCGGTCAGTTCGGCGCCGGCCGCGACGGCCAGTTCGGTGACGTAGTGGCCGACGCCGCCCGAGGCCCCCGTCAGCAGCACCCGACGGCCCGCGAGGCAGGGGACGGTGCGCAGCAGGCGCAGGGCGGTGATCCCGGCCAGCGGCAGCGCCGCGGCGTGTGCGCTGCCGACGCCGTCCGGGAGCGGTGCGAGGGAGTGCGTGGGCACGGCCGCGTACTCGGCCCAGCCGCTGTGCGCCGGGTGCCCGACCACGCGGGTGCCGGTGCCCGGGCCCGATCCGTCCGCCGCGGCCTGCACGACGAGGCCCGCGACGTCCTTGCCGGGCAGCCACCCCGGCGCGGGGCGTTCGATCAGGAACGTCTCACCGCGGTTCGGCGCGAACGCCTCGACCTTGATCAGTGCCTCGTCCGGTGCCGGGACGGGCTGGGCGACGTCGGTGAAGGCGACCGGGCGCGTCGCGTCCCCCGTGGCAATCAGTCTTCGCATACCGAGGATGCAACCCCCGGGGCCGTCCCTGGCTCCAACAACCGACGCCGGTCGCCGACATCTGTCGGTTGTCGCCTAAGGTGAGCGCCGTGGATCTCGACGTGGCCCAGGTACGCGCGTTCGTCCGCACCGCCGAGGAACTGCACTTCGGGCGGGCCGCGAGCACACTCGGCATCTCCCAGCAGGCCCTGTCGAAACGGATCGCGCGCCTGGAGTCCGGGCTCGGCGCCCGGCTCTTCGAGCGCGGTGGCACCGGGGTCCGGCTCACCGAGGCCGGGCAGCGCTTCCTGCTACCGGCCCGCCGCACCGTGACGGCGGCGGACGCCGCGGTCGCGGCGGTCACCGGGGACGACCGTCCGCTGCGCGTGGACGTCTGGGGGCATCTGTACGCGCCGATGCGCACCTTGACGCAAGTGGCGGCGCACGCCGGGGAGTTGATCACCGGCCACGGCCGCGATCTGCCCTCGGTGACGACGGCTCTGCTCCACGGTGACATCGACGCCGCGTTCGGCCGGGTCCATCCCCCGCTGCGCTCCGGCCTCGCGCACCGGCTGATCCGCCTCGAACCCGTCGACGCCGTCCTGAGCGCCGCCCATCCGCTCGCCTCCGCACACGAGCTGCGCCCCGACCGGCTGCGCGGCAGCGTCCTGTGGGCGCCCGGCCCCCTGGACCGGCTCGACTTCCTCCACCAGTTCGCCGAACGCTTCGACGTGCGCGACAGGGGTACGGGCGTCAACCTCGGGCTCCCCCACTTCCTGGCGGAGATCGCCGGGTCCCCGGACCGCTTCTCGCTCCTGCCCGCCGACGTCCCCCTGCCCGACGTCCCCGGAATCCGCACCGTCCCCCTCGTCGACCCCACGCCCCTTTACGCCTGGTCCCTGCTCTGGCGCGCCGACGACACCCATCCGGGCCTGGACCGCCTGATGACCGCCTGCGCGACCCAGGCGGCCCAGAGCCGCTGGCTGGAGTACGACCCGGCCCACGACTGGCTGCCGGAGCCGCCTACGCCCCGCCCCGGGGACGGGAACGGGTGGCGGCCGTTCGCGGTTTGAGGTGGTGGGAGAGGGGCGGCTGGGGGGGCCATCACCGCGCCCCCGGCGTGCCAACCTCCGACGGCGGCAACGGCTGACGCCGGCGTGCCCGTCCGCGTACGGCGGCAAGGGAGACGAGCAGCGCGATGGCGAGCAGGGCGCCGCTCGTCCACAGCGGTCCGAGCTTTCCCGCCCCGGTCGTGAGGGTGGCTGCCGCGAGGAGCGGGCCGGTGGCGGCGCCGGTGTTGAGCGCCGCCGTCGCGTAGGAGCCGGCCATGACGGGGGCCGCCGACGCCTCGTAGAGCACCCGTGTGATCAGGGTGCCGCCCAGCGCGAACGACAGCGCCCCCTGGACGCACACGAGGGTGAGCAGTGCGACCGGCTCGTGCGCGAGCGCCGCCAGGGCGCACCAGCCGACGAGCGCCGCCGGTCCGCCGACCGCGAGGACGCGGCCCGGGTGCCGGTCGGCCAGGCGGCCCGCGACGGTGACGCCCGCGAAGGCGCCCGCGCCGAAGAGCACGAGGCAGACGGGGATCCAGGTGTCGCTCAGGCCGGCGACATCCGTCACGACAGGGGCCAGGAAGGTGAAGCCGGCGAAGGTCGCGGCGTTCACCAGTGTGCCGAGCAGCATCACGTGCAGCAGCCCGGGCCTTGCCAGTTGCGCGAGTTCCGTCCGCAGGGCCGGTCCGCCCGCCGCCTGTTCCTCCGTACGTCCGGACGGGATGCCCCGCAGGATGCCGAGGGCGGCGGGCAGGCACAGCGCGGCGACGGCCCAGAAGGTGGCCCGCCAGGAGAGCAGTGTGCCGAGGAGCGAGCCGCCGGGGACCCCGGCGACGGTCGCCAGCGTGGTGCCCGCGAGGAGCACGGCCAGCGCGCGCCCCTTCTTGTCGGGCGCGACCAGCGTGGCGGCCACGGTGAGCGCGACGGCGAGGAACCCCGCGTTGGCGAGCGCCGCGACGACGCGGGCGGCGAACAGCACCGGGAAGCTGGTGGTGCAGGCGCCGACCACGTGGGCCGCCGCGAACGTGACGACGCACCCGAAGAGGCTGGAGCGCCGGGGCCAGTGGCGGGAGAGCGCGGCCGCGAGGGGCGCGCCGACGATCATGCCGATCGCGAAGGCGGAGGTGAGGCTGGACGCGGTTCCGACCGTGACGCCGAGGTCGGAGGCGATGTCGGGCAGCAGACCGGCGAGCATGAACTCGGAGGTGCCCATGGCGAAGACCGCCACGGCGAGCAGATGGAGAGGGAGGGGCATCGAATCGCTCCGGGGTGAGGAGAAGCACGAGAGGTCATCTCGTCACCGCGGCCAACCCCGGCCGCATACACGCGCACACGTGCGCACACCTGTCACCTGTGGCGCCGCGCGACGCGGCGCGGAGCGACGACAGGGTACGGAGCTACGGGTTCAGTGGCGCAGGGGGCTGACGGCGTGACCGAAAGCCCCCACCTCGTCCGACTCAGGACTCGACATGCCCCGCACGCTACCCGACGGGTACCGGTCGGGGCACCCCGGTTTCGTCCCGGGCCGTCGACGTCACGCGACGGCGCAGGCCGTTCCGTTCAGACTGAACGATCCCGGCGCGGCGAACGAGCCGCTGTAGGTGCCCTGGAAGCCGAAGGTCTGGCTGGCGCCCGCGCCGAGGCGTGCGTTGTGCGCCAGGCCGCTCGCGGTGACGGCGCCCGACTGCGGGGAGACGGAGGCGTTCCAGGCGCTGGTGATGCGCTGTCCCGAGGGCAGGGTGAAGGCGAGCCGCCATGCGTCGACGGGCGTCGTCCCGGTGTTGGTGACGGTGACGTCGGCCGTGAAGCCGCCCTGCCACACGTTGGTCCCGTAGCTGACCTTGCACGCGGTGGAGCCGCTCGGGTCGCTGCCGCCGCCGGTGTTGACGGTGGAGGAGAAGGAGGTGACGGCGAGCCCGGCGCCGTTCTGCCAGGGTTCGAACCCGGCCTGGATGCTCGTCAGGTACCAGTTGTTCTGGGCGAGTCCGCGCGAGACGGCCTGCCGTAGGAAGTCCATGACGTCGAAGTTCCAGGCGGTGATGGCCGAGGGGGCGACGAAGGAGAGGACGTCGTTGCCGCCGTTGTTGCCCGACCAGACCTGCCAGGTGCGCCCGGCGACGGTCGCGGTGCCGACCTGCGACCCGACGGGCTGGACCGGCCCGACCTTGTGGAACCACACCATGATCTCGGTCCGGTTGACCCCGTCCTTCCTGGGGGTGGGGTCGAGCCAGATGTCGTAGGCGGCGTCGTACACCGCGTTGTCGACGTAGCTGTAGGAGATGCTGGTGGGCGCGGAGGAGATGGTGCTGAGCTGCGCGGGGAGCCTGGTCCCTGGCGAGCAGTTGGTGTAGTGGCAGCCGTTGAAGATCGACGGGTACGACTTCGGGGCGCCGTTGGTGGGTACGGAGCCGTCGGCCTGGTCGATCCGGAAGCCCGTGTCGGTGGCGGTGATGCACTGGGTCGCGCTGGTGCCCCAGCGGTTGTTCTGGACCACGTAGCGCCCTTGGATCGTGGTCGAGCCGAACTCCTCGCACACGCGGGTGTCGGCGTGCGCCGGTGACGTGGTGGCGAGGAGCGCCGCCAGGAGGGCGACGACGGTGAGCAGGGCGCCGAGGACGCCGCGTGCGGCGCGGCGGAGGTGCGGTAACGGTCGCATGTGGGGGGCCTCTCTGCACAGGAGGGACAGCCGTGGGTGTCGGGCACGCTCCACCCGGGACAGTTGGGAGCGCTCCCAATTGCGGTGCGGAAGGGACTGTAGAAGTCACGCATGTCCCTGACAAGAGGCTGGGCGAAGGTGGCTGGGAGCGCTCCCGGGAGGCGTGCGCGGATCAGGCCGAGTCGCGCAGGACCAGCTCCGTACGAAGGATGACGTGGCGCCAGGCCGTCGCGGGCTCCCGCATCTCCTCCTCCAGGAGCCGCACCATGGTCCGGCCGATCTCGTCCACGGGCTGGCGGACGGTGGTCAGCTTCGGGTCCGTCCGCTCGGCGAGCGGGAAGTCGTCGAAGCCGATGACCTTGACGTCGTCCGGCACCCTGCGGCCCGCCGCGCGCAGGGCGGTGAGCGCCCCGGCCGCCGTGGTGTCCGACGCGGCGAACACCCCGTCGATCCCCGGGTGCCGCTCGATGAGTTCGGCCATGGCCAGGCGCCCGCTCTCCTCGGTGAAGTCGCTCTCCGCGACGAGGGACGGCACGTCCTCGACCCCCGCCTGCGCCAGGGCCTCGCGGTAGCCGCGCAACCGGCATTGGGCGACATACATGTCGAGCGGTCCCGTGATGGCGGCGAGGGTGCGCCGCCCGCTGTCCAGCAGATGGGAGACGGCCGCGCGGGCGCCGCCCACGTTGTCCGCGTCGACGTAGGTCACACATTCCTCGCCGGTGCGGCGGCCGAGGAGCACGGTGGGCAGCCCCGCGTCGGCGAGCATGTCGGGCAGCGGGTCCTGGGCGCGGACCGACATCAGCAGAACGCCGTCCACCCGGCCGCCCCGCGCGTACTCCACGAAGCGCTGCCGCTCGGTCTCGGAGCGGATCAGGGTGAGCAGCAACTGCATCCCGCTGTCGGTCAGGGCGTTGCCGACGGCGCGGACGATCTCGCTGAAGAAGGGTTCGCCGAACAGCCGCCAGTCCGACTCCATCATCACGAGCGCCACCGCGTCGGCGCGCCGCCCGGCCAGGGAGCGGGCCGCGAGGTTCGGCACATAGCCCAGCTCGGCGATGGCGCGGCGCACCGCTTCCCGGGTCGAACTCCGCACGCCCGGCGCGTTGTTGATGACGCGCGACACGGTGCCGCGCCCCACACCCGCGCGGGCGGCCACCTCCTCCAGCGTCGGCACGTCAGGACGCTGCCGGCCCATGCCCCACCCCCGTCTGCCCGCCTGAGATCACCCGATACTACGACCCGTCCGGTGCCGGGGGTGGTGCTGGCACCACCCCCGGATGCGGGGCCTGGGCCGACTGTGCCGACGGGCGCCGGGGAGGAGGGTGGTCCGTGGTGGAAGCGCCACCCACGACGGAACGGGGAGACATGATGGCCGGTCGCACACGGCGCGATGTGTTGAAAGGTGTCGCGGTCACCGCGGCGGGGAGTGTCGTGGGGGGCGGCGCCCTGCCCGGCGCCCTCGCGTCGTCGGCGCGGGCGAGCGGCCGGGGCGTACGGAAGGGCGGAATTCCGTTTCTGGAAGGGGCGTTCGCGCCCGCTACCGAGGAGCTGACCGCCTTCGATCTCAAGGTGACCGGCCGCGTCCCGCGCGACCTGGACGGCCGCTATCTGCGCAACGGCCCGAACGCGCTGGGCCTGGAGGACGTCCGTGCCCACCACTGGATGCTCGGCGACGGCATGGTGCACGGGGTCCGGCTGCGCGGCGGGCGCGCGGAGTGGTACCGCAACCGCTGGGTGCGCTCCTCACAGGTGTCACGGAAGCTGGGCGAGACATATCCGGGCCAGGTGCCGCCGGACGACTTCGCGTGCAACACCCATGTCATCCCCTACAAGGGCCGCATCCTGGCGTTGCAGGAGAGCGGGCCGCTCCCGTACGAGCTGGACGGCGAGCTGGCCACCGTACGCCCGTACGACTTCCGCTCGACGCTCTCGGGAGCGTTCACCGCGCACACCAAGTACGACGCCGAGGCCGACGAGCTGCACGCCGTCGCCTACTACCCGACCTGGGACCACGTACGCCACATCATGATCGACCGGACCGGGCGGGTGGCCCGGACGACGCGGGTCCCGGTGGCGGACGCGCCGATGATGCACGACTTCGCGCTCACCGGGAAGTACGTGGTGATCGTGGACGTGCCGATCACCTTCGACGCCGCCGCTGCGGAGGCGGGCGCGAGCGTGCCGTACGTGTGGAACGAGCGACACCCCATGCGGCTCGGCCTGTTGCCGCGCGCCGGCGGGACCACCAGGTGGTTCGAGATCCCTCCCGTGTACTACTCGCACACCCTCAACGCCTACGACGAGGGCGACACCGTGGTCATGGAGTACATCGGGTTCCCCGCGCCGTTCTACGTCGCGGGGCGCGGCTCGGGCGGCCCGTCCGCGACCGGCTCGCCGACCCTCGACCGCTGGACCGTCGATCTCCGCTCGGGCCGGGTGCGCGGCACGCGCCTGGACGACCTCCCGCAGGAGTTCCCCCGCGTCAACGAGGCCCTGGTCGCGCACCGGCACCGCTACGCCTACACCGCGAGCACGGCCGAGATGTGGCGGGCGTACGAGGCCGTCGACGGGGTGCCGCCGGACGAGAAGTTCGCCAACTACCTCGTCAAGCACGACATGCTCCGGGGCAGCCGCCAGGTGCACCGCTGCCCGAGGGGCGCGGCCGTCAGCGAGCCGGTGTTCGTCCCCCGGCGCGGTGCTCGCGACGAGGACGACGGTTACGTCCTGTCGTACGTGAACGATCCCGATCGCGGCGCCACCGACCTGCTGATCCTGTCGGCCCAGGACTTCGGCGGCCGTCCGCTCGCCCGGATCCATCTGCCCGGCCGGGTGCCGCTCGGGTTCCACGGGAGCTGGGTCCCCGACGCGTAGGGCGTGCGGTCCGCAGCTCTAGACGTCGCCCGAGGGTCCGCGCAGGTGCGGGCCCCGGGCCACGTACGCCGTGGCTCCGGCGGCGGCGAGCACCGCCGCGACCAGAGCCGCGGGCACGCTGTCGGGGGCCTGCATCTGCCAGGTCAGCGCCTCGCCCGCGCTGCCCGTGGCCGGGGACACCGCCGCGCCGAGCGTCCAGCCCAGGGACGGGAACCAGGACCGGGCGGCGCCGAGCCACACCGCCGCGAGGGCGGTCAGGCCGAGCAGTCCGGCGGTGTCGCGGACGACACACGCGAAGGGGCCGAAACGTGTGCCGGTGAGCGACGTGGCGGCCAACAACACCAGCACACATGTCAGGAGCGCCGCGAGGTGTGCCAGGCGCAGCCGCGCCCACGGCCTCGCCGCCGTACGGTCCAGGGCGTCGTCCGGGCCGCCGAGCGTGGTGGTGAGGACGGCCACGAGGAGCAGCACCGTCAGCGCCAGCACCGTACCGGTCACCTCGCCGCGCACACCCTGCACCGCCGCCAGGAGCCACGCGGCGGCCGTGCCCGCGAGCGCCGCGCCGAGCACCGCGGGCCCCCGGCGCGAGCGCACGTAGAGGGTCAGGCCCGTCATCGCGGGCTCCGGGTCAGCAGGTCGGAGGTGTCCTGGCAGCGCTGGGCCGCCTGCCGCACGGCGCTGACCCGGGCCTGGGCCTCGCCCTTCGGCATCATCTTCAGCCGCTTCCAGAGGGCGACGGGTTCCGGGCCGAGGAGCGGGCTGCCGTCGAGGCCGAGGGTCGGTTCGCGGTCGAGGAGCCAGTAGGCGGCGGCGGTCGCCACGTCGAAGTCGGAGGTGTCCCGGCATGCGGCGGGTCCGGTGAACGCGCCGACGAGCAGGGAGAGTTCGAGCCGGTCGGGGTGTGCGAGGTGACCGTGCCTGTCGACCGCGACGGGCATCAGCGCGATGTCCGGGCGGGGCTTCGGCGCGGTGGGGGGTGTGTAGGTCGTCGTGTCCTCGTGCGCCTCCGCGACCCCGGTGCGCGCCAGCAGCGCCAGGGCGCGCCTGGCCCCCGGGACCACCTCGGGCAGCAGCCCTTCGTGCGCGCGGCTGACGCACACGCGTGGGGTGTCCTCGGTGCACACCGGCCGTTGGGCGGCCGGGTCGACGGTGCCCCGCGCGTAGGCGTCGCCGGTCGGCACGACCAGCGCCGTGGCGGTCGCTCCGGCGACCAGGGGCACCAGCGCGGTGAGGGCGAGCCGACGGTTCCGGACGGCGAGGAGGACGACCGCCGCCGCGGCGATCGCGGCGATCCACAGCGCCTGCGCGAGGCTGACCCGGCCGTCCACCGTGTCGTAGTCGGTGAACATGCTCGTCCCCATCGGCGAGAACGCGGTCGCGATGCCGCCGTCCGGGAGAGTGTGCGGTGCGAAGACCAGCAGGGCGAAACCGGCCACGGCCAGCGCGGGCGCGGTGGCGAGCGCCGGGACGAGGCGTCCGACGGCGAGGCCCAGCCAGACCGAGGCGACCATCGCGACCAGTCCGACGGCGACGACGACGAACGCGGCCGACGGCAGGTAGCGGGCCGTCCCCGCGATCCGGGGCGCCGCCGCGAGGAGCGTGACCAGGTAGGCCAGGAGGACCGCAACGGCGGTCGTGGCCAGGACCGGCACGATGCGCCGCGGTCGTGGGCGGGCGGCGCTCGTGAACAGCTCGGCGACGTTCGCCCGGTGCTCGCGGTAGGACTGCCAGGCACCGGCGGCCATGGCGAGGGGTGACAGCAGCGCGAGGTACTCCCGCTGCGTCGTGGCCAGCGCCATCCACCCGGCGGACCAGCGCCCGGCGGTGGCGTGGAGCAGGATCGTGCCGGCGACGGCGATGAGCGGCGCGGCGCCGAGGGCGGCCGAGCGGCGCAGTTCGATGCCGAGGACGCGCGTCATACGAGGCTCCGGTGCTGTCGCAGGAGTGCGGAGTAGCCGCGCTCCGCCGGGCTGTCGCCCGCGTCGCGGTCGCCGCCGCGGGCGATCAGGTCGTCGGGGGTGCCCTGGAAGACGAGCCGGCCCTCGTTCATGAGAAGGACGTCGGTGCAGGCGGCGACGACGTCCTCGACGAGGTGGGTGGAGACCAGGACGCAACTGTCGCCGCCGAGTTCGCGCAGCAGGTCGCGGAAGTCGAGGCGCTGTTCGGGGTCGAGACCGACGGTCGGTTCGTCGAGGAGCAGCAGTTCGGGGTCGTTGACGACGGCCTGTGCGATCCCGGCCCGGCGCACCATGCCGCCGGACAAGGTCTTCATCTTGGCGTCCGCCTTGTCCGTGAGACCCACCCGGTCGATCACGCGTTGCACGGCATCGGGTGTGGCGGCCCGGGGCATCTCCTTCAGCCAGGCCATGTAGGTGACGAACTCGCGGACGGTGAAGCGCGGGTAGAAGCCGAACTGCTGCGGCAGGTAGCCGAGCCTGCGGCGCACCGGACGCAGGTCGGCGCGTCCGTCCACACGCGCGCCGAGCAGCGTCAACGTGCCGCCGGCCGGTTCGACGACGGTGGCCAGCGCCCGCATGAGCGTGGTCTTGCCCGCCCCGTTCGGGCCGAGCACGCCGTGCACCCCCGGCCGCAGGGTCAGGTCGAGGCCGTCGACGGCGAGGTGGCGGCCGGCCCGGACGCGCAGGCCGTCCGCGTGGACGTGCCAGGGATGCAGGGTCGGGGCCGTCTCGGCGGCACGCACCGTTCGCATGGGTCTCTCCTGGAGGGGTTGGGGGCGGGGGGTGTCAGATGCCGCTGGTCAGGCGGCGGAAGCGCGGCCCGGCGAGCACGGTCAGCGCGGCGAGGGCCACGGTGGCCGCGCCCCAGGCGAGGGCGGTGCCCGGCCGCAGGACCGGCGGCAGGGAGTGCGCGGCCACGCTGGGCAGGAGGACGGCCGCCGCCCAGAGCGCCCCGAGCCCGGTCGCCGCGCGCCGTACACCGACGAAGGCGCCGAGCGCGAGCGCGGCCGCGGTGAACGCCAGGCACGGCAGCAGGGTCAGGGCCAGGGAGGTTCCGGTGCTCACGCCTGCCAACAAGAGGGCGGGGAGGATGACGACGAGCACCGCGAGCGTGCGCCGCAGCACCATCGTCGGACCGGCCGCGCTCGTGGCGGCGATCAGCTCCCCCGCCGGGTCGAAGCGCCGGCTCCAGGCGACCGCGACACCGGGCAGCGGGGCCACCGGGGCCAGGAGCAGCACGAGCGAGGGCAGGCTCGGCGCGACGGAGTCGAGCAGTACGCCGCAGCCGAGGACCGCGACGGTCATGACGAGCCAGGGCAGCAGGGTCCAGACGAACCAGCGCCGGTGCGGGGCGAGGGCGCGTACGGGCTGCCGGGCCGGGAGCAGGCCCGTGCCGATCGCCTGGTCGAGGGAGGCGGCGACACGGTCGAGGAGGTCCCGGGTGTCCGGGGTGGTGTGTGCGGCGAGGTGTGCGCGGCAGGCCGCACAGGTGTCGAGGTGGGCTTCGACGCTCCACAGGGCGGCGTCGTCGAGCCCCTGCCCGCCGTGCGCGTAGCGCGCCAGGACGGAGGTGGGCGGATGCGTCATGACAGCGCCTCCCGCAGTGCGATCCGGGCCCGCCGCGCGCGGGTCTTCACCGTGCCCTCGGCCATGCCGAGCAGGACGGACGTCTGCCGTACGGACAGGCCGTCGAGCACCATGGCCTGCATCACCTGCCGCAGTTCGACCGGCAGCCGCAACAGCGCCTGTTCGAGGTCCTGGTCGACGCGGTGGGCGAGGACCTCGTCCTCGGCGGCGGGCGCGGTCGCCGGAGTCAGGACGACGGCAGGCACCCGCTCGTGCCGGGCGCGCCGCCGCAACGCGTCGACGAGGCGGTTCGCCGCGATGGTCCACAGCCAGCCGACCGCGCTGCCCCCGACCGCGGAGCCCGCGTAGCCGCCGGCTCCTCGCCAGACGGCCAGGTAGGTCTCCTGGAGCACGTCGGCGACGACGTCGTCGTCGGCGCAGCGGCGGCGCAGCCGCACCGCCATCCAGGGCGACGTGCGCCGGTACAACTCGTCGAACGCCGCCCGGTCGCCCCGGGCGACACGACGCACGAGTTCTGCCTCGTCGAGGTCTGCCATGCCTTTCACGACCAGCTAGACGAAGCGAGGGCCGATCCGGGTTCTCACGGTGCGACCGGTGCAGGTGCGACCGGTGCGACAGGCGGGACCGGCGCCAACCGGTAGGCGCCTTCGTGCCGTACCACGCGCCCGGCGGTGGGCGGTGCGAAGTGCGTGCCGAGGACGAGCGTGTCCGTGTCCGCGAGCGTGCCGAGCAGCGCGCGGCGTGACGCCTCGGACCGTACGGGGTCGATGTCGACGCACGCGCCGACGGCGGGGGCGGCGAACTGGACCGGGTGGTGGACGCAGTCCCCGGTGATCACGGCCGTCTCCCCGCGGCTCGTCAGCTCGACGGCGACGTGCCCCGGAGTGTGGCCGGGCGTGGGCAGCAGACGCAGGCCCGGAAGGATCGTCGCGCCGTCGGCGGGGGTGTCGACGAGGTCGAGCAGTCCGGCCTCCTCGACGGGGAGCACGGAGTCGCGGAACATCTGCGCACGCGCCTCGTCCATGGCGTACCCGGCCCAGAACTCGCGCTCGGTGCGCGAGGTGACGTAGCGGGCGCGGGGAAAGGTGGGCACCCAGCGGCCGTTCTCGTGCCGGGTGTTCCAGCCGACGTGGTCGGCGTGGAGGTGGGTGAGGATCACCAGGTCGACGGAGTCCGGGGGGAATCCGGCCGAGGTGAGGCGGCCGAGGTAGTCGGTGTCCAGGTCGTGCCAGGCGGGATTGGCCCGCTCCTTGCCGTTGCCGATGCCCGTGTCCACCACGACGCGCAGGCCGTCGAGGACGAAGGCGAAGCTGTGGCTGTCGAGGCGCAGCACCCCTTGCGCGTCGGCGAAGTGCGGGTGCAGCCAGTCGTGTCCGGTGACGACGTCCGGGGTGGCGGCGGGCAGCAGCCACGCGCCGGTGGCGGGCGGCAGAGGGATCTCGTCGACGCGGTGGACGGTCAGATCGCCGACGGTCCAGGACGGAGAGGTGCTCACGGTCGGTCGTCTCCTTGACATGCGGATCGTACGGACTTACGGAGGAAACCTATAAACGCAATTCGTTTGCTTTAAGTCACCGTAGGCTCTACCGTCACCTAACGCAAACGCTTTGCTTTTACCGGAGAGGGGTCGCCATGTCCTCCGTCGAACTCACCCCGCCGCAGGCCGCCTTGTGGGCCGCCCGCGCCGGGTTCCCGCTGCCCGCCGAGCGCCACGCCGCCGTCGCGGCCGCCGCCCACCACATCCAGCGTGTCGTCGCGGTCCTGCGCGAACTGGACCTCGGCGACACCCCGCCCGCCGCCGCCTACCGCGCCGCCGGAGAGGAGCCCTTCGATGCAGCCGTATGAGCTGACCCTGACCGCCGCCGCCGACGCGATCCGGACCCGCCGCCTGTCACCGGTCGAACTGGTCGACTCCGTCCTGGACCGGGTCGAGGAGGTGGAGCCGCGGCTCCGCGCCTACGTCACCGTCACCGCCGAGCGGGCCCGCCGGGCCGCGCGCGCCGCCGAGCGCGACATCGCGGCGGGGCGCCTTCGCGGCCCGCTGCACGGCATCCCGATGGGGCTGAAGGACCTCATCGACGTGGCGGGCACCGCGACCTCGGCGAGTTCGCGCGTACGGGACGGCCACCGCGCGCGGGCCGACAGCACCGTCGCCGCACGGCTGGCCGCGGCCGGCGCGCTGCTGCTCGGCAAGACGCACACGCACGAGTTCGCCTACGGGCTGACCACCCCGCAGACCAGCAACGCCTGGGACACCGGCCGCGTCGCGGGCGGCTCCAGCGGCGGGTCCGCCGTCGCCGTGGCCGCGGGCGCCGCGACGTTCGCGCTCGGCACCGACACCGGCGGATCGATCCGGGTGCCCGCGGCCCTCAACGGGGTCGTCGGCCTGAAGCCGACGTACGGCCTCGTCCCCCGCCACGGCGTGACTCCCCTGTCCTGGTCCCTGGACCACGTGGGCCCGATCACCCGCACCGTCGAGGACGCGGGCCTCGTCCTCACCGCCCTGACCGGTCACGACCCCCGCGACCCCGCCTCCCTCCCCACTCCGCCGACGGAGTACCGACCCCGCGAGGACACCGATCTGACGGGGATACGTGTGGGCGTCCCGCGCACCTACTACTTCGACCACGTCGACCCGGAGGTGGAGGCCGCCGTCCGGCACGCCGTCGGCCAGCTGCGCGCCCTCGGCGCCCGTCCGGTCGAGGTCGACGTCCCCATGGCCCGCTACATCCAGGCCGTCCACTGGGGCCTGATGGTCCCCGAGGCGACCTCCTACCACGAGAACACCCTGCGCACGGTCCCCGAGCTCTACCAGGACGACGTACGCCTCCTGCTCGAAGCCGGTGCGCTCATGACCGCGGACGACTACCTGCGCGCCCAGCGCGCCCGTACCCGGATGCGGCAGGAGTGGGCCCACCTGTGGAGGGAGGTCGACGTCGTCGCCGCCCCCAGCGTCCCGGCCACCGCCGTCGAGGCCGGACAGGCGACACTCACCTGGGCCGACGGCACCGTCGAAGGTGTCTCCGACACATACGTACGTCTCTCGTCCCCGGCCAACATCACCGGGGCGCCGTCCCTGTCCGTCCCCGTCGGCCACGACGCGGCGGGCCTGCCGATCGGCATGCAGCTCATCGGGCGCCCCCTCGGCGAGACCGTGCTCCTGCGGGTCGGCCATGCCTACGAACAGACGCGGCCCGCCCACCGGCTCGCACATGCGGCGGCATAAAAGGCGGCCCCTGCCATGCCCGGGCCTGACCGGTGGCTAGACGCAACAAATTCGCTTTAGGCTGGACGCCATGAGCAGGCAGATGGTGCGCCCCGGCGGGCGCAGCGCCCGGGTCCAGGCGTCGGTCCACACCGCCGTGCGCGAACTCGCGGCGGAGAAGGGCCGGGACGCGCTGACCGTGCCGCTGATCGCCCAGCGCGCGGGGGTGACACCGTCGACGATCTACCGGCGCTGGGGCGACCTGCAAGCACTCCTGTCGGACGTGGCGGTCGAGCGGCTGCGGCCCGACACCGTGCCCGAGGACCACGGCGACGTGGCCACCAGCCTGACGGCGTGGGCCGAGCAGTTCCTCGACGAGATGGCCTCCCCGGCCGGCCGCGCCTACATCAGGGACGCCCTGCTCGGCGACCCGGACGGCAGCAACGCGGGCCGCTGCTCCGCGTACGCCGCCGACCAGATCCACCTCGTCCTCGCCCGCGCGGCCGGACCCGCCGGGGGCGAGGACGGGCTGCCCGACGTCGAGACCGTCGTCGACCGCGTCGTCGCGCCGATCATGTACCGCATCCTCTTCCGCCCGCAGGGTCTGGACGCGGCCTACGCGCGCCGGCTCGTCGCCGACGTCCTCGCGCGGACCGATCCGTGAGCCGGCCCGGCTCGCGACCGGGCCCGCCCGGGGCTCAGAACGCCGCTTCGAGGGCGCGCCGGAACTCCGGGTTCGTCCGGCAGCCCAGCTCCTCGTAGGTGTTGACCTTGGTCTCCGGGTCGGTGCGCACCAGGTGGTACTTGCAGGCGCCCTTGATGTGCTCGCCCGTGACGCCGCCGGGGAAGTCGATCTCCTTGTTCCACAGGTACGGGGAGTCGTAGCCGTTGCGCCGGGCGGTGGCGTTGACGTCGATGCCGCCCGGCGCCTCGATCGCGTACACCCACCCGGTCTTCGCCGATCCGTAGGTGGCGAACTTCTGCGCCACCCACTTCTCACAGCTCGTGCTGAGGTGTGCGGTGTCCTGCCCGCCACCCTTGACGATGTACTCGGCGAGCGGGGTGAGGTCGTCGCCGCGCGGGGTGAAGCCCTCGTGGAAGAGCTGCTCCACGTTCTCGCGCCGGTCGCCGCGCCAGAGCGTGTTGGTGTCGTGGCGCCACCGCCAGTTCTCCTCGTTCGCGGTGCGCCACACGGCCGGGGCGAGGGAGCGCGAGGCGGTCGTGCGCCACCAGTCCGTCGGGTCGTACGACGTGACCGGCCCGCAGGGTCCGGTGTCCGGGGCCGCGGCGCGCACCGCGGGGGCGCGGTCGGCGTCGGTCGCCCCGGCCGGGGCGGCGACGGTCAGCGAGGCGGTGGCGAGAGCGGAGGCGGCGAGGACGCCCAGAGCGGCCTTGAACATGGCGCATCCCATCAGGAGGTCAGCAGGACGGGCCCTTTCTACCGGCGCCGCGAGCGGAAACCGCCCGGGGCGCACGCCCGGTCACCCCCTTGGGGCCAACAGTCATATCGGGGGCCAGCCCCACCCCGGACCGACCGGCTCACCCGATGGGCCTGGGCCCAGTGCCCCAAATACCGTCTGCGCATGACCACTTACCGCTCCAAGGCGCTCGTTCTGTTCCTCTCCGCCACCACCGTCGCCGCGGCCCTCACCGCGACCGCGACCGCCCCCGCGTCGGCCCGCCCGGACGCCGCACCCGCTCTCGACTGGCAGCCCTGCGCGAGACCCGACCTCGGCGGTCCCGCGCACCAGGAGTGCGCCACCCTCCCCGTCCCGCTCGACTACCGCGACCCCTCGGGGCCCCACCTCTCGCTCGCCGTCTCCCGTGTGCGCAGTGAGCGGCCCGCCGAGCGGCGCGGCGTCCTGATGGTGGTGCCCGGTGGTCCGGGCGGGTCCGGGGTGCAGCGCCTCACGCAGAAGGGCGCGGCCCTCCAGCGGAGTCTGGGCGGCGCCTACGACCTGGTGGCCCTCGATCCGCGCGGGGTCGGCGGCAGCACGCGGGCGTCCTGCGGGCTGCCCGCGGCGGACCGGGAGCTGACCGCGCTGCGGTCCTGGCCCTCCGCGACCGGCGCGATCGACGCCAACGTCGACCGCTCGCGCCGCACCGCCGACCTGTGCGCCCGCAACGGCGGCCCGGTCCTGCGCAGCTTCACCTCCGCCAACCAGGTACGGGACATGGACCTGCTACGCCGCGCGCTCGGCGAGTCGAAGCTGTCGGCGTGGGGCACCTCGTACGGGGCGTACATCGCGGCGACCTACGCCCAGAAGTTCCCGCACCGCACCGACCGCTGGGTCATCGACAGCGTCGCCGACCCGGACCCCGAGCGTCTGGCGCAGGGATGGATGCGCAACTTCAGCCGGGCCGCCGACGACCGCTTCCCCGACTTCGCGGCGTGGGCGTCGGACCCGGCCCGCGAGGTGCGGCTCGGTGAAGACCCGGCGGCGGTGCGGCAGTTGTTCCTCGACGTCGCCGCCCGGCTGGACTCCGTACCCAAGGAGTCCACCACGCCCGGCGTGCCCCTCACCGGCAACCGTCTGCGCCAGGCCCTGCAGAACGCCCTGTACAGCGACGCGAACTTCCCCGCGCTGGCCAGGCTCATCGACGCGGCCCGCAGCACGGACCTGGAGGTCAGGCCCGTACTCCCGCCGGACGTCTCGGGTCCGCTGCCGGACGCGTACGCCGCCGTCACCATCTCCGTGATCTGCAACGACGTGAGCTGGCCGAAGGGGCGGGCCGCGATCGACACGTACCGCCGGGAGGTGGCCGCCGACCGGGCGCGCCACCCGCTCACCGCGGGCTTCCCCGCGAACATCACGCCGTGCTCCTTCTGGAAGTGGGCCCCTGCCGAGAAGCCCACCCGGATCACTTCGCACGGCCCCTCCAACGTCCTGATGGTCCAGAACCGGCGCGATCCGGCGACGCCGTACTTCGGCGCCCTGAAGATGCGCGAGGCGCTGGGTGAGCGGGTGCGGACGGTCAGCGTGGACGGGGGCGGGCACGGCGTCTACCTGGGCACCGGAAACGCGTGCGCGAACCGGACGGTGACGGACTACCTGCTGACGGGTGAGAGGCCGCGCCGCGACACGGATTGCTGAACCGGCCCCTTCTCGTCCTCTTGACGACATGAGTCTCCTTCTTTAGAGTCAACCTGACCTTAAAGAAGGGGGCTCTCATGGCCGACATCACCAGGCGTCTCGGTTGGCGTCATCTGCGGGCGGCGCCCACGGCCCACGTACGGCACCACCGTTCGGGGCGGCTCGCGCACGACGGTCCCGGGCTGAGCTTCTGGTTCCGGCCGCTGAGCGCCGCGCTCTCCGAAGTCCCGGTGGACGACCGGGAGTTGGCCATGACGTTCCACGCCCGTACCGTCGACTTCCAGGACGTGGCCGTGCAGGCGACCGTCACCTACCGGATCGCCGACCCCGCCGTCGCGGCCGAGCGGCTCGACTTCTCCGTCGACCCCGACACGGGCGTGTGGCGCGGCGCCCCGCTGGAACAGTTGGCCACCCTGCTGACCGAGAGCGCCCAGCAGCACGCCCTCGAAGTGCTGGCGCGCACACCGCTCGCGGCGGCGCTCGCCGAAGGGGTGCCCGCCGTGCGCGAGCGGATCGTGCAAGGGCTGCGCAAGGAACCGCGGCTGCCCGCCACGGGGATCGAGGTCGTCGCCGTCCGCGTCATGGCGGTGCGGCCCGAGCCGGAGGTGGAGCGCGCCCTGCGCACGCCCGCCCGTGAGCTGATCCAGCAGGAGGCGGACCGGGCCACGTACGAGCGGCGGGCGGTCGCCGTCGAGCGCGAGCGCGCCATCGCGGAGAACGAGCTGGCCAGCCAGATCGAACTGGCGCGCCGCGAGGAGCAGTTGGTCGAACAGCGCGGCGCCAACAGCCGGCGCGAGGCCGAGGAGAAGGCGGCGGCCGACGCGGTCCGGGTCGGCGCGGAGGCCGAGCGGACGGTGCGCCTCGCGCGGGCGGAGGCCGAGGGCGCCCGCGCGGTCGGCGAGGCCCGCGCCGAGGCGCAGGCGTCCTGGCTGCGGGTCCACGGCGACGTGGACGTGGCGGTGCTGCGCGCCCTGACCGGCACGCGGCTCGCCGAGAACCTGCCGCGCATCGACAGTGTCACCGTCTCCCCGGACGTGCTGACCGGGCTGCTCGCGCGGCTCGGAGCGGGCCAGGAGCCGGCGGGATGAGCCTCGCGCCCCGCGCCGTCGTCGTCCATCGCGCCACCGAGTACGAGGAGCTGGTCGCCCGGCACGGCACCCACGGGCAGGCGGCGTTCTTCCTCTCCTCGCGCGGCCGGTCGCTCGACGAGGTCGTCGAGCGGCACCACCGGGCGCGGCGGGCGCTCGCGCTCGTGTCGGCCGCGGTGCCGATGGACTGGCGGCGCGCGCAGGTGGAGCGGGCGGACCTGGAGCGGTTCCTGTTCGGGCCCGAGGACGTCGTGGTGGCGGTCGGGCAGGACGGGCTCGTGGCCAACGTCGCCCAGTACGTGGGCGACCGGCCCGTGCTCGGTGTCGACACCGACCCCGGCCGCAACCCGGGCGTCCTGGTGCGGCACCGCCCGGAGGACGTCGCCCGCCTGCTGCCCGCCGCCTTCTCCGCGTCCGTGGGCGGCGAGGAGCTGACCATGGTCGAGGCCGTCACCGACGACACACAGCGTCTGGTGGCGCTCAACGAGATCTACGTCGGTGCGGCCGGTCACCGCACCGCCCGGTACCGCCTGGGTCTCGACGGCGACAGGGGTGCCGTCGAGACCCAGGCCTCCTCCGGCGTGCTGATCGGCACGGGGACGGGGGCGAGCGGCTGGCTGCGCTCGGTGTGGCAGGACCGCTCCACACCGGTACGGCTGCCGCACCCCACGGAGGAGCGACTCGCCTGGTTCGTCCGCGAGGCGTGGCCTTCCCCCGCCACCGGGACGCGCCTGAACGCGGGCGAGCTGGCGGCGGGCGCACGGCTGTCGGTGACGGTGGAGTCCGAGCGCCTCGTCGCCTTCGGGGACGGCATGGAGAGCGACGCGCTCGACCTCACCTGGGGCCAGACGATCCGCCTCGGCCTGTGCCCCACCAAGCTGCGGCTGATCGGCTGAGGGTCAGGGCGCGGCGTTCATCAGGTCCAGGGCGCTCTGCTGGCGGGCGGCGTCGGTACGGTCCACGGGGCCGGACCAGCGCAGCCCGTACTGGTCGAGCGGCGTGCGGTCCGCGGCGTAGGCACGGTCGGCCTGTTTGCGCAGGTAGGAGCGGTACGGGTGGTCGGGAAGGGCCGCGTCGAGGACGGCGAGGCCGCGGACGTGGGCGCCCTTGAACGACGGTCCGTCCGCGCCGCAGTCGCCGCTCTCGCACGGGTCGCGCAGGATGCCGTCGGCGGTGTTGAGCGCGGAGGACGTGGTGGCGGCGTCGGCGATCTGCCGTGCGGCCGTCAGCGGCGCGCTGTCGCCGGTCGCCCGGTGCAGTTCGGTGAGGGCGCCGAGGAGCACGCCCTGGTTGTAGGACCACACGGTGCCGTTGTTGGTGCGGCAGGTGGCCAGGTCCAGGCCGTCGTTGACCAGATGACCGCTGTTGATCATGCCGCTGTCGCGGAACCAGTCCCACCCGGCGCGCGCCCGGCCCAGATACGTGGTGTCCCCCGGGAAGCGCTGGTGCAGCGCCGCGTTCAGCTCGATGTAGAGGGAGTTCGGGATGGCGTTCTTGTACGTCTTGGCGGTGCTCCACCACACGCCGCCGCCACACGTGGTGTCCCAGTAGGCGGCCATGTGGTCGGCGTCGGCGCGCGCCGTGTCGAGGTAGCGCCGCTCCCCCGTCAGGTCGTAGGCGGCGATCCAGGCCAGGCCCCACCAGCCGGTGTCGTCGATGTACTCGTTGCGGAACTGGCCCTGCGCGGCGCCGACTTGCTTGTCGTAGGTGGTGGAAATGGCGTAGCGGTAGCTGCCCATGCCGGTGGCGCGGATGTTGTCGATGACGGCGGTGAGGGCGTTGGCGGAGTTCCACCAGCCGGTGGTGGCGAACAGGCCCGTGCCGGTGTCGTAGGACATCATCTGGGCGGTGGCGGCGGCCTTGGCGCGGGTGCCCGCGTTCCACGTGGTGCGGGCCCAGGGGGTGCAGGCGATGTCGGAGCGGTCGACGGCCTTGCCGCAGGCGCGCAGGGCACCGACGCCGCGCCGCGCCCAGTCGTCGTTGTTGTACATGAGCGTGCGCCAGCCGGTGCGGCCCGCGGGCACCGACGTGTTGCCGAGCCGGCTGCCGGAGGCCCAGGTGCGGCCGCCGTCGAAGGACCGGTCGAGCCACACCTCGTCCCCGGCCGCGCCGCCGTCGACCGAGGCCCAGCCCATGGCGGAGCCGTCGTCCAGGTGCAGGGAGAACGTACGGTTCGCGAGCTTCGCGGTGACGGGGGTGCGGTCGCCGCCCGCCTGGGCGGGGTCGCGGGCGTCGCAGTAGGTGTTGCAGATGGCGGCCGCCGCACCCGCGCGGGGTGCGGCGTGCGCCGTGGTCGCCGGGACGAGTGCCTGGCACGCGGTGAGTGCCGCGGCCACGAGGAGGACACGGGAGCACTTCATACCGCTCACTGTCCAACATGGGTGTGCCGGAAGGGAATACGGTTGCGGCCGTTACCGGCGCGGACACTTCCCGACGGCGACGTACAGCTCGACGTCGTCCTCCCGCGCGTGGAAGGACTGTCCGGGCTCCGGGGACTGCTTGCACACCTGTCCGTCGACGCGGGACACGTCCTCATCGTTCAGGGCGCCACCGGTCCCGTAGAAGACGTCGATGGAGTCGGCGGCGTATCCCTTCCTCAGCAACACGTCGTAGGCGCGGGCGAAGTCCTGCCCGGTGACGTCGGGGGTCTTCGGTGTGGGCACGTGTGCCTTCCGGTGGGCCGGACACTTCTCCGCGTACGGGACCGCCCAGAAGTCGACCGCGTCCCCTCCGTCGGTCTTGCGCGAGAAGCAGGACCGCCAGAGGTCCAAGTGCCGCATGTCGACGGGCCGGTCGAGATCGGTGGCGTCCTTGACCGAGTACCCGAGGTCGCCCTTGATGGCGGCGCGTATCCGCACGGGCAGGCTGTCCGGGGGCGGGGACGGCGCGGCCGTCGGTGAGGTGTGCGCCGCCGGGGCCGCCCCTTCGGCCCCCTTGCCGGTGCAGCCGGCGCCCACGGCGACCACCGTGAGCACCAGCGCCATACCACTGCCGAGCCGTCCGCGTCGCAAGGAACCGGTCTCCTGTCGCTGAGAAATGTGGGCTCAGCTTATGTGCAGGGTGTCACCGGGGCCGCAGCAAGGTGATCCGCGAAGCGCCCTGTTCCGTCACATAGAGGTTGCCCTTGGACGTGTCCTCCGCGATGTCCAGGGGCTGCTGGAAACCGGTGAAGCCGGTGACGCCCGTCGTGGGCGCCGACAGGCCGCCCTGCGCGTCGACGCCGAACACCTCGATGTCCTGGCCGTTGCTGTAACGCACCACGAGGAGCTTCCCCTTGAGCGCGCCGCCGAAGGCACTCCCCCGGTACTCGACGACGCCGTCGGCGGAGGCGTGCAGCCCGGCGTCGTACATTCCGGCGGCGTCCAGATTGCGGTCGGGCAGGGTGCCGACCGGGTAGGCGGTGACCTCGAACGGCGTCGCTCCCGCCGTCGGGTTGCCGCCCGCAAGCACCCACTCGCAGCGCGCCGGGTCGGGATGCCCGTAGTAGCGGTTCTTCTTCACGTCGAAGACGTAGTCGGTCTCCGCCACCGGGTTGGAGGTGATCGCGGGGACGGCCGGACCGGTGTAGGCGCCGGCCGTCCCCGCGTCGGTCCGGCGCGCACACGCGGCGGGCAACGGGGAGGGTGTCGCGGGTGTGTTGCCGCCCGCCGCCGAACCGTTGGTGGGTGTGTACAGGTGGCCGTTGGTGTGCCACACCAGGTCGTAGGCGTTGCGTATGCCGGTCGCGTAGAGGGTCAGCGGCGCGTTCGCGGCGAAGGGGTCGTACGTTCCCGGGCTCTCGGTCCGTACGTCGAGCGCACCGGACGCCGGCAGTTTGGCCGGGTCCAGGCGCAGGACCGCCGCGTTGAGCAGGTGCTCGGGGCGGTTGCCCCAGGTGGGGTCGGGGGCGCCCATGGCGTTGTTGGCGCCCTGGGTCACATAGAGGGCGCCGTCGGGGCCGAAGGCGAGCGAGTTCGTCTCGTGGTCCTTCACCGAGCGGGGCAGATGGCTGACGACCTCGGTGTACGTGGCCAGGTTCGGGCCGGTCAGCCTGGCGATGCTGCTGGACCAGTCCGGTTCGTTCGGCGTGCCTCCGGCGTACATGGTGTTGGAGGTGATCCAGAGGATCGGGTTCGCCGCCGTCGAGGCGGGGTCGAAGGCCATGCCGATGACGGTCCGGTCGGGAGCCCCGGGCAGACCGCGGGCCGCGGCGTCCGTCCGTACGGTGGAGATCGTCTCCGCCGCGCCGAGCGTGCCGTCGGCGGCGATCGCGTACCGCAGGATGTACCCGTCGAGGGTGGACGCGTACAGCTTGCCGTCGGGCCCCTTCACGACGGACGCGAAGCTGCGGCCCGTCGCCGCCGTCGCCACCTTGTCGAACGCGACGGTGCCGCCGCCGCTCCCGGCGCCCGTGGTGAACACCGAGCTCCACGGCGTGAAGGTGTGCCCGGCCAGGTCACGGACGCCGCTGGTGACGGCAAAGCGGTAGCGGGTGTTCGGCTTGAGCCCGGCGGTCGGTGACAGGTTGATGACGTCGCCGCCGCCGCTGGTCAGCACGCGGGCGGGCACGGCGGCCCCGGTCGCCGACTCGGTGAGGGTGACCGTGGAAGGGGTGAGGGTCGCGGTGTCGACGCCGGACCCGATCAGCCTGAGGTCCGCCACGACACTGCCGGTCGGTGCCGCGCCGGTCGCCGTGTTCGCCGGGGTCACCGTCCTGACCTCGGGGTGGGTCGCGGCGTCGGTGAGCGGCGCGACGGTCACGTAAGCGATCTTGGTGTTGGTGCCGCCGAGCGGGCTGACGGTCAGCCGGCCGTCGGACACGGTGGGGTGGACGGTGCTGATCCGGTACTTGGCCGTCGAGGTCGGCACGAACCCGTCGACCGCGTTCTGGTTCTCGACCTGGATCGCGTGCGCGCTGTCCACGCTCGTGGCGTCGCCCACGGCGACCGTCACGGTGTACGTGCCGTCGGGCACCGCCATCTCCCAGCGGCCCGGCGTCTTCACACCCTGCGAGGAGGCGGGGAGCTGCATGTGGACGAAGGTGGCGAGCAGCCGGTCCGGCTCGGCGGCGCCCCGGTCGCGGCCGTTGCCCGTCAGGTCGAGCGGGGCGGTGCCGGTCAGACCGATCCAGCCGTAGGTGAGTCCGGTGCCCTGGTTCGGTCCCGTCCGGGCGCCGTAGGACTGGCCGTAGTCGAGTGCGTAGCCGCTCACGGGTGTGGTGGTCGCGGTGCCGAAGTCGACCTTCGCGGAGAAGGTGGTGTCGGCGTGTGCCTGGGTGGGGGCGGTGACGGCGGCGCCCAGGAGCGCCAGGGCGAGCAGGGGCCCCGCTGTACGGGACACGTGTCTTCGAAGACTGAGGAGGCGCCGGTTCGCGGGGCTGAGCAAGGTCACGGTCTTCTCCCGTTCGGTGGGGAAGGGAAGGCGGGGAACGTGCCGAGGCCATGGCTGCCCCTCCCACGACGGCCCAAGCGACGGGTGTGGCAGGGGCCGTCGTGGGCGTGACCGGTGCTCTTCTGTCGGGACGGCTGTGACCTGGGCGGAGGGTGTGAACCTGTGCTTCCGCCCGCACACGTGGAGCACTATGGGCAGGACACCTACGCATGTCTCCCTTACTGACGAGGTATCAGCGCGCCTCGGCCGTCGTCACGACGCCGACGGGGTGAGACAGGCCCAGGCGTGATAGACCGGAGGCCCTTCGTCACCGTCCTGGAGATCGTCCATGCGTCGCCTCGCCGTCTTCCTCGCCTCGTCCCACGGGAACGACCCGGCCCACACCGAACTCGCCGCCGCCGTCGGCACGGAGCTGGCCCGGCGCGGCATCGGCCTCGTCTACGGAGGTGGCCACAGCGGCCTGATGGGCGTCATCGCGGACAGCGTGCTCGCCGCGGGCGGCGAGGTCACCGGCGTCATGCCGCGCAGCATGGTCGAGCGGGAGTGGGCGCACGAGGGGGTGACGGAGCTGATCCTGTGCGACACCATGCACGAGCGCAAGGCGATCATGGCCGAGCGCGCCGACGCCTTCGTCGCCCTGCCCGGCGGCCTCGGCACCCTGGAGGAGATCTTCGAGGTGTGGTCCTGGCGACAGCTCGGCTTCCACGCCAAGCCCGTCGGCTTCCTGGACGCCGGGGGCTTCTGGACGCCCCTGCTCGCCGCCCTGCGCTCCCTCGTGGACTCCGGTTTCCTCCCCGCCGCCACCCTGGACGACCTGGCCGTCGCCCCCGACCTGCCCACCCTCCTCGACGCACTGCACACACGCCTGCACGGCGTCCCGGAGCCCGCACACGGCGAGAACTGGCGCCAGGTCAGCCGGTGAGCAAGGCGGAGGGCGGACCGGGGAGGACGCGGGAGGTCTCGTTCGCCGGTGGGGCGGTGCGCCTTGCCGGGGTCCTGGAACTGCCCGGGCCAGGGACGCCCGTCCGGGCCGGGGTGGTCCTTGTCGGCGGCTCCGGGCCGACCGACCGGGACAACGACACGTTCTTCCCACCGCTGCGACGGCATCTGGCGGACGCCGGGATCGCCGTCCTCTCCTACGACAAGCGCGGCGTCGGCGCGTCGTCCGGCGACTGGCGGGACGCGACCCTGACCGACCTCGCGGCCGACGCGTCCGCCGCGCTGGACTTCCTCCGCTCCCGGCCGGAGGTCCGCGCCGACACCGTCGGCCTGCTCGGGCACAGCGAGGGCGGCTGGGTGGTGCTGCGCGCGGCGAGCGGGCGGGACGACCTTCCCTGGGTCGTCACCAACAGTTGTCCCGGGGTCAGTCCGGCCGTGCAGGAACGCCACGCGCTGAAGCAGCGTCTGAAAGAGAACGACACCGGAAGCGACGCGACCCTGGCGCTCTACGACCGTCTCGTGCAGGCGGGCCGGGACGGCGCGGACTTCGCGACGGCCGCGCGGCTCGTGGAGGACGCGGGCAGGCCGCCGGGGCTCGGGCCGTTCTGGGACGGTGTGGACGGCCGGGTCTGGGCCTTTCTCGCCCGTAAGCAGGACCATGACCCGGCCGCCGATCTCCGCGGGCTGCGCTGCCCGCATCTGGCCTTCTTCGGCGGCGGGGACCGGCTGGTGTCGGTCGCGGACAGTCTCCGTGTGCTCGGCGCGACCGCCTGCGATCCGGGCCGCCCCGAGCGGGCGACGCTGACCGTGGAGGTCGTGCCGGGAGCCGATCACCGCCTGCGGGTGCCGGGTTCCGTGTGCATGGCGCCCGGGTGTCTCGACCGGCTGACGCGCTGGATTCACGGCGCCTGACGGGTGGGCTCCTGCTTCAGTTCACCTTCCAGCTCGGGTCTTCCTCCAGCTCCGGGCGCAGGAAGTCGATGAGCGCCTTCGCCAGTTCCTCCGGGGCCTCCTCCGCCACGTGGTGTCCTGAGTCGATGCCGTGGCCGGTGACGTCGTCCGCCCAGCGGCGCCAGATCGCGAGCGGGTCGCCGTAGAGGTCCTCCAAATCGTCGCGGAGCGACCAGAGGGTTAGCGTCGGGCAGGTGAGGCGTCGGCCCGCGGCGCGGTCGGCCTCCTCGTGGCGGCGGTCGACGGTGAGACCGGCGCGGTAGTCCTCCAGCATGGCGCGGACGACGTCCGGGTCGCGGGTGGCCCGCCGCCACTCGGCGTGGTTCTCGGCGCCCATGACCTCGGGGTCGCCCTGGTACCAGGCGTCGGGGTCGGCGTTGATGACGCGTTCGGGGATGTCCGGCTGGGCGAAGAAGAACCAGTGCCACCACTGCGTGGCGAATTCGACGCCGGCGCGGGACAGATGCTCCGTCAGGGGCAGGGCGTCGGCGAAGACCACGCGGGAGACGGCGTCGGGGTGGTCGAGGGTGAGCCGCAGCGCGACGGCGCCACCGCGGTCGTGCCCCACCAGCGCGAAGCGGCGATGGCCGAGGTGGCGCATCACGGCCACCACGTCACCGGCGACGGCACGTTTCGAGTAGCCCGCGTGGTCCGCGGTGAAGCGGGGCCCCCGTGAGCGTCCGTAGCCCCGCAGGTCCGGGCAGACGACGATGTGTCCGGCGGCGGCGAGCAGCGGGGCGACCCGGTGCCAGGTCGCCGAGGTGCGGGGGTGCCCGTGCAGCAGCACCACGGGCGGTCCCTCGCCGCCGAACCGGACGAAGGCGGACGCCTCACCAAGATCGACCCGCGTCTCCTCGAACCCCTCGAACACCGTGCACAGCTCCTATCAGCTACCGACCGTCGGCTGTCGACGTCGGGACAGTGGCGCGTCCGCGCCCGTTTCGCTCGCCTCGCCGCGCAGGGCCGCGTCCATGGCGCGCAGACGGCGCGTCTGGCGGTTGCCCGCGTACGCCGTCCAGCCGAGGAAGACGACGGTGAGCACCGCGAAGCCGACGGTCTGGCGCGTGCCCGCGGTGAGGCCCGTCAGGACCGTGATCGTCACGAACATGAGCGCCAGCACGACGAAGGCGGCCACGCGGTGCCGGGAGCGGTGCAGACGCTGGTCGACGAGGACGCGCATCGCCCGCCGCTCCTCGGGGTCGGTCGGCGGTTCGCCGCGGCGCAACCGCTGGTCGAGCGTGACCAGCCCGTCGGTGCCTCCGGCGGCACGCCGCTCCCTGCGGCGCACGGAGAGGATCACCGCGAGACCACCGAGGGAGATCACCGCCAGCCGGGCGACGATCTCGGGGAACGAGCGCCCCGGATACAGGAGTTGGACCAGGACGGCGCCGAGAAGCACCGACACCGCGTACTGCGCCCACAGGTGTTTGGTCAGATACGTGTTGAGCCGTTCCATGTTCCTTCTCCCCTCTCCCCTGCTCCCCTGGGTTTCGCCCCGCTTACCCGGACCCTCCCCGCACATGCGCCGACCCCACGCGCACCGGCGCCGGAATTCGGCCGTATGAGCGAAGACGACCGCCGTGGGCGTTCGCGTGGCCGATATCCTGGCGCGATGGCGGACAGAACCGGCGGCGAGCCGCAGATCGACAGGCGCTCCACCCGGTGGGACGAGCACAAGGCGCAGCGTCAGATCGAGCTGGTGGACGCGGCGGTCGCCCTCATCGAGGAGGAGGGTGCGCGGTTCCGGGTGCAGCGGCTCGCGGAGCGGGTGGGGCTGCCGCGTTCGGTGCTGTACCGGCACTTCAAGGACCGCGCCAACCTGGACGAGTTGATCCGCCGCCGCGTGGTGGAGTCGTTCATGCGGCGGATGGAGCCGACGCTGACCTTCGACGGCACGATCGAGGAGGCGGTGCGGCGCGTGATCGGCGCGCACCTGGACTGGGTGTCACAGCATCCGCGCCTGTACGCGTTCATGGGCGTCGGGGAGCACGCGATGGGCGACGGGTCGCTGGTGGCGGACACGAAGGCGGCCATCGCGATGATGCTGAGCGACCGGTTCCGCGATGTGCTCAAGGCGCTCGGGGTGAGTGAGGCGCCGATCCGGTCGGTCGCGATCGGGATCGTGGGGTTCGTCGACACCTCGGTCAACCAGTGGATGCGGGACGAGCGGCGCGAGCAGTCCGAGGAGGAGCTGCGCGCGATGCTGTGCCGCTCGGTGTGGGCGGTCCTCGACGCGACGCTGCGGGACCTGGGTGTGAAGCTGTCACCGGACCAGCGGGTGGCGGACCTGGAGCGGGCCTGACCCCGCTCCGGGTCCGGGCGGACGTCAGGCGCGTACGGCCGGGACCGCCTCCGCCGCCCGGTACAGGGACTCGGTGTCGGTGAACTTGACGCGCGGGCGGCCCTGCGCCTCGCCCGCCTCCTGTTCCGCCCGGTCGATCGCCCGCCAGGCGTCGAGGCCGAGCGCCCGCGTCGTCGTGCGGACGGCTCGCGCGGGCGCGGTGAGGCGGCCCTCGGCGAAGTCGTCCAGGAGCGATGCGACCGTCTCCTGCGCGCAGGTCTTGTTGGTGCCGATGAAGCCGGTCGGCCCGCGCTTGATCCACCCCGCGACGTAGACGCCGGGCTCGACCCGCCCGCGCTCGTGCGGCACGGTCGCGCTCGCCTCGTCGAAGGGCAGGCCGGGCACGGGGCGGGCGCGGTAGCCGACGGAGCGCAGGACGAGGCCGGTCTCCAGGGTCTCGGTGTCGCCGGTGGGGCGGGCGCGGACGGTGCCGTCGTCGGTGTGCAGCTCGGTGGGGGTGATCTCCAGGCCGCGTACGGAGGTGTCGCCGATGAGCCGTACGGGGCTGGTCAGGAAGCGCAGGACGATGCGGCGGCGCCCCTCGGCCGGGGCGCGGGCGGCCAGTCGCGCGAGGAGCCGGGTCTTCTCCGTGGCCTCCGCGTCCAGCCCGGCGGGCCACCCCTCGACCAGCACGTCCACGTCCTTCAGGGCGGAGAGCGCGAGGAGTTCGGGGACGGTGAACGCCGCCTGGGCGGGCCCGCGGCGGCCGAGGAGGACGACTTCGCGGACCTTGCTCGCGCGCAGTGCGGCGAGGGCGCGGTCGGAGATGTCGGTGCGGGCGAGGGTGTCGGGGTCGGCGGTGAGGATGCGGGCGACGTCGAGGGCGACGTTGCCGTTGCCGATGACGACGGCGCGCTCGGTGTCGAGGGGGTGGTCGTCGTGGGCGCGGTCGGGGTGGCCGTTGTACCAGCCGACGAAGTCCGTCGCGGAGACGCTGCCGCGCAGCTCCTCGCCCTCGATGCCGAGGCGTCGGTCGGTCGCGGCGCCGACGGCGTAGATCACCGCGTGGTGTTCGCGCAGCAGGTCGGTGTGGGTGAGGTTGGTGCCGACCTCGACGCCGAGGCGGTAGGTGAAGCCGGGCTGCGACTCGATCGTCCGGAAGAGGCGGGTGACCTGCTTGGTGTCCTGGTGGTCGGGGGCGACTCCGGCCCGCGCGAGCCCGTACGGCGTGGGCAGCCGGTCGTGGACGGTGACGCGGACGCCCGGGTGGCGCAGGAGTTCGTCGGCGGCGAACATCCCTGCCGGGCCCGCGCCGACGACGGCCACGGACAACTCGCCCTCTGGAACCGCCCGTTGGCGCGGCACGACGTACATGGGCGTGCGGTCGGTGTGCGGGTTCTCCTTGTAGTAGCCGGCGTTCAGCTCCAGGAACGGCAGCTCGCCCTCGCCGAGTTTGGTGTGCGGCTTGAGCGCGTCGACCGGGCAGGCCGTCGTGCAGGCGCCGCAGTCGACGCAGGTGCGGGGGTCGACGTAGAGCATCTCGGCCGTGGCGAAGCCGGGCTCGCCCGGCGCGGGGTGGATGCAGTTGACCGGGCAGGCAAGGACGCAGGAGGCGTCGGCGCAGCAGGATCGGGTGACGACGTACGGCACGGCGGCCTTGTCTCCGTTCGGTGGGACGACAGGCTGGCTGTCAGTCGGTGTGCAGGGCGGGCTCGCCACGGAAGCGGGCCGGGCGGCCGTCGATGTGCAGGGCCTTCCACACCGTGCGGGACACCTTGTTCATCAGGCCGATGTCCTGGGCGAGCATCCGTACGTCGGAGAAGAGGTCGGTCAGCATCTTCTGTCCGGCCTCGGACTTCCAGAAGACGTCCTTGATCACCCAGTGGGGGATGCCGACCTGCTCGGCGGACTTGCGGTCGGGGATCATGATGACGTCGCACAGGACCCGCATGATCACCGGGAAGAGGACGGACAGGGCGGCGCGGCGGCCCTTGCGCATCTGCGGGACGCGCAGGCGCAGGAACTCGTGCGCGAAGGAGATGTGCCGCGCCTCCTCGGCGATGTGGATCTGCATGATCCGCTGCGGGAGCGGGTGGACGGGTTCGCCACTGCGCAGGGCCGACTTCTGCAGGTGGTCGATGGGCTCCTCACCGGCGAGGATGCCGGTGAAGAACGCCTCGGGGTAGAGCGAGCCCGCCAGCGGCAGGAAGCGGCTGACCTTGCGGAACCAGCGCTTGCCGCCCGCGGTGTCCACGCCGGTGCGGTTGACCAGCTCCTGGAACATCTGGGTGTGGTGCGTCTCCTCGGTGATCTCGTGGGTGAGGTAGCGGAACTCCTCGTCACGGTTGCCGAGTTCGTAGAGGTAGTCGAGGGCGCCGCGCATGAGGATGTTCTCGAACTGCATGCCCACCTTGGCGATCACCGCCCAGCGCCAGATCCCGATGCGGATCTGCGTCTCCAGGGGCTGCTCCCGGTACCAGGGGTGGGCGCCGAGGGCGTCCGCGCTGGTGAGGACCCAGCGCGGGTCGCTCGTGTCGACGGCGAACTCGGGGTCGTCCCACTTGATGTCTTTGAAGGCGTTGAAGTTCACGTTCACGGAGCCCTCGGACAGGGTCCGCAGGCGCTCGTCGTACAGCTTCCTGGTCAGGTGCGCGGTCATCTTCGTCCTCGGTTCCTGTCGTACGGCGAAGCGGTCAGGCGGCGCGGCTGGGTGCGTTCCGGACGACGCCCGCCTTCTCGAAGCGGAGCGGGCCGTCGTCGAGGGGGGCGTCCCTGAGCAGGGCGCGGTCGCGGTAGTAGTTGTTCCACAGGCGCCAGGGGTCGCGGGTGCCCTGGCGCGGCATGACCTCGTTGGCGCGGGCGATGTAACCGGAGGTCAGCGCCTCGCCCATGACGGAGAACTCCGAGCGGTCGCGGTCGGTCGCGACGGGGGTGGCGATGTCGTGGCCGTGGCGCCGCATGTGGGCGAGGAGCCGGGCGGTGTAGTCGGCCGCGAGGTCCGCCTTCAGCGTCCAGGAGGCGTTGGTGTAGCCGATGACGAGGGAGAGGTTGGGGACGCCTTCGAGCAGAACGGCCTTGTAGAGGACGCGGTTCTTCACGTCCACCGGCTCGCCGTCGACGGTGAGGGCCATGCCGCCCATGAGGCGCACGTTCAGGCCGGTGGCGGTGACGATGATGTCGGCCTTGATCTCCTTGCCGGACTTCATGCGGATGCCGTCGGCGGTGAACGTGTCGATCTGCCCGGTCGCGATCGACGCCTCGCCCTTCTTCAGCACCTTGAACAGGTCGCCGCCGGGGACGACGCACAGCCGCTGGTCCCAGGGCTTGTACGCGGGGCTGAAGTGCCGCATGTCGACGCCCTTGCCCGCCTGGGCCCGTACGAGACCGAGGAGCACCCTGCGGGCGAGGCGCGGGTACTTTCGACAGAAGGCGTAACTGCCGCGCTGGAGCGCGATGTTGCGGGCGCGGACGATCCTGTACGTGAGGCGGGCCGGGGCGCGCAGCTTCTGCAGGACGGAGGTGAGCGGGTCGACCTCGGGCAGCGCGAGGACGTAGGTGGGCGAGCGCTGCACCATGGTGACGTGCTCGGCGGTGCCGGCCATCGCGGGCAGCAGGGTGATGGCGGTGGCGCCCGAGCCGATGACGGCGACGCGCTTGCCGGTGTGGTCGAGCCCCTCGGGCCAGTGCTGCGGGTGGACGAGCGTGCCCCGGAACTCCGCCTCGCCGGGGAACCGCGGCCGGTAGGGGGTGTCGTAGTCGTAGTAGCCGGTGGCGCCGATGAGGTAGCCCGCGCTGTACGTCTCGCGCGCGCCGGTGGACTCGTCCTCGACCTCGACGGTCCAGCGGCCGGTGTCGTGGGAGAAGTCGGCGCTGAGGGCGCGGCGCCCGAAGCGGGTGCGGTCCAGGATGCCGCCGTCCGCGGCGGCGTCCTCCACGTACTGCCGGATCTTCGCGCCGTCGGCGAGGATGCGCTTGTCGCGCCACGGGCGGAAGCCGAAGCCGAAGGTGGGCATGTCGGAGTCGGAGCGGATGCCGGGGTACCGGAAGAGGTCCCAGGTGCCGCCGACGCGGGCGCGCCGCTCCAGGACGACGAGCGAGGCGGCCGGATTGTCGCGCAGGACGTGGCGGGCGGCGCTGACGCCGGATATGCCCGCGCCGATGACCAGCACGTCGACATGGGTGGCGGGGGTGACGTGGGTCTGCTCCATCGCGGAGGGTCCTCACTCTCGCTCGCGGGCCCCCGGAGAGGCAGGGGCGAAGGTGCGCCCCGCCCCTCGGGGCACGGCAGTTGCTCAGACACGTGGTTCCACTGCTGCGTGTATAGGCAACTTACCTGCGACACGGTGTTTCAGATACCTCCGGTAACATGTGTTCTAGGTCACATTGGGTACGGGAGTCACCGCTCACCGCCTCCAGAACAGGTGATGCGTCACGCCGCTCGGGCTCGGCACGACCTCCAGATGGAAGCGGTCGCGCAGTTCGTCCGGGGACTCCCAGAGCCGGAGCCCCGAGCCGAGCTTCACGGGCGCGACCGCCACGTGCAGGGTGTCGACCAGGTCGGCGTCGAGGAACTGCCGGACGGTGGTGACGCCGCCGCCGAGCCGGACGTCCTTGCCGCCGGCCGCCTCCCGCGCCCGGGCGAGGACGCTCGCGGGGTCGCCCTCGACGAAGTGGAACGTGGTGTCGGAGAGGCTGAACGACGGGCGCGGGTGGTGGGTCATGACGAACACGGGCGTGCGGAACGGCGGCTCCTCGCCCCACCAGCCGCGCCACTCGTGGTTCTCCCACGGCCCGCGCTGGGGCCCGAACTTGTTGCGGCCCATGATCTCGGCGCCGATGTTGCGGGCGAAGTCTCGGGTGAAGTAGTCGTCGAGGCCCCGGCTCCCGCCGGGCTCCGTGCGGTTGGGCCAGCTCGCCGTGGAGCCGGCCCAGGAGAACAGCCGCTCCGGGTGGTCCACCCCGAAGGGGCGCTCGAGGGTCTGGTGCACGCCTGCGGCGATCCCGTCGCTCGAGACGTTGAAGTTCATGACGCGCAGCAGTTGTTCCATGGGCTCGACCGTCCGTCCTGTCGTTCCTGACGCATCCGGGGCGCGGGAGACCCCGCGCATCAGGACGTCGAACGGGAAGCGTCCGGATCGACAACCGGCCCCGACTCAGTCCGGCCGGCACCCACGGACGATCGAGGCGACCACGTCGTCGAGACCGCGCTCCCCCGTCTCGGGCAGCGGCACGCCGCTCACCGCGAGGCCCACGTACCCGTGCAGCGGGGCGAACACGGTCAGGGCGACGTGCTCCAGGGGTCCTTCACGGACCTCGCCGCGCTCCTGTCCGGTCCTGACGAGCTCCAGGGACTGCTCGATCCAGCGGTGCGCGGCCTCCCCCAGCGCCTCGGACGCCTCGGGGCTGTGCTTGGCCGAGAACATCAGGTCGAGCAGGGCGGCGTTCGCCAGGGAGAAGTCCACGTAGGCGTGGGCCATGGCGGCCAGGCGCTCGGCGAAGGTGGGACCGACACGGTCGCGGGCGGCCGCGAGCGCCTCGACCAGCCGCTCGAAACCGGTCAGCGCGAGCGCGTCGAGGAGCGCCTGCTTGGTCTTGAAGTGGCGGCTCGGGGCGGCCGGGCTCACGCCGAGGTCGCGGGCCAGTTCCCGCAGGGACAGCGCGCCCGATCCCCGCTCCCGCAGCGTGCGCTCGGCCCGTTCGAGCAGGGCGGCGCGGAGGTCTCCGTGGTGGTAGGGGCGCTTCGTCATGGCGTCAGCCTAAACCGGACCCGCCCGAAGTATTCGTTGCATACATTGTGATCGCCGCATACATTGGAGGCGGGCCCACATCCGTGGCCCAGCGAAGCGATCCAGGAGGAGCGCATGCCGCGCACACCCATCGACATCACCGTGCCCCGCCTCGACGGCCGGCGCGCACTCGTGACCGGCGCGAGCGACGGCATCGGCCTCGGTATCGCGACGCGGCTCGCCGCCGCCGGGGCCGAGGTGCTGCTGCCGGTGCGCAATCCCGCGAAGGGCCGGGCCGCGGTCGAGAGCATCAGGCGGGCGGTCCCCGACGCCGACGTCTCCCCGCACACCCTGGACCTGTCGTCCCTGGACTCCGTCGCCGCGCTCGGCGACACCCTGCGCGCGGACGGCCGCCCGATCCATCTCCTCGTCAACAATGCGGGGGTCATGACACCGCCCGAGCGGCAGACGACCGCCGACGGGTTCGAGCTGCAGTTCGGCACCAACCATCTGGGCCACTTCGCCCTCGTGGGCCATCTGCTGCCGCTGCTGCGCGCCGGACGGGCCCGGGTGACCTCGCAGATCAGCGTCGCCGCCAACCAGCACGCCATCAACTGGCAGGATCTCGGCTGGGAACGCTCCTACAACGGCATGAAGGCCTACAGCCAGTCGAAGATCGCCTTCGGGCTCTTCGGACTCGAACTCCAACGGCTCGGCGAGGACCGCGGCTGGGGCATCACCAGCAACCTCGCCCACCCCGGGGTCGCCCCGACCAGCCTGCTCGCCGCGCGCCCCGAGGTCGGCCGCGCCACCGAGACGCGCGGCAGGAAGCTGATCAGCGCCCTGTCCAGGCGCGGCATCCTCCTCGGCACCGTCGAGACCGCCGGGCTCCCCGCCCTCCATGCCGTGACGGCGCCCGACGCCCGGCCCGGCCGTCTGTACGGGCCGAGCGGGCTCGGGCACCTCGGGGGCCCGCCGGCCGAGCAGAAGCTCTACTCTCGCCTCCGCGACCCGGAGGAGGCGCGCCGCGTCTGGCGCGTCTCCGAGGAGTTGACGAAGGTCTCGTACCCCGACAGTTGAGCCACGGGACGGTGGTGCGGTCGGTCAGGCCGCCTGCACCACCTGGTCGGCCGGGAGGCGGCGCGCCGCCACCATGAGGTCCGCCTGCCCGAACAGCAGGGCGTAACCGCTGGGCAGGTGCGCCAGGATGCGCTGGAGCAGCTCCTTGTCGATGGTGCGGGCGAGGGTGCCCAGGACCGATCCCACGTGCCAGCGGGTGGTGGCGTACGGCGCGTCCGTCGACTCGGCGAGGGCCTTCACGAAGGCGTGGGCCGTCAGCGGGCGCGGGGCGGGCACGGCCTGCGTGAAGTGCCGGGCGGCGCGCGGCGGCAACTGGCGGGCGAGGTCGACGCGTTCGTCACCGACGATCTGCTGTCCGAGCGCGTCAAGAACCATGGCCGTGACGCGCTCCGCCTGCTCGACGGTGGCATAGGCGCCTTGGTAGCGGATCTGCTCCAGGAGGGCGTCGTCGGAGCGGGTCGGGGCCTGGGTGGGCGGGGTGGGCATGGAGAACGGTGGCCTTTCACGCGTCGCACGGCCGGCCGCCGGAGGCCGCGCGCGTCCGCCGGACGCGCGGCCGGCCCCCTCACGGCCGGCGGGATGGGCTGGGGTGCGGAGGGGAGGGGATCAGGAGGAGAGCTGCTTGGGTCCGCCGTCCGTCGCACGGCTGACGTTGATCTTGCGCGGCTTGGCACGCTCGGCGATCGGGATGCGCAAGGTCAGCACACCCGCGTCGTACGTGGCGTCGATGCGCTCGGTGTCGAGCGAGTCCGCCAGGACGAGCTGGCGGGAGAAGACGCCCATCGGCCGCTCGGACAGCTCCAGTTGGACCCCCTCGCCGGTCGCGGCGGGGCGGCGCTCCGCCTTCACGGTGAGCATGTTGCGCTCCACGTCGATGTCGACGGCCTCGGGGTCGACGCCGGGCAGGTCGAGGGCGATGACGTAGGCGTCGCCGTCGCGGTAGGCGTCCATCGGCATCTGCGAGGGCTTCGACCACGTGCCGGCGCCTGTGGCGAACAACTGCTGGGCGAGGCGGTCGAACTCGCGGAAGGGGTCAGTGCGCATCAGCATCGTCGCGACACCTCCAAGGTTCCAGGGCATTTCATGCCTCATGCGCTGTACCTGCCCTTGTTGTAGCATGTCATCAGAACGATGACAAGCGACCCTGTCAGCGATACGACGACAAGAGGAGGAGCGGTGTCCCAGCCGTCGAACCCGGACTCCCAGGCCCCCGATTCCTTCCACGCGGCCTACGCGGCGCTGCAGGACATGACCCGCTCCGCGCGCGCCGCGCACGAGGACGCCCGCGCCGTCCCCGCCCCCGGTGTCGACGCCGCGCTCGACGCCCTGATCCTCCTGCGCGAGCTGCGGGGCCGCATCGCCGGCTGGGAGGCGTCCCTGATCGAGACGGCCCGGGAGGCGGGCGCCAGCTGGGCCAGCCTCGCCCGGCCCATGGGGGTCAACAGCCGTCAGGCCGCCGAGCGCCGGTATCTGCGCCTGCGCCCCGGCGCCCCCGGTTCCACCGGTGACCAGCGCGCCCAGGCCGTCCGCGACGAGCGCGCCGCCGAACGCCAGGTCACCTCCTGGGCCCGCGAGCACGCCGGTGAACTGCGCCAGCTCGCCGGGCAGCTCGCCGCCCTCGCCGACCTCCCGAGCACCGCCCAGCCTCCGCTCGACCGCATCCGCGAGGCGCTCGACCACAGCGACGCGGCCCGGCTCCTGCGCCCGCTCGCCGACCTGCAGACCCACCTCGGCGACCATCCCGCCCTCGCCCGGCAGGTCGACCGCGCTTTGGGGCACGCGGACGCCCAGCGCGCGGCGGCCGCCGCGCAGCGCGACCGGGAGCAGTGACGCGGAGCGACCGGGAATCGGCCTGGTCGCGCCCCGCCCGCCGCCCTACGGTGCGGCTATGACCGAGCTGCGCACACGCAAGTACGAGCGGTGGTTCCACGCCGCGGACGTCGACGGCGACGGCGCGATCACCCGGCAGGACGTCGTCCTCATGAGCGAGCGGTACGTGCAGGCCCGCGGAATGCTCCCGGACTCCCCGCCGGCACGGCGGATGCACGAGACGATGCACGGGTTCTGGGAATCCGTCATCGCCCCCTTCGACACCGACAAGGACGACCGGGTGACCTCGGCCGAGCTGACGCGGGCGTTCGACACCGCCTTCACCGACCGCGCCCGCTACCCCGAGGAGCTCGCCCCGGTCGCCGACCGCTTCTTCGACCTGGCCGACAGCGACGGCGACGGGGCGATCACCCGCACCGAGTTCACCCACATCTTCGGCAGCACCGGGCGGGCCGCCGACGACGAGTGCGCCGAGGTGTTCAACGCGCTCGACCTCGACGCCTCCGGGGCCCTCACCCGCGCCGAGTACCACAAGGCGGCCGCCGAGTTCTTCTACGGCGACGACCCCGCCGCAGCCGCGAACCACCTCTTCGGCCGCCTCCCGTAGCGCACCGCTCAGCGCAGCGTCCGCTCGATGCCCCGGCGCACGAAGGCGCGGGCGCGCCTTGCCCGTCGTACGCGCTGCGCGAGACCGATCGGGGGCGGGTCGCCGTACCGGCGGTCGTGGATGTCACGGACCACGTCCTCGGGAGCGCCGAGCGCCGCGAGCTCCGTCAGCGCCTCGCGCTTGGAGATGAGCCGCCCGTCGCGCAGCGTCACGGTGGCGCGGGCCAGGACCAGGAGGCCGAGGTCCACCCAGGGGTCCTTCAGCCAGAGCCAGGGCTTGCGGGTGACCGGGAGCCAGTAGCTCTCCAGGTCGTGCCGGACGAACTCCCGCAGTTCCCCCGGCGCGAGCGGCGGCAGCAGCTCCGAGGGGTCCGGGCCGTGGAGCGCGAGCCCGCCCGTGTGGAGTTCCTGCCGGGTCACCGGAGTCACCGGGCGCGCGTACAACTCGCCGTGCGCCCAGGTGACATGGTCGGCCGCGACCTCGCCGAGCTCCGCCACCACCATGTACGAGCAGTGCAGCTTGGCCGCCGCCTCCTCCTCGGCCAGGAGTCTTCGGTGCAGCGCTGTCAGCGCCTTCTTCTGCCCGTCGCTCACCGGTTCCTCGACCACGGCGAGGATGTCCAGGTCGCTGCGGCCCGGCTGGAAGTCACCGAGCGCGAGGGAACCGTGCGCCCACACCGCCACCGTCGGCACCGCCCGCTGCACCTCGGAGACGAAGCGCTTGAGCAGAAGATCGGTCTCGTTCATCGACATGGTCCAGGAACCTCTTTCGGCTCGGCGGAGAAGGACGGCGCCCCGAAGGCCGAGGCCGCCCGGTCGTCGCTCACCTCGGTGCGGAGCGCGGATAGCGGATCGGGTACGAGACCGTGGGCCGCGGCTGCTTCCCCGGCTCCTCCCAGCCCGGGAGCCGTACCGGATACACCGACGTCGGCGTGGGCCGGGGCCTGCCCTTCGGGCCACCGGGATCCGCACGCCCGGAATCGCCCGGCGGCCGCGACGTCCGCGAGGTCCCCGGCGTCGAACCCGCCGCGTCGGAGGCGGGCTGCACGGAGTTCCCGCCGATGACGACGACCGCCGCCACGGCGACGAACACGGCCACCTCCCGGCGGCCCCCGGCGGCCCACCGGGAGTGCGCCCTGACCTCCGTACCGTCCCTGCGCCAGTATCGGTCGATCCACACCACGGCTCCCCCTCCGCCCTCACGTCCCGACGCTCACCCATGCTGACACGGACCACCGACAACCCGTCAGGCGGTCAAATCCCCCTGCCCTTTACCCCCTTCTCGGGGAAGATCGCGTCATGCACGCCTTCCTGGAGACCGACCGGCTCGCACTGCGCCCCTTCACCACGGCCGACGCCGACCACCTCCTCGCCCTGGACAACGACCCCGAGGTCATGCGCTTCATCAACGGCGGACGGCCGACCAGCCGCGAGGCGATCCTCACGCGGACCCTGCCACGGCTCCTCCACGACCACCCGTGCCTCGGGACCCGCGGCTACTGGGCGGCGGAGGAGAAGGCGACCGGCACCTTCCTGGGCTGGTTCGAGTTCCGCCCCCTGGACGAGCACAGCCCCGCCGTGGTCGAACTCGGCTACCGCCTGAACCGAGCGTCCTGGGGGCGGGGCCACGCCACGGAAGGCGCGAGGGCGCTGATCGACAAGGGGTTCACGGAGCTCGGCGTCGAGCGCGTCACCGCGAACACCATGGCGGTCAACGTACGGTCCCGGCGCGTCATGGAGAAGGCGGGCCTGACCTTCCTCCGCCACTTCACCGGGGACTGGCCGGAGAAGATCGCCGGATCCGAACAGGGCGAGGTCGAGTACGTCCTGGACAGGAGGGAGTGGGAGCGGCGCGGGGAGGGTGGTGCGGCTACGGCTACGGCTACGGGGTGAGCCCGCCCCGTAGCCGTAGCCGTAGCCGTAGCCGTAGCCGTAGCCGTAGCCGTAGCCGCATGATCTCCTCGTCGCTCAGCCCGAGGTCACGTCCGTCGGCGTTTCGCGCGAGTCCAGTCCAGGAGCTTCTCCGCCGGCCAGGTCGTGACCACGTTCTCCGTCGGGACCTCGCACTCCTCCGCGCGTGCGCAGCCGAGTATCTGCCAGTCGAGCTGGCCGGGGGCGTGGGCGTCGGTGTCCACCGAGAAGAGGGTGCCTGCCGCGACGGCGCGGCGGAGGAGGCGGCGGGGCGGGTCGAGGCGTTCCGGGCGGCTGTTGATCTCGACGGCGGTGTCCGCGGCCGCGCACGCCTCGAACACGGCGTCCGCGTCGAACTGCGACTCGGGCCTGCCGCGCCCCGTCACCAGGCGGCCGGTGCAGTGGCCGAGGATGTCGGCCCGCGGGTTGCTGACGGCGGCGATCATGCGGCGGGTCATCGCGGCGGCGTCCATGCGCAGTTTGGAGTGGACCGAGACGACCACGACGTCGAGCCGGTCGAGCAGTTCGGGCTCCTGGTCGAGGGAGCCGTCGTCGAGGATGTCGCACTCGATGCCGGTGAGCAGCCGGAACGGGGCCCAGCGGGCGTTGAGGTCGGCCACCACCTCCAGTTGCTCCCGCAGCCGCTCGGGCGACAGGCCGCGGGCCACCGTCAGGCGCGGGGAGTGGTCGGTCAGGACGGCCCACTCGTGGCCGATCTCCCGCGCGGCCAGCCCCATCTCCTCGATGGGGCTGCCGCCGTCCGACCAGTCGGAGTGCAGGTGGCAGTCGCCGCGCAGCAGGGTCCGCAGTGCGCTGCCCGCCCCGTCCGCCACCAGGGGCGTCGTGTGCGCCTCTTCCTCCAGGCGGGTCAGGTACGCGGGGACCTCGCCGGCGTATGCCTCCCGGATGACGGCGGCGGTCTTCGGGCCGATGCCCTTCAGGGCCTCCAGCGAGCCGGTGCGCATCCGTTCGGCGAGTTCGGACTCCGGGAGGGCGGCGATCACGTCGGCGGCCTGCCGGAAGGCGCGGACCCGGTAGGTCGGGGCGAGCCCGCGCTCGAGGAGGAACGCGATCCGCTCCAGCGCCCGCACCGGGTCGCGGGCCGGTTCGTCGTTCGCCGTGGACACCGCCATCGAGCCGCTCCCACAGGTCACCCCGGGGCCTCGGCCTCGGCCCCGAGTCGAAGGGACGAACCAGACCCGTGCCGCTCGACCGGCCCTGGTTCGTCCCTCAACAGGATGGTCGACGGGGCCGTGTCCAGCACCCCGGCAACCGCCCCCACCGTAAGCCTCAGGTTTAGGGTGAGGGTTGCGGCGATCAGGTGGACAAAGGCTCCTCCAGCGCCGGGACACACGGAGACAGCAGCGTTTCGGTGTGCCAGGTGATCGTGCCCCGGGCGAGCGTGAGCACACGTATCTCGTACACGTATCTGGTCCGGCCACCGCCGAGGGCGGTGACGTCCGCTCGGTTCGTGGCCGGGCGTCGAAGCTGCTGTGGAGGGGGAAGCCCTCCACGAGCGCGCCGTGAGTGGCCGAAGTGGCGGGCCAGGGCGTCGATGTCGCGCGCCTCGCCGACGGTGGCCGCCGTCTCGGTGGGCATCCTGGTGTACGCGCTATGCACTTCGTTCTTCGAGGGGTGCGTGCGGTGGCGGTGGTCGGGGTTCAGATCATGCCGCCGTTGGCGCGTACGGTCTGGCCGTTCACCCAGTGGCCCGCCGGGCTCGTGAGGAAGGCGACGACCCGGGCGATGTCCTCGGGGGTGCCGAGCCGTTCGAGGGGCGGGACCTTGGCGAGCTGGTCGATCTGCTCGGGCGTCTTGCCCTCCAGGAACAGGTCCGTCGCGGTGGGGCCGGGAGCGACCGTGTTCACGGTGATGTCCCGGCCGCGCAGTTCGCGGGCGAGGATCAGGGTGAGCGACTCGACGGCCGCCTTGCTCGCCGCGTACGCGCCGTAGGACGGGAACTGGGTGCCGACCACGGAGGTGGAGAAGCCCACGAACGAGCCGCCCGCGCGCAGTCGCCGCGCGGCCTGCTGGGCGATGACGAAGGCACCGCGGATGTTGGTGCGGTGCAGGGCGTCGAGCTGTGCGAGGTCGAGCTCCGCGACGGTCGAGAGGTACATCCGCCCGGCGCAGTTCACCACGGTGTCGACGCCGCCGAACTCCCGCTCCACCTGGTCGAACAACGCGGCGACCGCGTGCTCGTCGGCCACGTCCGCCTGGACGGCCACGGCTCGTCCGCCCTGGTCGGTGATGGCCGCGACCGTCTCCTCGGCGGCGGCGGTGTTCCCCGCGTAGTTGACGACGACGGCGAAGCCCTGCCGGGCCAGTTCGAGGGAGACGGCCCGGCCGATGCCGCGCGATCCGCCGGTGACGACGGCGACGCGGGCCGAGGTCGACGGGGCTGTGTTCGTCGACGGGGCTGTGTTCGTGGAGTCGTTCGTAGTCATGCCTCCACGATGCGCGGCGGCCGCGCATGGAACCAGGGGATGCCATCCCCTGGGTGGGCGGCCCGACCAGGCGCAGAATTGCAACATGAGTTCTGTGAACCACACCGAGCTGGGCGCCTTCCTGCGCTCCCGGCGCGCACGCATCCGCCCGGCCGACGTGGGGCTCCCCCACGGGCCGCGCCGCCGCGTGCCGGGGTTGCGCCGCGACGAGGTCGCCCAGCTCGCCGGCGCCTCGGTGGACTACTACAACGAGCTCGAACGCGGCGCCGGGTCACAGCCCTCCGAGCAGATGCTCGCCGCGCTGGCCAGGGCGCTGCGCCTGACGGCCGACGAGCGCGACTACCTCTACCAGTTGGCCGACCGGCCCGTGCCCGCGCAGGGCGGACCGGCCGCGCACGTCCATCCCGGCATGCTGGACCTGCTCGCCCGGCTGACCTCGACCCCGGCCCAGGTGATCACGGACCTGCACGTCACCCTCGTACAGAATCCGCTGGCGGTGGCGTTGCTCGGGGACCAGTCCGGCTTCCGGGGCGCACGGGCGAGCTTCGTCCACCGGTGGTTCACGGAGCCGGAGGCGCGAGGGCTGTACCCGGAGGCCGATCATGAGCGGCAGTCGCGGTCGTTCGTCGCGGATCTGCGGGCCGCGGCCGCCCGGCGGGGCGCGAAGGACACGGAGGCCAGTGCGCTGATCGGGGCGCTGCTGGACGCGTCTGCCGAGTTCGCCACTCTGTGGGCCGCCCACGAGGTGGCCGTCCGGCGCGACGACCGCAAGCGCCTCAACCACCCGACGCTCGGTCTGCTTGAAGTCAACTGCCTCAACCTGTTCAGCGAGGACGGCCGCCAGCGGCTGCTCTGGTTCACCCCCGCCGTGGGCACGGACAGCGCGGACCTCCTCGACCTGCTGGCCGTCGTCGGGACGCAGCAGGTCTCCGGCCCGGCGCGCTGACTCTGCCGGCCCGCCGACGCGGCCCGTGCGTCACCGCACGCGCCGCAGCGTCTCCGACAGGGCGCGGCGGGCGGCGCACTCCCGCCAGTTGGCGACGCATCGGTGGCACTGGGTGGCATGGTCGAGGAGCGCGCGATACGCCACGGCGACCGGGGTGAGCGCCGGTCCCGCGAGGGGGTCCGGCTCCGTGTGTTCCGCCATGGCGACTCCGTCCGGTCGGCGTGCCCCGGCCCCTCCGCGCGGTCGCCGGGTGCGACTCTCCTTCTCCGCGAGGGGAGCCGGCGGATGCGGCCGACGGACACGCTCCGTGACGTCGGTCGCTTCCGTCACGTCAGGGACGCGGCGCGGGGCGCGTCCGGTCTCCGGGGCACGTGGGCGCGTCCTGCCCGGGGACGAGAGTGCGTACGGGCGCGGCGCCTGCGGCGTGGGCGTCGTAGAGGGTGCGCAGGGTGGCGGACAACTGCCGCGCCGCCTCCTCGTCGAGCGGGGCCAGGAACGCGGCCTCGGCCTCGGCGCGGGCCCGGTCGGCGTCGTGGAGGCAGGTGGCGCCGGCCTCAGTGAGGGTCACGACGTTGCGACGGCGGTCCCGGGCGCTGCGGTGGCGCTCGACGAGGCCCTTGCTCTCCAGCGCGTCGATGACGGCGACCATCGTGGTGCGGTCCATGCCGATGGCGGAGGCCAGCTCGTTCTGCGAACGCTCCGCGCCGTCCGCGGCGATCACGGAGAGCAGCCCGAGCTCCTTGGGATGCACGTCGTACGGGGCGAGGGCCTCGCCCAGCAGATCGGTCAACCGCAGAAACGCGTGCTTCATCAGGAAGCCGAGCCGTTCGGTGAGCAGGTCGGCCAGTCCGGCGTCGTCCGTCATGCCTGATAGCGTATCCTGTATCTGATAATCAGTAGTACTGACGATTCCCCACACGAACGAAGCGCACACATGTGGGGCCCGGCGAACCCCGGGTACCCGGACATTTCGGCCGGACAGTCCGGACAGTGTCGTCCCGGCCCCCGCCCCACGCGGCCCCACGTTCAGCCTCACTCTCAGCAAGGAAGCGACGTCCTCGACATGAGCGACTCCATATCCACCGGCGCCACGCGGACGGCGCCGGGCCCGCACACCACCGACGCGGTGGCGGCACCGGACCCCCGACGCTGGTGGGGCCTGGTCGTCATCGCCCTGGCCCAGCTCATGGTGGTGCTGGACGCGACCATCGTGAACATCGCGCTGCCGTCCGCCCAGACCGACCTGGGCATGTCCGACGCCAACCGCCAGTGGGTCATCACCGCCTACACCCTGGCCTTCGGCGGCCTGCTGCTGCTCGGCGGACGCGTCGCCGACCTCGTCGGCCGCAAGCGCACCTTCATCATCGGTCTGGTCGGCTTCGCCCTCGCCTCCGCGGTCGGCGGCGCGGCCACCAGCTCCGGGATGCTGTTCGCCGCCCGCGCGGCGCAGGGTGTCTTCGGCGCGGTCCTCGCACCGTCGGCGCTGTCCCTGATGACCACGACCTTCACCGACCCGCGCGAGCGCGGCAAGGCGTTCGGCATCTACGGCGCCCTCGCGGGCGCGGGCGGCGCCGTCGGCCTGCTGCTCGGCGGCATCCTGACCTCGTACCTGAACTGGCGCTGGTGCCTGTACGTCAACATCCCGATCGCGGTCGTCGCCGTCGTCGGCGCGAAGATCCTGCTGCACGACCGGCCCGGCCACAAGGACGTCCGGCTCGACGTGCCCGGCGTCATCCTGGGCTGCGGCGGCCTCGTCGCCATCGTCTACGGCTTCTCCGAGGCGGAGCCGCGCGGCTGGGGCGACTCGCTCGTCGTCTCCCTGCTCATCGGCGGTGTCGTCGCGCTCATCGCGTTCGTCCTGTGGCAGGCCCGCGCGAAGTCGCCGCTGCTGCCGCTGCGCATCCTGCGGGACCGCAACCGCGCGGGCTGCTTCCTGACGATGGGCCTCGCCACCATCGGCATGTTCGGCCTGTTCCTGTTCATGACCTACTACCTGCAAGGCATCCTGGGCTACTCCCCCGTCCGGACGGGCCTCGCGTTCCTGCCGATGTCGGTCGCGATCATCATCGGCTCGACGCAGATCTCGGCGCGGCTGCTGCCGCGTGTGCAGGCCCGCGCCCTGATGGTGCCCGGCATGCTGCTCGCCGCGTGCGGGCTGCTGATCCTGACCCAGCTCGACGTCGACTCGGCGTACGCGACGCACGTCCTGCCGGCCGAGCTGGTCATGGGCCTCGGCATGGGCCTGACGTTCATGCCGGTCTTCTCCACGGCCACGCACGGCGTGCGGCCGCAGGACGCCGGTGTCACCTCGGCGATGGTGAACACCTCGCAGCAGGTCGGCGGCTCGCTGGGCACGGCGCTGCTGAACACCATCGCGACCTCGGCGACGTCCACTTACATCGCGAGCCACCTCACCGACCCGTCGAAGAAGGCGCAGGTCGTCGCCTCCGGTGTGGTCCACGGCTACACCCACGCGATCGGCTACGCGGTCGTCGCCATGCTCCTCGCGGGCTGCGCGGCGGCGCTCCTGGTCAACGCGAAGCCGGTCCGGCACGGCGCGCACTGACGCCTGGACCGGGTGCGGCAAGGGCCCGCGGGGATGACATCCCTGCGGGCCCTTCTTCGTACGTGTCCGGGTGACGCCGCTGGTCACAGCCGGGGCTTGGCCTCCCAGCGGGGGCCCATGTCGGGGGTGTCGGTGCCCGCCAGCTCCGTCACCAGGCGGTGCACCCGCGTCAGATCGTGCAGCAGCGCCCGCGTCTCGCTCGGGGGCATCTCCGCGCGCCGGGCGATGTCGTCCAGGAGCACGGCGTCGCCGTCGTGCGCGGCCTGCTCCGCCGACACCGCCTGGAACACCCGCTCGTGCTCCGGGGTGTACTCCTCGCGCTCACTCTCGACGAACGTCCGCTCGGCGCCCGCCGCCGCCGGGTCCTTGACCGGCTCCTCGGCCAGATCGCCGGGGCGCCACTGCTGCTTGCCGCGGTGCTGCGCCGCGATCCGGTCCTCGTGCGTCACGGAACCGCCGTGGCGCAGATGGGTCCGCTGCTTGGAGGCGCCCGTGGTCTCGTTGCGGGCGCTGGGGCTCTCTCCGGCGGCCACCGCCTCCCGGGCCGCGGCCCTGCGCTGCTGCTCGTCGCCTTCCATCTTCTTGCCGGCCATGGTGCTCTCCCGTCCTTGTGCTCCGCTGGTCGTCCCCCCGTTCGTGTCAGCCGTCCAGTTCCTCCTGGACCGGCGGCTTCGGGGCGTCGCGCAGATGCTGGGACTGGCCCGGCCTGCCGCCCTTGCGGGCCTGCTCGGCGCGTTGTGCGGGGCTCAGGTCGAGGTCGGAGACGGGGTCCACCCGTACCGACCGCGCCACCTCGTCCTTGTTGGCGTACTCGTCCGGCGGGATGGCGCGCAGCGCCGCGACGACCTCCTTCGACCCGCCGCCCGTCCTGCGGGCGGCCTCCACCAGTTCGTCCTTGGTCGCCGGGAAGTCGACGTCCTTCAGGGCGTCCACGACTTCCCGGGCACTCGTGCCGTGTGCCATGGCTTGCTCTCCGTTCGGGGTGTGGGGGTCTCGCGGCCGCCGGGTACCCAGCCACCGCCGCCCCTTTAACCCCTTTGACCCCTTTTTCTCGGTGACGGAGAGCCGTCCGCCGTCAGGGCGCGGTCGAGCAGGGCGCCCGCCGCACCCGTGTACGCGGTCGGGTCGACCAGCGCGGTGATCTCCTCATGGGTCAGCAGCGTGCGCAGCGGTTCCAGGTCGGCCAGGACCTCCGCGAGGGGGCGGGACGTCTCGGCCGCCCGGGAGGACGCCTCCGCGACCAGGTGCCGGGCCGCCGACCTGCCCAGGTGCGGGGTGAGGGCCGCGCTGACGCGTTCCGAGACGAGGCGGCCACCGGTCGCTTCGAGGTTGGCACGCATCCGGGGCGGATGGACCGTGAGGCCGCGCACCAGTTCGGCCGCGGTGTGGGCCGCGCCGCCCGCCAGCCGGAGACACTCGCGCAAGGGCTGCCACTCCGCGTGCCACACCCCGGCCGACCGTTCGTCCTCCGTGACCAGGCACTGGGCCAGGATCGTCGCGTGGGCGGGCACCTGGAGCGCGGCGGAGCGGATCAGCGTCGCGAGGACGGGGTTGTGCTTGTGCGGCATCGCCGAGGACACGCCCCGCCCGGCGCCCGCCGGCTCCGCCACCTCGGCCATCTCCGTGCGGGCCAGGACCAGGACATCGGCGGCGATCTTGCCGAGGGCGCCCGTGGTGTGGGCGAGGGCCGCCCCCAGGTCGGCGACGGGGGTCCGCAGCGCGTGCCAGGGCAGTCCGCCCGGGGCGAGGCCGGTCTCGGCGGCGAAGGCCGCGGTCAGGGCGTCGACCACATCGGCCGGAGTGGCGTCATCGCCCGCGTACTGGAGGTATCCCGCGAGGGTGCCGGCCGCGCCGCCGAGCGAGACGGGCAGGGTGTCCGCGACGCGTTCCAGACGGGCGACGGCGTCGAGGACGAGGCCGCGCCAGCCCGCCGCCTTCAGCCCGAACGTCGTCGGCACGGCGTGCAGGGCGAGGGTGCGGCCCGCCATCACGGTGTCGCGGTGCGCGGCGGCGAGCCCCGCCAGGTCCTCGGCCACCTCGCGCAGGTCGGCGATCGTCAGGCGCAGCGCCCGCCGCGCCACCAGCATCGCCCCCGTGTCGAACACGTCCTGGCTGGTGGACCCGCGGTGCACGTACTCGGCGGCCTCGGGGGCGGCCTCGGCGACCAGCGCGGTCAGCGCTTGGACCAGCCCCACCACGGGGTTGGCGGTCTCCCGCGCGGCGAGGGCGAGCCCGCGCAGATCCAGCCGGTCCGCACGCGCGAGCTGCGTGATCGTCGCGGCCGCGTCGGCGGGAACCGTCCCGCACCGGGCCTGAGCACGCACCAGCGCGGCCTCCGCGTCCAGCATGCCCTGCAACCAGGCGAGATCCCCGACGGCCTCCTCCACGGGAGTACCGGCACGCACGGGAGAGAGCAGCCCGGCATCCACGTACGCCGCGGAGGGCGTAGCCGCGCTCACGCGATCGCTCCAGCGTTCATGTCGGCCGCCTCCCCATCGAACACCGCCCGCACCCACCCGGCTCCGTCGACGAGCCTGCCCGCACACACCTGGCAGAGCAAGCCCGCATCCACGCACACTCCCGCCCACCCGGCCGCGCTCACGCCGTCGCCCCCGCGTTCGTGTCCGCCGGTGCCCCGAGCGGTACCGGGGCGGTGTCCGGCAGGGCGAGTACCGCTGCCGCTATCGCGTCGGAGTCCTCCAGGGTCACCGAACCGACGCCGGGTCTGATGCCGGCTGCGGTCACCCAGTGCACGGACTCGGTCGGCACCCCGTAGGCGAAGCGGCGCGGGTGGGGTGTGCCGTCGGCGTCGCGCAGGTGGTAAGGGCGCTCGGTGACGTCGAGCCCGCCGGTCTCGTAGTCGACGTAGTCGTCCCCGGCGATCCTGAACGGGCGGCACTGACCGGTGCGTTGCAGTTGGCGCAGGAGTGGGTCGTCGGTGCGGCGCAGGGTGACGTCGGGCAGACGGCTCTCGATCAGCGTCGTGGCGCGCACGGTGGACCCGGGGATGCGCGGCGAGTCGGCGACGAAGCACGGGCCGTCCGGCCCGGCCGCGTCGGCGCTGACCCGCACCTCCGGTCCCACGACGGCCAGGACACCCGCCTCGATCAGCGCGGCCATCTCCTCGATCCGCGAGGCGGGCGGTCCGATGGACAGATGGGCGTTGAGCCGCGTGTACCAGCCGTCGAGTTCGTCGCGGTGCGAGGCGGCGTCGAGGCCGCCGTGGTCGACGGCGAGGCGGATCTCGTTGCGCAGGTCGCGCAGGACGTCCAGGGCCGCTTTGAGGGGTCCGTCGACGTTGCCGGCCCTGGCCTGGCGCAGGTCCTCGCGGAGGTGGTCGAGGAGCCATGTCCGGTAGGCGCCGGGTCCGTCGAAGGTACGGGCGCCGAGCGGCGCCGCCACGCGGTCCCAGTCCCAGCGTTCGGCGCGTGTCACACCCGCCGCGTCGAGCAACGCCTCCTCGGCGGGGCCCGGTTCGGCCCGCAGGTAGTGCTCGGTGAAGGAGGCCACGGCGGCCGGGCTGGTGCGCGCGGCCAGCAGTGTCTCGTAGTAGACGCTGCGCACTTCCTTGGAGATGAGCGGCCACAGGTCACGCCCGAAACGGATCCGGCGCCCGGGCGCCGCGCGCAACCGTGCGACGTGCTCGGCGGTCAGCAGGCGCGGCAGGTGACGGCCGTGCGCCCCCTTCTGGTTCTCGCCGCGCGCCTGGTACGGCACGCCGCGCCGGGAGCCCGCGTACAGGCGCGGTTCGCGCCCGGAGGGGTGGTAGACGAGCCGCCCGTCCACGTCGCGCCGGAAGACGCCGCCGCGCGCGTGGGTGAACAGCGCCATGTAGTCGAAGAAGTTGAGGCCGAGGCCGCGCAGCAACACGTTCTCGCCGGGGGCGACGGCGGTCAGGTCGACGTCGGCGGGGTTGGCCGGCGGCACATAGGTCAGGGCGTGTTCCGCCGCGAACGCGGTCAGTTGCCGTACGGCGACGGTGGGCCGCGCCGGGACGTGCCCCTGGGCGAGCACCACCGCGGAGAGCCCGGTGAGCCGGGTGCCGTCCGCCAGGATCACGCTCTGCGTACCGGCGCCCGGGTCCGGACCGTCCTCCAGGGCGACGGCCCGTACGGGGTGCACGCGGACGGTGATGTGGGCGGCGGCGTTGGCGACGACCTGCCGGAACACCCAGTTCAGGTACTGCCCGTACAGGGCGCGGGTCGGATAGGTGTCGGGGCCGAGGTCGCGGGCCTCGGCGAGCGTCTCGTCGTCGTAGGGCCGCCCGGACTCCGCGGTGAGGGCGCTCGGGCCGAGCGCCTTCGCCCACTGGTACAGGCTCGGCCCTTCCTCCCGGGGGCCCGCGATCCGCACGCTGGCGTCGGTGTAGACGGTGACCTGGGAGGCGACCGTGTTCATCAGCAGGTGCCGTGACTGGTCGGCGCGCCACACCCGGCCCGCGCCCGGTGGCCCGGGGTCGACGACGTGCACGACGATCTCCGCCCACCGCGGGGTCCTGCGCTCCTGGGCGCAGACGCGTTCCAGTACGGACAGACCGCGCGGTCCGGCGCCGACGAGGCACACTTCCAGACGTCCGCTGCTCACAGGGGCACTCCGCTCGGCAGTCGGGGGCGGCGCGCGCCGTGGCGCGACCGGCGGTGTGTCCGGCGTCGCCCCCGGGATCAGGGTCGGTTCCCCGGCCACCGTCCGCCGCAACGCTCGATCAGGGCTCGAATCCGGCTAGGCGCCGCGACTTCCTCGCCCTGATGCGCCGAGTCGCGCCCCGCATTGTGCCTGCTCGCACCTCTGGTTAACGGTAATGGAAATCATTGTCGTAAGCTGCTTCGGGACCACCCGTCCGACCACCCGCCCGATCACCACCCGAGGAGCCCCATGCCCCGCCCCACCAAGCCCGCACTCGCGCGCAAGAACCGTCCCAACCCGCTCGACGCGGCCGGGATCACCCACATCGACTACAAGGACACCGACCTGCTGCGGAAGTTCATCTCCGACCGGGGCAAGATCCGCAGCCGGCGCGTTACCCGGATCAGCCGCCGCCAGCAGCGGCAGATCGCCGCCGCCGTCAAGAACGCGCGCGAGATGGCACTGCTCCCCTACCCCGGCCGCTGAACCCCCGTACACACGCCCACTCATAGGAGAACCGACATGGCCGTCCCCAAGCGCAAGATGTCCCGCAGCAACACCCGTCACCGTCGGGCCCAGTGGCGTGCGGACACCCCACGCCTCGTCCCCGTCACCCTCGCGGGACACACGTATCTGGTGCCCCAGCACCTCCGGAAGGCGTACGAGCGCGGGCTCCTCCGCCCGTAGCCCCCGTTCCCGCTCGTTGTTCGGAGAGGTTGTCCGCGAACCTTCCCGGAATTGTCCGTGATCTGTAACAGAGGCATCCCCCGACCTGCGGGTCCCGTCTCCCCAAGTGGCCACGGAGTGGCCGCGGAACGGTGGAAGACAGCGTGGCAAAGGGGCGGGGCATGGCGCAGCACGGCGGCGGGCGGGGCTGGAACAGCAAGATGGTCGGCGCGGCACTCGGGGTGACGCTGCTGGCGACCGGGGCCTCGGTGTGGACCGCGCAGGCCGGTTCCGTCGCCGGTCCGCAGCCCAAGGCGAGCGCCCCGGCCGCCCGGCCCGACGCCGCCAAGCCGGTCTCGGTGACCATCGCGCACGCCTCGGACAAGGGTGCCCGCGGCATCAACCTGACCATCGACGACGGCCCCGACCCGACGTGGACGCCGCAAGTCCTCGACATCCTGCGGCAGTACAAGGTGAAGGCCACGTTCTGCATGGTGGGCCCGCAGGCGCAGGCCCACCCCGACCTGGTGAAGAGGATCGTCGCCGAGGGGCACCGGCTGTGCGACCACACGGTGTCGCACAACACCGCCATGGACAAGGCGTCCGAGTCCTACCAGTCGCAGCAGATACTCGACGCCGAACGCATGATCACGAAGGCGTCCGGCGGCGTGCGGCCGATGTACTACCGCGCGCCGGGCGGTGCCTTCACCCCCTACAGCCGCAAGCTGGCCGCGTCGCACGGCATGCGTCCGCTGGGCTGGAACGTGGACACCAAGGACTTCGAACGCCCCGGCACGGACGCCATCGTCGCCACCGTCGAGCAGGAACTGTCCAACGGCCCCACCCTCCTCTTCCACGACGCGGGCGGCGACCGCACCCAGACCGTGGAGGCCCTGCGCCGCCTCCTGCCGGAGCTGAAGAAGCAGGGGCACGTGTTCGGCTTCCCGGTGCGCTGAACGGGCGCCGGCCCCCTAGGGCGTGGTTCAGTGGCCCAGCCGCGCCCGCAGCCCGGGCTGCAGCCTCTCCCCGTGGGCCGCGACCATGTCGTCGCAGAGCTGCCAGATGCGTTCGACCGGGAGGGCCGCCGCGGTGGCCGGGTCGGTCATGGCCGCGTGGCGGATGTGGCGCGGGTCGTCCTCCAGGGCGGCACGGACGACGAGGTCGTTGGCGCTCAAATAGGTGCGGTTGAGCGCCGCCAACTGCGGCGGGAGCGCACCTACGTGCGTGGGTTGCAGGCCCGTCGCGTCCACCAGACAGGGGACCTCGACCACGCCGTGCGCGGGGAGGTTGTCGATCAGGCCGTGGTTGGGCACGTTGCCGTAGACGGTGCGCGGGGTGCCCGTGACGATGCTGTGGATGATCTGCGGGGCGTACTCCATCGTGCCCTCGACCGTCAGCGGCTCGCCCCCGGCCAGCGCCGCGCGTGTGCGCTCGTACTCGGCGACGTTCTCCTCGACAATGCCGAGGTACGCGCCGATCGGCAGCCGCAGGCGTTCGACCTCGCTGTCGTGGTGCAGGTACCAGGGCACGTACTCGCTGGAGTGCTCGCTCGTCTCGGTCGGGTAGAAACCGAGGCGCCGATACATGTCGACACGTACTCGCCGCCGCAACTGCTCGTCGGAGGCGATCAGTTCGTCGAGGGTGTCGTAGAGGTTCCGGCCCTCGTGCTCGAAGCGCAGGACCCACGCCTGGTGGTTGACGCCTGCGGCCCGGTAGGTGATCTCCTCGTACGGGACCTTCACGAGCTGGGCGAGGTCCCGCATCGTCCAGTAGACGGAGTGGCACAGGCCCACGACCTTGGTCAGGCCCGTCGCCGCCGTGAGGTACTGGACGTTCATCGCCATCGGGTTGGTGTAGTTGAGCAGCCACGCGTCCGGGCACACCTCCGCGATGTCGGCGCCCAGCTCCTTGAGGAACGGGAACGTGCGCAGGGCACGGAAGATGCCGCCGACGCCGAGCGTGTCCCCGATCGTCTGGCGCAGCCCGTACCGGGCGGGGACCTCGAAGTCGGTGCGGGTGGCCTCGCCCATGCCGATCTGCACGATGTTGATGACGAAGTCGGCGCCGGTCAGCGCCTCGCGGCGGTCGGCGTGCGCGGTGATCGTGGCGTGCGCGGCGCCGCGCTCCTTGGCGATGTACTCGGCGGCCACGCGCGCGGTGGCCAGCCGCTCGGGGTCGATGTCGTGCAGGGCGATGTGGGCGCCGGTGAGTTCGGGCAGGGCGAAGAGGTCGGCGAGCAGGCCCTGGGTGAAGACGACGCTGCCTGCGCCGATGAAGGCGATCCTGGGGTGGTTCATGAGGTGGGTGCTCCGGTGCGGGTGAGGTGGGCGAGGACTTCGTCGCGGGTGGGCTGGGCCGGGGTGCCGCCGTGGGCGCGGGTCGACAGCGCCCCGCAGACGGCGGCGAACCGCAGCGCTTCGGGCAGGGGCAGGCCGTCGAGGGTGGCGGCGACGAACCCGGCGTCGAAGCTGTCGCCCGCGCCGACGGTGTCCTTGGGCCGTACGGGCAGGGCGGGCGCGGTCGACAGGCGCCGTCCGTCGTGGCAGAGCGCGCCGCCCGCGCCGTTCTTGACGACGGTCAACGGGCCGCGCGCGGCGAGGAGTTGTGCCGCTTCCTCCGGTGTACGGGCCTGGGGTCCGGCAAGGCGGCGAGCCTCGGCGGCGTTCGGCAGCAGGATGTCGGTCACGGCGAGGACCGCGCCGAGTCCGGCCCAGGCGCCCGAGGGGTCGTCCTGGGTGTCGAGGGACGTGGTCGCGCCGTGCGAGCGTGCGGTGCGGAAGAGGTCCGGCAGGTCGGCGGCGAGGCGGGGTTGCAGGAAGTACGAGGCGCTGTGGACGTGCCGGGCGGCGGCGAGCAGGCCGGCGGGGACGTCCGCGCCGCTGGTCGTGGTGAGGGTGCCGGGTGAGGTGAGGATGGCGCGGTCCTCGGCCTGTGTGAGGACGACGGTCATCGGGGTCGGCAGGTCCGGGTCCAGGTGCAGGGCGCCGGTGTCGACGCCGTGTCCGGCGAGGGCGTCGCGGACGTAGTGTCCGGCGTCGTCGTCCCCGACCCGGCCCGCGAACGCGACCTCCAGGCCGAGGCGCGCGGCGCCGCAGGCCATGATCGCGGCGGAGCCGCCGAGGGTCAGCGAGCCGGTGTCCACGAGTTGTTCGCGCTGGTCGAAGGCGAGCGGTGCGGTCAGGGGGCCGACGATCACGTCGGGGTTGGCGTCGCCGATGACGAGCAGGTCGTATCGGTGCGGCATCACATGTCCTTGCGTCGGTACGGAGGCGTCGTACGGAGGTGTTGAGGGGCCGGGGGTTCAGCCCTTGAGGCCGCTCGACGTGAGGGAGCGGATGAACGTCTTCTGCGCGAGGAGGAACGCGAGCAGCACCGGCAGGACGGTGATCACGTTGCCCGCCATCACCGCGGACCAGCGGGTGTGGTGCGTGCCCTGGAAGGTGGTCAGGCCCAGTTGCAGCGTGTACCGGGTGTCGTGGTTGATGGCGATGAGCGGCCAGGACAGGTCGTTCCACGTGGTCAGGAAGGTCAGCACGGCGACGGTGGCGAGCGCGGGGCGGGCCAGCGGCAGCACGATCGACCACAGGACGCGCAGGCGGGCGCAGCCGTCGATCCAGGCGGCCTCCTCCAGCTCGCGCGGCAGGGAGAGGAAGAACTGGCGCAGCAGGAACACCGCGAACGGTGTGACCAGCGAGGGCACGATGAGCGCGCCGAGCGTGTCGATGAGGCCGAGCTTCTTCATGACCAGGAAGGTCGGGATCATCGTGAGCTGGAACGGCACGGCCATGGTCGCCAGCATCACCATCATCAGCAGGCGCGATCCGGCGAACCGCATACGGGCGAAGGCGTAGCCGCCGAGGGCGCCGAGGACGAGGTTGGAGACGACCGCGACCGCCGAGACGATCACGGAGTTGAGCAGCCAGCGCGGGAACATGCCGTTGCTGAGGACGTAGCGGTAGCCGCTGAGGTCGATCCCCTCGGGCACGAGCGCGGTCGGGAACCGGTTGAACTGGGCGTCGCTCATCACGGAGCTGAGGAGCAGCCACAGGAGCGGCAGCGCGAAGAGCACGGCGAGCGGTGCGAGCAGCAGGTGCCAGGGGCTGAAGGGCAGGCCGCGGCGCGGGCGGGCGGCGTCGACCGGTTCGGTGACCGGCCGCCGGTCGGTGTGGCGGGGCAGGTGGGTCGTCGTGGTCATGAGGCGGCTGCTTCCTTGCGGGAGTGGCGCTCGCGCCCGGCGCGGACGAGGCGCGGCACCACGGCCGGCACGAGCAGCGCCAGGGCGAGGACGTACGCCGCGGCGGCCCCGTATCCGGCGGTGAAGTTCTTGAACGCCTGCTCCCAGATGAAGTAGACGATCACGGTGGTGGAGCCGAGCGGGCCGCCCTTGGTGGTGACGTAGACGAGGTCGAAGACCTGGAGGGCCTGGATCGTCTGCCAGAGCAGCAGGAACACGGTGACGGGGGTGACGACGGGGAGGGTGACGTGGCGCAGCACGTGCCGGTGCTCGGCCCCGTCGAGCCGGGCCGCCTCGACGAGTTCCTTCGGTACGTCCTGGAGGGCGGCCAGGTAGATGACGGTGCAGAGCCCGGTGCCGCTCCACAGGCTGATGACGATCAGGACGTAGAGGGCCTGGGACGGGTCGGTGAGGAAGCCCTGCGGGGAGATGCCGAGGCGGTGGAGGACGGAGTTGGCGGCGCCGAACTCGGGGTCGAGGACGAAGGAGAACAGCACGCCCTGAGCCGTCGCCGAGACGACGAACGGGACGAAGAAGAGGGTGCGGTAGACACCCACGAAGCGGATCTCGCGGTTGAGGGCGATCGCCAGCGCGAGTCCCGCGACGATGCTCAGCGGCACGTACAGGAGGGTGTAGAGCAGGGTGTTGCGCACGGCCTCGTGGAAGTGCGGGTCCTGCACGAGCGCGTCGTAGTTGTCCAGGCCGACCCAGCGGCTGGGGGTGACGAGGTCGTCGGCGCGGAAGGAGAGCAGCAGCGACCACAGGACCGGGACGACGCTGAGACCGATGATGACCAGGACGGACGGGGAGACGAACGCCCAGGCCGTGGCGGACTCGCGGCGCCGGCGTCGGCGCAGGGCGCGGACGTCGGACCGGACGGCGGGTGACACGGTCACAGGGGTGGGAAGTCGGGGCATGTCGGGTCCTCAGCGCGGGATGAGCAGGGTGGCGTTGGCGTCGTCGGCGCAGGCGCGGATGGCCGCCCGGGGACTCGCGCGGCCGAGGAGCACGGAGACGGTGGCCTCGCCGAGGGCCTGGGAGATGCTGGGGTAGGCGGGGTGGACGGGGCGGACGCGGGCCGAGGGCAGCGCGTCGGTCCACACCTCCAGGCCGGGTGTGCGCTGTGTGTGCTCGCGCCAGACACGTGTGTCCTCGCTGCCCCGGCTCAGCGGCAGGCTGCCCGCCCGCGCGTCCCAGCGGCTGTCCTGGGCGGGGTCGATGAGCCAGCTCACGAAGGTGCGGGCGGCGCGGGAGCGGGCCTCGCCGTTGTCGAAGACCGTCCAGGTGTCGGGGCCGGAGATCGTCACGGCCTTGCCGTCGAAGGTGGGCAGCGGCACCACGTGGTAGTCGACCTTCGCCTGCTGGATGTCGGGCAGTTGCCACGGCCCCGTCGGCACCATGGCCATCCGGCCCGCGAGGAACACCTTGTACATCTGCTCGCTGCCGGGCTTGGGGTCGACGTAGACGCTCCTGTCGCGCACCAGCTTCCGCACGACTTCGAGGGCGCGGACGCCTTCCTCCGCGAAGCCGATGTGCTTGCCGTCCTCGGCGATGACGTCGCCGCCGAGCCCCCAGATCAGGGGCCACAGGCGCCAGACCGTGTCCTCGTCGCCGGTGCCGGGCCAGCCGGTGCCGAACCGGCCCCGGCCCGCGTCGGTCAGGCGGCCGCACAGATCGGTGAAGTCGTCCCAGGTCCAGCCGGGTTCGGGCAGGTCGATCCCGGCGTCGGCGAACATCTTCTTGTTGCACACCATGGCCAGGCAGTCGAGGACCGCGGGCAGTGCGCGGACACGGTCGTTGATGGTGACGGCCTGCCGGGCGGAGGGCCAGTAACTGGTCCAGGGGGTTTTCCGGTCCCGTACGTATGACGTCAGGTCGACGGCCTGGGGGCTGCGGGCGACGCTGGCCAGGTCGGAGCCGAAGATGAACGCCACGTCCGGATAGGCGCCCGAGGCGAGCGCGGCGGTGACCTTCTGGAGCATGGTGTCGGCGAGGACACCGCCGCCCAGGTCGACACGTATCTTCGGGTGTGTGCGGTGGAACTCGGCGACGAGACCCTTGATCACCTTCAGGGCGCTGTCCGTCTGCCCGTGCCACACCTGGATGGTGACGGTGCCGTCGGCCGCGACCCCGTCGGACGCGCCCGCACCGCAGCCGGCGGCGGTCGCGCCCGCGGCCGTCGCGAGCGCCGCGGCGGACCCGGTGCGCAGGACGGTACGGCGCGTCGGCGCCCCGGTCGCACGGGGTGGTGTCATCACTACCTCCCTGGAGGAACTGCTGGAAGGACCGCTGAAGGAAGGGCTGGAGGAACGGCTGGAGGAACGGCCGAGCCGGCACAGCCGTGAGAAGGCCCGTGTCAGCAGGTCTTGCGCAGGTATCCGCTGCTGCCCGCGGGCGACACGTCGAGGTCGCGGCGGACGATGCTGAGCCGGGAGCCCCACTTCGCGCAGGCGTTGGTCAGGCCCTTGGCGGAGTACTCGATGACGACGACGTTGTTCCCGTACTCGGCGGTGAAGTCGTCGCACTCGTCGTAGTAGCCGCACTCCTCGACGACGGCGAAGTCGAGCCCGGTCTCCTTGCCCGCGTCGGCGAGTTCGCCGGTGTTCTTCTGGGCGACGGCCAGGCCCTTGCCGTGCGCGTGGCTCGCGAGGAGGGAGATGTACGCCTTGGCCTGCGCGCCCGTCAGATAGGCGGGGAAGCGGGTGAAGGTGTCGTAGTTGTCGGGCTCGACGGCCTGGTAGCCCTTGCTCGCGCAGCCGTCGATCCAGGTGTTGACCTTGGCGGCGATGCGCTTGCGCTTGTCGGCGGTGCGGATGTCGAGCACCGCCTCGCCCCAGGAGTCGTCGTAGACGACGTCGCCATTGCCGTCGCGCAGCAGCAGGTCGGCGTCCCAGGTTGACTCGGCGCCGGGCTGGGCCTGGAGGGCGTTGACGTAGCAGATGTTGTACAGCCCCGGCGCCGGGGCGGCGCTCCGGTCCCGGCTGACGACCTTCACACCCGACGGCGGGGTGTACGCGCCGCCGATCTGGTAGTCGAAGCCGGCGTGGGCGGGCGGCAGGGTGACCGCGCTCGCGGCGGCGGAGGCCGGGGAGGGGCCGGCCAGTGTGGCCGCCGCGGCGGCCGTGGCGGCGGCGGCCACGGTGACACATCTGCGCAGTACGTGCTTGAGGCTCATCGCAGAGCTCCAGAGGTGGAGGGCACGTCCCCGCCTCGGGCGCGCAAGGCCCTGGCGACTCAGTCCGGGCTCGTGGCGGCGGCCACATACCGGCTAGGCGTACCTCTGCGCCGACTGCTCGGCATCGGCTTGCCAGGGAGTAAATCGAGCCTCAGGAGTCGTGTCAATAGCTCGAACATGCTCGGAGTAAGAGCGTTTCGAGCAGAAACGCGCATGGATGTTGGCGTCAGGAGAGGCTGGGGACACCCGCGCCGGCCTCTTCCGCCTCGTCCACGACGTGCGCCAGCAATCCGTAGTACCGGCCGGAACGGTTCTCGAAGTCCGCGCGGGCGGACAGGCCCGCCTGCCGACGGACGTCGGGTGCGCGCAGCAGGTCCACGGAGGTCTGGGCGAAACGGGCGGGCAGTCCGTCGCGTTCGGCGCGGGCCACGAGGCGCCGCAGGTGGTCGATGGCGTCACGAGCGGCCTCGCGCTGTTCCCGGCCGGCGCGCAGCATGGTGCGGTACGTCGACGCGGGTTCGGCCCGCTGGAGAGCCTGTTCGAGTTCGGCGGCGAGCGACGCCCCGGCGTGGGCGGTCCGGCGGGCCTCGTCGCCCGCGTCCAGGAGGACCTGGAGCGCGGCGAGCAAGGCCACGTTCCGCTCTGTGCTGGAATCGCTTTCGAGGCGCATCGGCAGGGCACCCTCGATGGCGTCGGCGCGGCTGCGGGCGGCGGCGTGGAGCTGTTCGGCGACACATGTGCTCACACCCATGTGTCGCAGCCCGGCGACTCCGGCGTCGAGCACATCGCGTGCGGTGCGGACCCCGGCCGTCGCCAGGACCCGTAGCGCGTCCTGGTCGTTGGTCGCTTCCTGGCCGGTGATCGCGTCCGGGTCCGCCGTCGCGTCACCGGCCAATGCAGCGGCGGGGACCCGGCTCAGCTCCGCGCCGGTGCGCTCGCGGCGCAGCGCCTCCCACGCCGCACGCACGGCGTCACGCGCCCGCGCGTGGTCACGGGCCACCTGGTCGGCGACCGTATACAGCTTCCGTGCGCGGGCGACGGTCCTCGGACGTACGCCGCTCAGTCGCGCCGCCGCGCGCAGGTTCCCCCCGACGAGGCCGACGGCGATCAGCGCGACCCCGGACAGCACCAACATGTCGGACGTGGCGTAGGGCTCGAAGTCGTCGTCCGCCGGCTCGAGATGACCCTTACGGGGGCCTTCGGTGTACATGTACCCGGTGTCCCAGCCGGCGTCCGTGCCCAGGACGGAGTGGGTCGGCTTGAGCGACGAGCCACGGCTCGCGTCGCACTGATAGGCGCCTTCCATCTGTCGGCTCCCGTCGTGGTACGGGTCGTCCCAGCGCACCGTGCACCGCCCGTCGGACTTCTCGCTCAGCACGGTGAGCTCGACCCGCTGGACGTCGGGATACGACCAGTAGAGATACGCCGCCCACCCGAACAGCACCACACCGAGCGTCAACACCCAGCGGAACACCGGCTTGTGCCGCATCGCCACTCCCCCGTCGCTTCGGCCGATGCCCGGCCGACCTCGAGTCCATGATCTACCTGCGCCATACACCGACTCAAGCCCTCGTCGGCGTCCAGTGACCCTTCCCGGCCTCCACTAACTGACGACACGGCCCCCACGGCCGGAAGCGATCCGTTCATGTTCTGAAAATAAGTCGTTCCCGGGGTATTGCCGAACAGTTGCCTTGACCCTTAAATCAAACCTCGAACTAAGCCAGCACGTCTGCTCGTTGACTGCCCGTGGACCCCTGCCGCGCACGACAGGGGTCTCTCACCCACCCCCGCACGGAGTGACACGCATGAGACACAGATCCATGGGGATCGCGCTCGCCACGGCGGCGGCGCTGCTCTCCATCCCAGCCCAGGCCGCGTCGGGCGCCCCGGCCGCGGCCGCCGCGGACACGCCTCTGTCCCAGGGCAAGGCCGCGACCGCCTCCTCCACGGAGAACGCGGGCACCCCGGCATCGGCCGCGTTCGACGGCGACACCGGCACCCGCTGGTCGTCCGCCGCGACCGACAGCCAGTGGCTCCAGGTCGACCTCGGCGCCTCGGCGAACCTGAGCAAGGTCGTCCTGAACTGGGAAGCGGCGTACGCCAAGGACTACAAGATTCAGGTCTCCGGGGACGGAAGCACCTGGTCGGACCTGAAGTCCGTCACCGGCTCGGACGGCGGCACCGACACCGTCGACGTCTCCGGCAGCGGCCGCTACGTCCGTATGCAGGGCGTCTCCCGGGCGACCCCGTACGGCTACTCGCTCTGGGAGTTCCAGGTCTTCGGCACCGGCGGGACCACCCAGCCCGGTGACACCTGTTCGACCGCGAACGCCGCCAAGGGCCGCCCGGCGACCGCCTCCTCCACGGAGAACGCGGGCACCCCGGCATCGGCCGCGTTCGACGGCGACACCGGCACCCGCTGGTCCAGCGCCGCCGCCGACCCGCAGTGGGTGCAGGTCGATCTCGGCTCGTCGCAGAGCATCTGCAAGGTGGACCTCAACTGGGAGGCCGCGTACGCCAAGGCGTTCAAGATCCAGGCGTCCGCGGACGGCCAGACCTGGACGACCCTGAAGGACGTGACGGGCGCCACCGGCGGCACCACCTCCTACGACGTCAGCGGCACCGGCCGCTACCTGCGGATCTACGGCACGACCCGCGCCACCACCTACGGCTACTCGCTGTGGGAGGTCGGGGTGCACACCGGTTCCGGCGGCTCGGGCGGACCCATCGAGGGCGGCGGCGACCTCGGTCCGAACGTCATCGTCGTCGACCCGAGCACGCCGAACCTCCAGGCCAAGTTCGACCAGGTCTTCTCGCAGCAGGAGTCGAACCAGTTCGGCTCGCAGCGCTACCAGTTCCTGCTCAAGCCGGGCACGTACAACAACATCAACGCCCAGCTCGGCTTCTACACCTCGATCTCGGGTCTCGGCCTCAACCCCGACGACACGAAGATCAACGGTGATGTCACGGTCGACGCGGGCTGGTTCAACGGCAACGCCACGCAGAACTTCTGGCGCTCCGCCGAGAACCTCTCCCTCAACCCGGTCAACGGCACGGACCGCTGGGCCGTCGCCCAGGCCGCCCCGTTCCGCCGCATGCACGTCACCGGCGGCCTCAACCTGGCGCCGAACGGCTACGGATGGGCCTCGGGCGGCTACATAGCCGACTCCAAGATCGACGGCACGGTCGGCCCGTACTCGCAGCAGCAGTGGTACACCCGCGACTCCTCGGTCGGCGGCTGGACCAACGGCGTGTGGAACATGACGTTCACGGGTGTGCAGGGCGCCCCGGCGACCAACTTCGACACCGGCCCGTACACCACCCTCGACACCACCCCGATCTCCCGCGAGAAGCCGTTCCTGTACCTGGACGGCAACCAGTACAAGGTGTTCGTGCCCGCCAAGCGCACCAACGCGCGCGGCGTCTCCTGGCCCGCCAACGCGGGTTCCTCGCTCCCGCTGAGCCAGTTCTACGTCGTCAAGCCCGGCGCGACCGCGGCCACCATCAACCAGGCGCTGTCGCAGGGCCTGAACCTGCTGTTCACGCCCGGTGTCTACCACCTCGACCAGACGATCAACGTCAACCGCGCCAACACGGTCGTCCTCGGCCTGGGTCTCGCGACGATCGTCCCGGACAACGGCATCGACGCCATGCACGTCGCCGACGTCGACGGCGTGAAGCTGGCCGGTTTCCTGATCGACGCCGGTGCGAAGAAGTCCGACACGCTGCTCCAGATCGGCGGGTCCGGCGCGAGCGCCGACCACTCCGCCAACCCGACCTCCATGCAGGACGTGTTCGTGCGGATCGGCGGCGCGGGCCCCGGCCTCGCCACCAACTCCGTGGTGATCAACAGCGATGACGTGATCGTCGACCACACCTGGATCTGGCGCGCCGACCACGGCGACGGCGTCGGCTGGGAGACCAACCGCGCCGACTACGGCCTCGTGGTCAACGGTGACGACGTCCTCACCACCGGCCTGTTCGTGGAGCACTTCAACAAGTACGACGTGCTGTGGAACGGCGAGCGCGGCCGCACGATCTTCTTCCAGAACGAGAAGGCGTACGACGCGCCGAACGCCGCCGCGATCACCCACGACGGCATCGTCGGCTACGCGGCCTACAAGGTCGCCGACAGCGTCAACACCCATGAGGCGTGGGGGCTCGGCAGCTACTGCAACTTCACCTCGGACCCGACCATCGTGCAGCAGCACGGCTTCCAGGTCCCGGTGAAGGCGGGCGTCAAGCTGCACAGCATCCAGGTCATCTCACTGGGCGGCAAGGGCCAGTACGCCCACGTCGTGAACAACACCGGTGCTCCGACCTCGGGGACCGACACCATCCCGTCCAAGATCACTTCCTTCCCGTAAGGGTGATCCCGCCCCGCTGAGAACGCCGCGCGCGGTGTGCTCCGGCCACTCCTCCCCGAGTGGCCCGGATCACACCGCGCGTGTGCGTGGCGACGGAATGCCACGGACGGTTCGTCGGTTGGCACGCGAGTACGTATCCAATGCATGTGCACATACCGACTGGTACCCAGGAGGAACCCCCCGTGACCGACACCGCGTCGTCAGCGTCCCGTGCCGCCGAAACCCTGTCCCGCCCCTTCGCGCTGAACGGTCTGACCGTCCGCAACCGCATCGCGATGGCGCCGATGACCCGCATGTTCTCCCCGGGCGGTGTGCCCGGCGAGGATGTGCGCTCGTACTACTCCCGGCGCGCCGCGGCCGGAGTGGGCCTGATCATCACCGAGGGCACCTACGTCGGTCACCCCTCGGCGGGCGAGAGCGACCGGGTGCCGCGCTTCCACGGCGAGGAGCAGTTGGCGGGCTGGGCGAAGGTCGCCGAGGACGTGCACGCGGCGGGCGGCGCGATCGTGCCGCAGCTCTGGCACATCGGCATGGTGCGCAAGGCGGGCCGGCCGCCCTTCGCGGACGCCCCGCCGGTCGGCCCCTCCGGGCTGCGGCCCGACGGCACCGAGGGCGAGGGCGGCAAGGCGATGACCCAGTCCGACGTGGACGACGTCGTCAACGCCTTCGCGCAGGCCGCCGGGGACGCCGAGCGCATCGGCATGGACGGCGTCGAGGTGCACGGCGCCCACGGCTACCTGCTCGACCAGTTCCTGTGGGCCGGCACGAACCGCCGCACCGACGCCTACGGCGGCGACCCGGTGGCCCGCACCAAGTTCGCCGCGGAGATCGTCGCCGCGATCCGGGAGAAGGTCTCCGCCGACTTCCCCGTCATCTTCCGGTACTCGCAGTGGAAGCAGGACGCCTACGACGCCCGGCTCGCCGAGACCCCGGAGGAGCTGGAGGCGATCCTGACCCCGCTCGCCGCCGCCGGTGTCGACGCCTTCCACGCCTCGACGCGCCGCTACTGGGTCCCGGAGTTCGACGGCAGCGACCTCAACCTCGCCGGCTGGACGAAGAAGCTCACCGGCAAGCCCGCCATCACGGTCGGCTCCGTCGGTCTCGACGGCGACTTCATCGCCGCCTTCGCGGGCGAGAACTCCCGGACCAAGGGGATCGACGACCTCCTCGACCGCCTGGAGCGCGATGAGTTCGACATGGTCGCCGTGGGCCGCGCCCTGCTCCAGGACCCCGAGTGGGCGGCGAAGGTCCTCGCGGGCCGCTTCGACGAGCTGAAGCCGTACGACGTCGCGGCGCTCAAGACCCTGAGCTAGCCGGTGCCGCCGGTGGGCGACACGGGGCGCCCACCGGCATCCGCCGGACAGCCCGGTCAGAACCGCATCGCGTACGCGACCCGCCGCCGCAGCGACTTCGCGCGCTGCGCCTCGTGGTACCGCGCGTCCCGCTCCACGACCCGGATCGACTCGGTCACCTTCGCGCCCGCCCGCTCGATCGCCTCGTCCAGCTCCATCACCAGCGGCAGGTCGAAGATGTCGACGATCTGCTCGATCCGCTCCCGGACGCTGCCGCGGACCACGTGGTACGGGATCTCCAGCTCCTCCAGGGTCTCGATCAGCAGCTCGTCGGACATCCTGCGGAACGGCTCGGAGACCGGCCGGTGGCCGTCCGCCTTCATCTCGAACTCGACCGGCAGATGCACGTAGGCGTCGTAGATCCGCTTGGCGCGCGCCTTGGCGACGGCGCCGTACGCGTCCATGTACTGGCGGTAGAACCGCTTCACCGGCAGCCCGGCGACGTTCTTCACGGTGCGCAGCAGCAGGTTGGCGCCGGGGTTGATGCCGATCCGCATCCGGGCCTCGCCGTAGATCCACTCGTGGATGACGGAGCCGTCGGAGATGAACGCCCCCTCGCCCGCCTCGTTGTGGATGCGCTCCTCCAGGCGGCGCAGGCCGAGCATGGTCAGCTCCATGGCGTTGAGCTCCTGGAGCTGCTTGCCCGGGACGATGTCCATGAGGATCTCCCGCGCGGTCATCGCGTGGGTGCGGGGGATGCCCGTCGCCATCGACAGCGTCTCGGCCGTGGTGCTCTTGCCGCTGGAGTACGTGCCCGAGATCGCCAGGTGCAGACCGCGCCCCCGGGTGGTGGGTGCGGGGGTGGCGGTGGCCGTGCTGGTGTTCCCCATGATGGGTTCTCTTCCCGTCGTGTGTGTCCCGGCCGTGCCGGGGTGTGACTACGTGTGTGGGTGGTGGTGCGGTGCTCAGCCGCCGAGGCCCAGACCGCCGCTGACCGGGAGCACCGCCCCGGTGACGAAGCGGCCCGACTCCCCCGTCAGATAGCGGACGGCGGCGGCGATGTCCTCCGGCTCACCGGTGCGCCCCAACGGCGTGATGGAGAGCAGGTGTTCGCGGCGCTGGTCGGTGATCTCGCGGCTCATGTCGGTGTCGATGAGGCCGGGGGAGACGACGTTGACCGTGATGTTGCGCGGGCCCAGCTCCCAGGCGAGGGAGCGGGCCATGCCGAGCATCCCGGCCTTCGCCGCCGCGTAGTTGACCTGGCCCGGCGCCCCGTACGCGTACGTCATGGACGAGATCAGCACGATCCGGCCCCAGCGGGCGCGCATCATGCCGCGCACCGCGCGGCGCACCGTGCGGAAGGCGCCGTGCAGGTTGACGTCGACGACGTCCGTGAAGTCCCGCTCCTCCATGCGCAGGACCAGGCCGTCCCGGGTGATGCCCGCGTTGACGACGAGCACCTCGACGGGCCCGTGCGCGGCCTCCGCCTTCGCGAAGGCCGCGTCGATGCTCGCCGGGTCGGTCATCTCCGCGTGCACGCCGAGCAGTCGCTCGTCGGGCGGGCCGCTGTCGCGGTGGGTGACGGCGACCCGGTCGCCGTCGGCCGCGAGCGCGGTCGCGACGGCGAGCCCGATGCCGCGGTTGCCGCCGGTGACCAGGACCGAGCGCCCCATCACCGGCTCCTCGGGGCCGGGCGGGCGCCGCTCGCGTGCGGGCGGCGGCCGGTGTGCGCCAGGTTGCGGGCGGCGGTCGCGGCGAGCAGGCGGCCGAGCCCGTGCCTGCTGAGGGCGTCGAGCGCGTCGGCCGGTGCTTCGTCGCGGTGCTGTGGCTGTTTCACCGGGCACCTCCGCAGACCATCTCGGCGGTGCACGGCCGCAGTGGTGCGTCGGCGAACAGGTGGTGCACGGCGGCCGCGAACCGGTCGGCGTTGAGCGTGTGCGGCTGGAGCCGGCGCGCGAAGCGCGGGTTGGGCACCGCCCCGTCGACCGGCTCCTCGGCGAGCAGCGGCGGCAGGAGCGCCTTGGGCGTGCGGGACAGGACGGCGTCGCTCTCGGCGAGGAAGCGCCGGGCGCGCTCGCGGTGGGGCTGTGGCAGCCAGTCCAGGAACGGCAGCCTGACCTCGACGAGTTCGTCCGTGTCGTGGGTGAGGTTCTCGCAGCGGACGCCCGCCAGTTCGCGGGTCAGCCGGCGGGACGCGGCCTGCCACTCCTCGCGCAGGAGGGGGACGCGGCTGCGGGCCTCGTCGAGGAGGACGAGCAGAGGGCGTCCGCCGCCCAGGTGCGCGCGGACCTCGGCGTGCTGCGTCGCGTCGGGCCACAGCCCTTTCGGTGTCCAGGCCCTTTCTCCGGGCACGGCCGCGGGCTCGTCCCAGAGCATGCGGGCCGGCCCTTCGAGGACGACGAGCACGTCTCCTAATCGGAGCGTGGGTGTGAAACGCATGACGAAAATTTCCCCCGTTGCTTTTTTATTGCTTCCCGTGAACGCACACGCGTCGAAGACAACGCAGAATTGTTGCGCCGTTCGGTGATACGGACGGGCCATTGTTTCCGTTCGATGAATGCGCCGGAAACCGTGTGTGTCGTCGCTTACGCGGCGGCGGGCAGGCGGTGGGCCAGCCAGCAGCGGCCGCCGATCCCCGCGAAGTCGTCGACCGCCAGTTCGGCGGTGCGCCAGCGAGCGTCGCCCATGGACAGGATCCTGCTGCCCTCGGTCGACACGGTCGGGACGAAGCCGCGCCCCAGGGGGCGCACGGGCGTGCGCGCGCTGATGACGAAGCGCCGCATCCACAGGGTGTCGCTGTCGCCGCGGTCCAGGCCGTCCTGGGCGTACAGCAGGATCTGGGCGAGCTGGGCGACGCCCACCAGCGCGTCGACCAGGGAGACCGAGGGCCCGTAGGCCGCTTCGGCGCCGTGGGTCGACGCGGGCGCGTCCGCGTCCGGGCCGACGACGCGCTGCAGGACACGAACGCGCTGGCGCTCCAGATCGACCCGGACCTGCTCGCCGTACTGCTCGTGCTGCTTGTAGCCCGCCCCGTAATGGCGCGTCCCCGCAGGTCCGAGCGCCTGCTCCGCGTCCGCGTAGACAGCGGGCCCGGCGGACCCCGCGCCCTGCTCGTGCACGAGCGTGCAGCGCACCTTCAGCCGTCCGACCCGGCACTCGAACGTGCTGGCCAGCACGGACTCCTCGCCGTCCACGCCCGCTACGTCGATGAGCTCGCCCCGGACGGGAAAGTCCGCGAGCTCCTCGTGCGGGCTGCTGCCGGCCCGTACGTCGGCGTGGCGCAGCCAGACGCGGCGGCGCTGCGCGGCGTCGAGGCCGAAGGAGCGGGCGAGGTGCGCCTCCGCCAGACTGGCGGCGAGGACCAGGGCGTCGATGCTGCTCAGGTGCGGGCGCAGATCGCCGCTGCCGGTCTTGCGGGACCAGTCACGCGGGTACGTGAGGGTGCCGCGGGCGGTGACGCGCGCGCCCGGCCGGGCGCTGCCGTCGGTGGAGATGTCCCTGAGCGTCTGGGTGACGCGCTTGTACCCGCTTCCGAAGAAGCGGGCGCTGCCGGGCCCGAGGCAGCTGTCGAGAGATCCGTAGAAGAGTTCTTTGTTTTTCTTGCCGTTCTTTATGCAGTCCATTCCCCGTCAAACCTTCCCCCGTGTCCGGACCGCACGGCCCGGACGAAAAAGAGACTAACACGGAGAACCGCGCGGGAAGCGTTTCGAGGAAGGAGGTGTGACAGCCTCCACAGATCAACCCTAAGTAATGCTCAAGAAGGGATTAATCAATTCCAGTTCCACTTTTACCAAAGTCGGCGGGCCGAATTGACATGGACAGGATTCACTCGCAGGCGATCACGCGGGGCCAGCGGTCGGCGAGCAGGCTCCCGAGGAGCGCCTGCAGCTTCTCGCGGTCCTCGGCGGGCACGGCCTGGAGGAAGTCCCGCTCCACGGCGTCCACGGCGCGACCCGCGCGCGCGAGCGCCGTACGGCCGTCGTCGGTGAGCCGCAGGATGTAGCGCCGGCGGTCGGCGGGGTTGCGCCGCCGCTCCACGTGGCCCGCCCGCTCCATCTCGTCGATGAGGGCGACCATGGTGGTGGGGTCGAGGTGGAACAGCCTGCTGAGATCCTGCTGGGACAGGGTCAGGTCGCTCTCCAGGGCGGCCAGCACGTAGAAGTACCGCATCCGCATGCCCTGTTCCGCGAGGGCGCGCTCCGCGTCCTCCATCAGGATCGACCCGGCCTTGTGGAGCAGGTAGCCGGTTCTGCGGACGAGAGGGAAGTCGAGGCCGGCGGTCTGCGCCGGGGCGGGCGTCGCCTGTGTCATCGGGCCGTTCCCCCTTGTCGTACGCGGTCGTGTGCTGTCGTGTGCGGTGGCCGCGGCGCTGAGCGTCGTCGGTGCCGAACGTCCGGTGTGCCGATCGTCGGTCCCGCAAAGCGTACTGGCGGTGGCCCCGGGCCAGAAGGCCGGTGCCACCGCCAGACAGCGCGTCCGGAGCCCCTTACCGCTCTCCCCCGGCGCGTACGGCCGCCACGGTCGCGGCGGCCGGCGGCTCTCCGGCGGCGGCCCCCACCACCGCCGGGGCCTCATCGGTCTCGTGCTCCTCGGCGGGCGCGGGCTCGCCGATGGCGCTCTCGTGCAGGTCGCGGGTGCGGATGAAGAGGAAGCCGACGAGCGAGCCGACGACGGCGACGGCCGCGCAGACGAACATGACGTCGGTCAGGCCGTCCACGAACGCGGTGCGCGCCGCCGACTCGAGGGCGGGGGCGAGCGCCGAGGGCGCGCGGCCGACGGCCTCCGCGCCGCCGCCCGCCGCCACCGCCTCGCCGAACTCGTGCGCGGACGAGCCGAGTCGGTGTCCGGCGTCGGACTGGGCGAACAGGTCGGTGACCCGGCTCTGGAACGCCGCGCCGAACCCGGCGATGCCGATGGCCACACCGACCTGCTGGAACGTCTCGTTGATGCCGGAGGCCATGCCCGCCTTGGACGGCTCGACCACGGCGATGGACAGCGACGCGCGCGGCGGGTTGAACAGACCCATGCCGAGGCCGATGCCGAACATGCTCGGCAGCAGCGCGGTCCAGGCGGTGTCGGGACCGGTGAGGGCCACGAGGCCGAGGCCGACCGCGATGAGCGCGAGGGAGGCCCCCATGAGCAGCCGCTGCGGCACGCGCGTGGTCAGCGATCCGGAGATCGCCGCGGCCACGAACAGGGTGCCGGTCAGCGGCAGGAACCGCAGCCCCGTCTCCCACGGCGAGAACGCCAGGACGTTCTGCACGTACGACACCAGGAGGAAGATCGCCGACATGGTGGCGGCGGAGCACAGCAGCGTCACCACCGAGACGCCGTTGAAGGTCCTGTTCCTGAACAACGAGAGCTGGAACATGGCGCGTTCACCGAGGCGCCGCTCCACCAGGCCGAAGACCGTGAGCAGGACGGCGGCGCCCGCGAACATGGCGAGGATGGGCGCGCTGCCCCAGCCCTCCGCCTCGCCCCGCAGCAGGCCGAGGACGAGCAGGGTCAGCGCGCCGGTGAAGAGCGCCTGGCCCCACCAGTCGACGGCCGGGGCCGACTCGTCGCGGGACTCACGCATCCGCAGCCCGCTCACGGCGAGGGCGAGCAGGCCGACCGGGACGTTCACCAGGAAGATCCAGCGCCAGCTCAGGCCGTCGGTCAGGGCGCCGCCGACGAGCGGCCCGAAGGCGATGGACAGACCGGCCACACCGCCGAAGATCCCGAACGCCTTGCCGCGGTCCTTGCCCCGGAACTCCTGCCCGATGAGCGCGGGGCCGACGGCGAAGAGCACCGCTCCGCCGAGGCCCTGGATCCCGCGGGCCACGGAGAGCACGACCACGTCGCCCGCGAGGCCGCAGGCGAGCGAGGCGAGGACGAACACGACGAAGCCCACGTTGAAGACGCGCTTGCGCCCCAGGCGGTCCGCCAGCGATCCGGCCGTCAGGAGCACCGCGGCGAGCCCGAGGGCGTAGGCGTCGAGCACCCACTGCAGCGAGGTGAAGCTCGCGTCGAACGCGTCCCTGATGTCGGGCAGCGCCACGTTCACCACCGTCAGATCGAGCAGCAGCATGAACGTGGCCACGCACACGACGGCCAGGGTCCACCCCCGCCCGCTGGTCGGCGTCGTTCGTCCGGACATCGTTCCCCCGAAATCCTCAAGATCAAGGATGATCAAGAATCTGAATCATCGAAATTACCAACGATCCGAGAAGCTATGAATCCCCTGGGGGTCTGTCAACGGAGGCCGTGCGTCTCGGCCATGATCCGTCCGAAAACGGACGGAAGGGGGCTCGGCCCCGGCTCAGTCCCCCTGGGACCAGGCGGCGACCGGCAGGGACAGATAGACGCCGAAGTCGGTCAGGCCGGTCGCCGCGCGGATGGCGTCGTGCAGGGTGTCCACACGCTCCTGCCGGTCGGCCTCCCTGGTCGGGGTCCACTTCGACTTGATCTCGATCACCACGGGCAGGCCGCAGCGGTCGAGGGGGCCGAGGGCCCGGAAGCGGATCTCGACGTCACCGGGTTGCAGATCGCCGTCGTACGGCTCCTCGGGGCACTCCACGGCGAGGGACACGAGATGCGGCAGGACCGAGCCGAGGTGGCGCAGGTGGTGCTCGGGCACGGTGGGGGCGTGGGTGATGTCGACGAGAGGCATCCGCCCCACGTTATCCGGTGTCGGGCGGCGCCTTGTCGGAGGGTTCCGTCGGGTCCTCCCCCGCGGCGAGGTGCTCCAGGACCTCGGCCAGCTCCCTGCACGCCCGCTGCACCGAGCGGCGCGTGGCGCGCTGCTCGGCGACGACGGTGGAGAGCAGCAGCGCGGTCAGCGCGGTGGCCCCGTTGAACGCCTGGAGCTTGACCATGATCTCGACGCCGGTCAGACCGCTGAAGGCGCCTTGCCGCGTGTTCGCCGCGTACGTCGTGGCCACCGAGGCGGCCAGGGCGCACAGCATGCTCCCGGCGAGCTCGAAGCGGAGCGCGGCCCAGATCAGCAGCGGGAAGACCAGGAAGAGCAGGCTCATCCGGCTCAGCACCTCCAGCGGTACGAGCCCCAGCGTGGCGAGCGCGAGACACACCGCCTCCGGCCAGTGGCGGCGCGGGAACCGGCGTGCCGCTCCCAGGAACAGCACGAGCAGAAGCGGGGTGACGACCAGGACGCCCATGGCGTCGCCGACCCACCACGCCAGCCACACCGTCCAGAACCGTCCCGACTCCAGGCTGCCCGTCCACACCTGCGGGGCGACGCCCATCGTCGCGCTGACGAGCATGGCGCCGAGCCCGCCGAGGAAGACCAGGTTGAGCCCGTCCCGCAGGCGGGAGACGTCCAGCCGGAAGCCGACCCTGCGCAGCAGCACGTACGACAGGAGCGGCGCGGCCGTGTTGCCCGCCACGGTCAGCACCGTCGTGAGCTGCGGCGCGGTCAGGGTCAGGATGACGAGGAAGGAGCCGAGGGCGATGCCCGGCCAGACCCGTACGCCGAACAGGAGGAGGGCGGCGACGGCGACGCCCGTCGGTGGCCAGACGGGCGTGACGACCGCGCCCTCCACGACGAGCCGGCCAAGGAGGCCGAGGCGCCCGGCCACGTAGTAGCAGGCGGCCACGGCCAGCACCTTCGCGACCGTCTCCAGGGCCGGCCGGGGGGACCGCCGTAAGACCAACACAGCAGCCATCAGACACCGGCGGGGCCCGCTCGGCCATGTGGACGCCCCCGGCCGTGTCCGCTCGGGCCCCGGGCCCCGGCCGGGCGTTGCCACGCCGGGTCGCCGTCGTGGCCCACGACGAGGACGGCGGCGTCGTCCTCGTGCCCCACCGAGTCCGCCAGCTTCATCACGCCGCTGACCAGGGTGTCCACGCCCAGGCCCGCGGCGGCGGTCACCTCGGCGAGCCGGCGTACCTGTGCGAGCCCGTCGTCCAGGTCGAGCGACGGGCCCTCGACCACGCCGTCGGTCGGCAGGACGACTACGCCACCCGTGTCGAGGCGGTGCCGGGTCACGGGGTAGGAGGCGCCGGGCAGCACGCCGAGCGGCGGCCCGCCCTCGCCGTCGTCGACGCCGGAGCGGCCGTCGGCCGTGGCCCAGATGTGCGGGATGTGTCCGGCGCGGGCGCACTCCAGGGTGCCGGTGGCCGGGTCGAGCCGCAGGAACGTGCAGGTCGTGAAGAGATCCGCGTCCAGGGCGAGCAGCAGGTCATTGGTGCGGCCGAGCAGTTCCCCCGGGTCCCCGGTGACGGAGGCGAGGGCGCGCAGACCGACGCGGACCTGGCCCATGAACGCGGCGGCCCTGATGTTGTGCCCCTGCACGTCCCCGATGGACAGGCCGATGCGGCCGTCGGCCATGGTGAAGGCGTCGTACCAGTCGCCGCCGACGTTGAGCCCCCGGTTGGCGGGCATGTAGCCGACGGCCAAGCACACCCCCGGCGGTTGCGGAAGATCCCGGGGCAGCATGCCGTGCTGCAACGCCACCGCCAGTTCGACCCGGGAGCGCTGCATCTGCGCCAGCTCACGCGCGCGAGCGGTGAGCGCGCCGAGCTTGGCCAACAACTCCTCACCGTCTTCGGCGGACCCGCTACGGAACACAGCTCGCCCCCGCTCCACGAAGACCCCCACCTACTGTGCCCGCACGGAGCGACCCCCGCATCTCGGGCGAGGGGCCGAGCCCCCTTGTACGGGGCCGCCCCGAACCCGTACAAGGGACCGACGCGGGGCCCCGCCCGTCCCGCGCAGGGCACCCCGGAAAGGCACCCACGTGAGTCATCCGCTTCCCCTTGACGGAGTCACCGTCGTCAGTCTTGAGCAGGCCGTCGCCGCGCCGTTCGCCACGCGGCAGCTCGCCGATCTCGGGGCGCGGGTCGTCAAGGTCGAGCGGCCCGGCGGCGGCGACTTCGCCCGGCGCTATGACGGCACCGTGCACGGTCAGGCCAGTTATTTCGTGTGGCTGAACCGGTCCAAGGAGTCCCTGACCCTGGACGTGAAGTCCGCGGCGGGGCGGGACGTCCTGGAGGAGCTGCTCGCGGGCGCCGACATCTTCGTGCAGAACCTCGCGCCGGGCGCCGCCGACCGCCTGGGTCTGGGGGCGGCCGCGCTCCAGGCCCGCCACCCGCGCCTGATCACCTGCACGATCAGCGGCTACGGCACCACTGGACCCTGGGCCCACCGCAAGGCGTACGACCTGCTCGTGCAGTGCCAGACGGGCCTGCTCTCCCTCACCGGGTCGCCCGAGGAACCGGCCCGCGCGGGGATCTCGGTCGCCGACATCGCCGCCGGGATGTACGCCTACAGCGGCATCCTCACCGCCCTCTACACGCGGGCGACGACCGGCCGCGCGCCGACCGTCGAGGTCTCCTTGTTCGAGGCGCTGGCCGAGTGGATGGGCCAGCCCGCCTACTACACCCGCTACGGCGGCACCCAGCCGCCCCGCGTCGGCGCCCGGCACGCCACGATCGCCCCGTACGGACCGTTCACCGCCGCCGACGGCAAGGACGTCCTGCTGTCCATCCAGAACGAGCGGGAGTGGCGGGCCCTGTGCGCCGTCGTCCTGGACCGCCCGGAACTCGCCGACGACCCCCGCTTCGCCACCGGCGCCGCCCGCGTCGCCCACCGCGAGGAGGTCGACGCCGCCGTCGCGGCCCGCTTCGCCGCACTCGGCAGCGAGGACGCCATGGCCCTCCTGGACGAGGCGGGCATCGCCAACGCGGGCGTGAACTCGGTCGCCGAGTTCCTCGCCCACCCCTCGCTCGCCGCACGCGACCGCTGGCGCGACATCGAGGTGCCGGGCGCCCCCGGCCCCGTACAGGCGCTCCTGCCGCCCGCGGACCTGTCGGGGGTGGCCCCGCGCATGGACCCGGTGCCGGTCGCCGGGCAGCACACGGAGGCGATACTCACCGCCCTGGGGCGCGACGCCGGCGCCATCGAGCGGCTGCGGGCGCAGGGCGTCATCGAGCTTCCGGCGCGGGACCACTGACGCCACCTCCGTTCGTGTAGCGGGGTCCTGGACGCTTTGCGGATACTGTGCGTACGTTCAGGTGACTTGGCATGAGTACGCGCGTTTTCAGTGCATAAGCTCCGCTGCGTGACTTCACGTCCACACACTTCGCGTCACCACACCACCGCCGCCGCCGAGTCGGCGGACGTCATCGTCCTCGGCGCCGGTCCGGCCGGACTCGTCGTCGCCAACCTGCTCCAGGCGCGCGGCATCGACTGCGTCGTCCTGGAGCGCGCCACCCCCGACCGCGTCCGGACCCGGGCCCGCGCCGGTTTCCTGGCCGCGAACACCGTACGGATCCTGGACCGCCACGGCCTCTCCGACGGGCTGCACCGGCACGGCCGGACGCACAGCGTCTGCGAGTTCCGCACCGACGACGGCCGCTTCCGCCTGGACTACAGCGCGCTCGGCCTCGGCGAGCGGCACACCGTCTATCCGCAACAAGCGCTCGTCAGCGACCTGTTGACGTACTACGTGAAGGCCGGGGGCCGGGTCCGCTACGAGACCGAGGCGCTCGCCGTGCACGACGCCGACAGCGACACGCCGTCGGTGAGCGTGCGCGCCCCGGACGGCCGCCCCGGGCGGTGGCGGGGACGCTATGTCGCCGGGTGCGACGGCCGGCACGGGGCCGCGCGCCGCTCCCTGCCCGAGGGCGCGGTCCGCCACTACCGCCGCGACCACCACGTGACCTGGCTCGGGCTGCTCGCCGAGGCGCCGCCCAGCATGGACGCCGTCGGCTACGCCGTGCACGCGCGCGGGTTCGCCGGACACATGGCCCGCACCAGCGACATCACCCGCTACTACCTGCAGTGCGAGCGCGGCACCCCGCCCGGCGCCTGGTCCGAGGACCGGATCTGGGACGAGCTGGACCTGCGGATGCGCGCCGAGGAGTACGGGCCGCTGCGGCGCGGCCGCATCGTCCAGCGCGACCTCGTCGACTTCGAGTCCGACGTCCTCGAACCGCTGCGCCACGGCGCCCTGTTCCTCGCGGGCGACGCCGCCGGGCTGATCAGCCCGTCCGCCGCCAAGGGCGCCAACCTCGCCGTCCTGGAGGCCGAACTCCTCGCGCTCGCCCTGACCGACGCGCTCACCGGCGGGGACCCGACCGGGCTCGACGCCTACTCCGCGCGCTGTCTCACCCGGGTCTGGCCCGCCCAGGAGTTCTCGCACTGGCTGATCGAGCTCCTGCACAGATCGCCCGGCACCGATCACGAGGCGCCGTTCCACGACCGCCTGCGGCGCGCCCGGATGACCGCGCTGCGCACCTCACGCAGCCAGCAGGACTGGTTCGCCGAACGCTACGTCGGCGTCTGACCCGGCCCCGCGCACCCGCGTCACCCACCCCACAGAATGAGGAACCGCCCGTAATGATCACGGCGTTGTCGGACGACACGTCGCGCCTGCGCGCGACGGTCGACTTCGTCTCCGCGCAGGACAGCGAGACCCTCCTGCCGCTCCTGCTGCCCGGGCTCGACGGACCGGAGCTGCGCGCGCTCGTCGAGCGCTGCCGCTTCGCGCACGCCGCGCTGCTCGTCTTCCCGCCGGACGCGCGGGCCCTTGACGCGACCCTGGCCGCGTGCGGACTGCCGCCCGGCGCGCCGCCGCGGCCGAGCGTCGTCGTACGGGACCGGCTCGCGCTGCGCCACCACCGCGCCGCCGCCGATCTGGACGTGCGCATCCTGCGCCCGGCGGTGCGGGGGCGCGACGGACGCCCCCGTACGGTCGAGGTGTTCACGCTCACCGTGCCGCCCGGCTCCGATCTGACGCCCGTCGCCGAGCGGGAGCGCGCCCGCCAGGAGGAGGCGCACGTCGCCTTCGAGGTCGTCGCGCCCGATCCGCTGATCCTGCGCGGTCTGCGCGCGTCGTTCGCCCGCCACGGCGCCGAGCCGGACGGCGGCGGCTACAACCCGCACGAGAACGGCACGGTGTTCTACTTCACCGCCCCCGCCGACGCGAAGGCCGACCACCGCCGCATCGAGCTGTACGCGCCGGGCGACCACCGCGACCAGCTCGGCGCGCACCTCGACGCGTTCCGCACCGGTCAGCCCGCGGAGACGCTCCTTCGCCTGCTCACCGGCGCCTGGACGACGCAGGCGCTGGCCGTGTTCGCCGAGTTGCGCGTGCCGGACGCCATGGAGACCGAGCGGGCCGTGGACGCCGAGGCGCTGGCGCGCGCGGTCGGCGCCGACGCGGACACCCTGGCCGTGCTCCTGCGCCACCTCGCGGGGCTCGGCGTCGTCACCGACGAACCCCCCGCCGGTTTCCGTCTGACCCCCTTGGGCGTGCTGCTGCGCGCGGACGACCCGGGGTCCATGCGCGCGCTGGCCCAGATGTACGGCGGCCCGTTCTACACGTCCTTCGGCGCGCTGGCCCACACCGTGCGCACCGGCGAGGTCGCCTTCGAGCACGTCTTCGGGCGCCACCACTTCGACCACTTCGCGCGCGACCCCGAACTGGCCGCGCTGTTCGACCGGTCGATGGCGGCGAGCCGGCGCATGTTCGCACCGCTCCCCGCCCACCCGGTGCTCGCCGCCGCCGCGCGCGGGCCGGGCGGCGCGACGGTCGTCGACGTCGCGGGCGGCAACGGGGAGCTGCTCACGCACATCCTCGCCACCCACCCGGGCCTCGACGCCGTCCTCCTCGAACGCCCCCACGTCATCGAGGCCGCCCGCACCCGCCTGGACGCCGCCCGCTGCACGTTCGTGCCCGGCGACTTCGCGGACGTCCCGTCCGGCGCCGACGTCTACCTGCTGTCGCGGGTCCTGCACGACTGGGACGACGCGCGGTGCCGCGACATCCTGCGCCACATCGCCCGCGCCATGCCGGCGGGCGCCGACCTGCTCATCGTGGAACGCCTGCTGCCCACGGACGGCTCCCCGTCCCTGGCCCCGGCCTGGGACCTGCACATGCGGTGCAACGTCGGCGGCCGCGAACGCACCGCCGACCACTACGCCCGGCTCCTCGCCGACGCGGGCCTCACCCTCGTCGACCACAGCCCGCTGCCCCTGGACGCCCGCGTCCTGCACGCTCGTAGAAGCGGGTCCGGCGACGGCGAGGGAGTGTCGTCCTAGAGTCCCCGCCAGATGTTGTCGAACGCCGCGTTCTCGACGGCCCTGCGCTGGCGCACGGCCTGCAACTCCTGCACCGCCGTGCCGACGGCGACCAGGACGGTCAGCAGCGTCTCATCGGTCGGCTCCCCGGCCGGCTCGTCGCGGAGCCCCGCGGCGGCGCCGAGCGCGGCGAGGACGGGCTCGGCCGCCTCCCAGCGCTCCTCCGCCGTGCGCCGGGCGGCCGAGTCGACCAGCTGCGTGCGCCCCGTCGGCAGCGGGCTGCGGCGGCCCCGCCGCGCGACCGCGAGGCCGACGCGCTCCAACTCGTCGGTGTACGCCGTGGACAGCCCGCGCCCCCGGCGCCACAGCCAGTCCTCGGCCGACTCGTACGGCTCCTCCCGCACGAGCGCCGAGGCCGCCTCATCCAGGAGGCCGTCGCCGGTGAGCGAGGGGGCGCCGGGCACGAGGCGGTCGCCCTCGACGGTGACGGCCCGCGCCGCGACGAGGTCGAGCACCTCGGCGCCCGCGAGCGCGAGCGACAGCTCCCCCTGCTCCACCGTCCGGCCGGACGCCCCGCCCAGGGCGACGATCGCGAGGTCCCGTGCGGTGGTCATGGGCTGCTCCTTGTGCGGTTGCCGAGTACGGACGCGAGCGCCAGCGTAGGCCGCCGGGGGCGGGGACGCGCCGCACGGGTCCGTGCGAGATCGAACGCCGACGATCACCGCGCCCGTCCGGCGCTGTCCGATTTTCGACGCCGCGCCCCGCGAACGACCGCCGTACCGGCGCACCGACCTGGGGGCGCGCGCCCCCAGGAGCGCCTATCCGCCGCCGGAAACAGGCCGAGTTCCATCCTTACCTGGTCAAACATCCAGCGGCCTTGATCAGCGTTTCGAGTTAATGTCGCCGGTTCCTCTTGGTTCGGCGGGCCGGGCCGCCACTACTGTTCTCGCGAAATCTCGACGGATTCCCGTCTCTATCCCGGCATTTCGTCCTGTTGTCACATCCCCGTCGTCCGATCCCGTCCGGGCCCGCGCGCGGCCGCCCGACCAAGGAGAGCTTCCCCCGATGACAACCGTTGACTCGACCCCGGAGGCCCGCACCGAGCCGCCCCGGCAGACCAGTCTGGGCACCGCCGCTGCCCGCAACCTCTCCACCACCACCAAGTCCGCCCCGCAGATGCAGGAGATCACCTCCCGTTGGCTGCTGCGGATGCTGCCCTGGGTCGAGACGACCGGTGGTACCTACCGGGTCAACCGGCGCCTGACCTACACCGTCGGCGACGGACGCGTGGAGTTCATCCAGGACGGCTCCCACGTCCGTGTCATCCCCCGCGAGCTAGGCGAACTCGCGCTCCTGCGCGGCTTCGACGACGTGGAGGTGCTGACCGCCCTCGCCGACAAGTGCGTCCAGCGCGACTTCGCGGCCGGCGAGACCCTGGTCGAGCGCGGCGCCCCCGCCGAGCAGCTCCACCTCATCGCCCACGGCCGTATCCGCCAGCACACCGTCGGCGAGTACGGGGACCAGGTCACCCTCGACGTACTGGCCGACGGCGACCGGTTCGGGGACGACGCGCTGCTCGGCACGGACGCCACGTGGGACCGTACGGCCGTCGCGGAGACCCCCGGCACACTGCTCACCCTGTCGCGCGCCGACTTCGCGCGCGTGCTGGACAGCGCGCCGAACCTGCGGGCGCACGTGGAGGAGTTCACCTCCCGCTCGCGGCGGAACCAGAACCACCGCGGCGAGGCGGAGATCGCGATGTCCGCCGGCCACTCGGGCGAGCACGAACTGCCCGGCGCGTTCGTCGACTACGAGTCGCAGCCCCGCCAGTACGAGCTGTCGGTGGCGCAGACGATCCTGCGGGTCCACACCCGCGTCGCCGACCTCTACAGCGAACCGTTCAACCAGACGAAGGAACAACTCCGGCTCACCATCGAGGCGTTGCGCGAGCGGCAAGAGGACGAGCTCGTCAACAACCCGGAGTTCGGCCTGCTCCACAACTCCGACTTCAGCCAGCGCATCCAGCCGCACGCGGGCCCGCCGACCCCGGACGACCTGGACAACCTGCTCTGCCGCAGGCGCGGCACGAAGTTCTACCTCGCGCACCCGCGCACCATCGCGGCGATCGGGCGCGAGTTCAACGCGCGCGGGCTCTACCCGGACCACGTCGACGTCGGCGGCCAGCAGGTCCCGGCGTGGCGCGGGGTCCCGATCCTGCCCTGCAACAAGATCCCGATCACCAAGGAGCGGACCAGCTCGATCCTCGCCATGCGTACGGGCCTGGAGGAGCAGGGCGTCATCGGTCTGCGCCAGACCGATCTGCCCGACGAGTACGAGCCGGGTCTCAACGTCCGCTTCATGGGCATCGACGAGCGGGCCATCACCTCCTACCTCGTCTCCACGTACTACTCCGCCGCGATCCTCGTGCCGGACGCGGTCGGTGTCCTGGAGAACGTGCAGATCTCCCACTGGCCCCGGTAGCGGGACCGGCTCGTGAAAGGAGTCATGGATGCCCCCGCCTGAGCTCACCCCACCGCAGTCGACCGTGCCGGAGGCCGCCGCCGGCTTCGGGGCGCGGGTGCTCGCCGACGCGGTGGCCCACGCCCGGGACGTCAGCGCCCTCCTGGGCGGAGCCCCGACCGCGCCGCCCTCCGCGGCCGAGGTCCCGACCCCGGCCCCTGCCCCGCAGGTCGACCTGGCGCAGATCCTGCGCGGGCCGAGCGGCCTCGGCACGTCGGGGCTGCGGCTGACGCCGAGGGAGGAGGCGCCCCGCCCGCCCGAGGTCGTGGAGCCGTCGGCGGCCCCGCTGCCCACGCCGTCCGCCGCGTCGGGCCCGGCGGTCCCCGGCCTGTACCACCACCCGATCCCCGACCCCGACCCGGCGCGGGTCGAGGAGGTCAGCCAGCGGATCAAGTCCTGGGCGCTGGACGAGGTCTCCCTGTACCCGGACGACTGGGAGGAGGAGTTCGACGGGTTCTCCGTGGGCAGCTACATGGTCGGCTGCCACCCGGACGCGCCCACGGTCGACCACGTCATGCTCGCCACGCGGCTGATGGTGGCGGAGAACGCGGTGGACGACTGCTACTGCGAGGACCACGGCGGCTCGCCCGTCGGCCTCGGCGAGCGCCTCCTCCTCGCCCACACCGCCCTCGACCCGCTGCACACGACGGCGGAGTACCACCCGGAGTGGGCACAGTCGCTGCACTCGGACGCGCCCCGGCGCGCCTACCGCTCCGCCATGGAGTACTTCGTACGGGCGGCCAGCCCCTCCCAGGCCGACCGGTTCCGGCACGACATGGCACGCCTCCACATGGGCTACCTCGCCGAGGCCGCCTGGGCGCAGGAGGAGCGGGTGCCGGAGGTGTGGGAGTACCTGGCGATGCGTCAGTTCAACAACTTCCGCCCCTGCCCGACCATCACCGACACCGTCGGCGGCTACGAACTCCCCGCGGACCTGCACGCCAGGCCGGAGACGCAGCGCGTCATCGCCCTCGCGGGCAACGCGACGACCATCGTCAACGACCTGTACTCGTACACCAAGGAACTCGACGCACCCGGCATCCACCTGAACCTGCCGGTCGTGCTCGCGCACCGTGAGGGCCTCTCCGAACGGGACGCCTACCTCAAAGCGGTCGAGGTCCACAACGACCTCATGCACGCCTTCGAGAACGAGGCGGCGGCGCTGGCCGCGGCCTGCCCCGTCCCGAACCTCCAGCGTTTCCTGCGCGGCGTGGCCGCGTGGGTGGACGGCAACCACCACTGGCACCAGAACAACACCTTCCGCTACAGCCTGCCCGACTTCTGGTAAGAGATTGGAACCATCTGTGACCAGCACCGAACTCACCGCCCCCGCCACCGGCCTGCCCCGCCTCGTCCCCGGCCCCGCCACGCCCTACCAGGGGGACATCGCGCGGTACTGGGACGGCGAGGCCCGGCCCGTGAACCTGCGGCTCGGCGATGTCGACGGTCTGTACCACCACCACTACGGCATCGGTGAGGTCGACCACGCCGCGCTCGGCGCCGAGGGCGACAAGGACAGCGAGCAGAAGCTGATCGCCGAGCTGCACCGGCTGGAGTCGGCGCAGGCCGAGGTCCTGCTGCGGCACCTCGGCACCATCGGCCGCGGTGACACCCTGGTGGACGCGGGCTGCGGGCGCGGCGGCTCGATGGTGATGGCGCACCAGCGCTTCGGGTGCAAGGTCGAAGGAGTCACCCTCTCGGCCAAGCAGGCCGACTTCGCGAACGGCCGCGCCGCCGAACTCGGCATCGAGGACCATGTGCAGGCCCAGGTGTGCAACATGCTCGACATGCCCTTCGAGAGCGGGCAGATGGCCGGCTCGTGGAACAACGAGTCGAGCATGTACGTCGACCTGCACGACCTGTTCGCCGAGCACTCCCGCATCCTGCGGGTCGGCGGCCGGTACGTGACGATCACCGGCTGCTGGAACCCGCGCTACGGGCAGCCCTCGAAGTGGGTGTCGCAGATCAACGCGCACTTCGAGTGCAACATCCACTCGCGCCGGGAGTATCTGCGGGCGATGGCCGACAACCGCCTCGTGCCGCAGGCCGTCATCGACCTCACGCCCGACACGCTGCCGTACTGGGAGCTGCGGGCGACGTCCTCGCTGGTCACGGGGATCGAGGACGCGTTCATCAACTCGTACCAGGACGGGTCGTTCCAGTACGTGCTGATCGCCGCCGACCGCGTCTGACGCTCCACGCGGAACAGGAACAGGAACAGGACAGAGAGGGCCCGGGCGACCGGGCCCTCTTTGCCGTGCGCTCTGCCCGGCCGGACGCGACTCCAACCTCGTAGCGACACAACAGAGCGTCGAGCGCTTCGATTTTGAGCACTTTGCCCATGCATCCGGTCCGAAACGCTCGATCTTTGTGCACTTGGTCGATTGCTATGCACCTGGGCGCAAATACATGCTGGCGAACAAGACGCTGATGCAAGGAGCCACCGTGCCGCATCGTTCCCAGCCGAACCGATCCACCCTGTCGACGGAGTTCGCGCCCGTGCTCTCCCGGGCCGTCTACAGCCTGAACCACCACCACACCCAGGGGCTCGTCCGCCAGACCCTGGCGGAGGTGGGCCGACATACGAGCGGCCCCGTCACCGCCGCCACCGTCGAGGACGACATCGCGCTCTGGGTCTCCGTCCTCGCGGGAGAACTGCCCGCCCCGGAGCTGGACGCCGCGTTCGAGGCACGTGCCGAGGCGCACACCCGGGCCGGTCTCTGCGCAGAGGACAGCCTCGTACTGCACCACGCGTGTGTCGAGGTGTTGCACCGCGCCTTGGTCGGCCGCCTTCCGGACACCCGGTTCCGGGAAGCGATGGAGCGGGTGTTCCTCAGTACGGCCCTGAAGGCGCTGCGGGTGGCGAACGCCTCCGTGGTGCGGGGGTGGCCGGAGAAGGCACAGGCCGAACCCGAGGCCGGTCACGGGCCGGGCGGGAGCCGAGGCCCGGCCGATGCCGCGCCGCGCTGGTGCCTCGTCTCCCTGCGGAGCCCCGGCAGCGGCGGGAAGGACGCGCTGCGCCGGTTCCGGGTGGCCAACCCGGACGCGGTGATCGCCACGGCGGAGACACATGTGACCGCCTTCACGCGGCACCGGCCCGCCGAGGCCGACGTACTGGCGCCCCACGCGCTCGCCCCCGTCCCCGACGGCGACACCGGGGCCGCGGCGCGGCAGGCCGCACTGGCGGCCGTGGTCGCACGGCACTACGGGCGGTCGCTGACCGCGGAACAGGTGTCACCGCTGGTCGCGGCGCTCGACATGGCGGCGAAGGACCGCGGCGCGTTCGTCACCGCACACCTCGGCGCGCTGCACACCGACCCCCGCCACCGGCACCTTCAGCAGACCCTGGCCGCCTACCTCGCGCACAACCTGTGCTCCTCCTCGGCCGCCCGCAGCCTGTACATCCACCGGCACACATTGACGTACCGGCTGCGTTCCATCCGCGTCCTGACCGGCCTCGACCTCCATCACCCCCTCGACCGGTTGCAGGCCGAACTCGCCCTGCTCCTCAGCGACGCCGACGCCGTGTTCGCCGTTGCCCGCCGGCGCAGCGCCTAGGTGTGTTGCTTCACAGCGACAGGAGCGGGGCGAACGGGCAGACTCGCGCCATGGTGGACATGAAGGCGTTCCAGGACGCGGTGGCCCGATGGGCGGCAGGCGGCCCCGGCGAACCCGCACGACAACTGGCAGACAAACTCGGCGTGCGCACCGCCGTACTGCTCGAAGGGCTCAGCGACCTCGCGGCCGTGGAGGCGCTGGCCGCCGCGCGAGGCCGGGACCTGGCCGCCGAAGGCGTGTGCGTGGTGTCGATGGGTGGCGCCATGAGCGTCGGCCGCTACGCCGGTCTCCTCGGCCCGACCGGTCTCGGTCTGCGCCTGACGGGGCTCTGCGACGAACGCGAACGGGGCTTCTACGAGCGGGGGCTCGCACGGGCGCGGGCGCGGGCCGACGCCCTCCACGTGTGCGCCGCGGACCTGGAGGACGAACTGATCCGCGCGCTCGGCACCGCGAAGGTCGAGGAGGTCTTCCGCGCCGAGGGGGACTTCCGGGCCTGGCAGACGTTCCGGCGCCAGCCCGCACAGCTCGGCCGCTCCCCGCACCAGCAGGCCCGGCGCTTCCTCGGCACGAAGAAGGGCCGCAAGATCCGTTACGGCCGTCTCCTCGTCGAGGCCCTCCCGCCGGACCGCACACCTCCACCGCTCGACACCCTCTTCGCCCACCTCCACACATGAGACACCGGACCCCGCACACCCGGGCCCGCACACCCGCACACCCCCAACAACTCACATGCGTTCCCTCCCCCGCCTCTGCGATCCTGCCCGCATGGCGCAGAGTCTCGAATCGCTGGTCGTCCGGCACACCCACCGCCTTCCCGCCCCCGCCGGTTCCGCCGGTCAAGGGGCCGTCGCCGCGCGGCAGTTCGACGCCGCGCTGGCCTCGGTCGGCTTCAAGCTGTCGGCGCCGCTGCTCGCACGGCTCTCCGGACTGTCCGAGGCGGCGGTCCTGCACACGGCCAGGCGGACCCTGCGCACCGTCGCCGAGATGGTGGGCGACCACGTACGCCACAACACGTATTTCATCGACTTCCCCGCACATGTGCCGGACACCGAGGAGTTCTGGGCCCGGTGCGTGGCGGAGGCCCTCGCGGACGGGACCGCCCGGGACGAGGTCCTCGCGCAGTTGGCGCACGGACCGGTCAACCTGCTCAGCCTCCCCGCCTACGGCCGCTACCGGCACACGTACGAGGACATGTGTGCGCGCCACGACGAGCTGATCGCGTCGGCGGGCGACCGGGTCACCGTCCTGCACCTCGGCCGGGGCCTGGACGATGAGGTGACCGCGCTGTACCTGGCGCTGGCGGGCAGCGCCACGCCGCTCGGCGAGGACAATTTGCGCGACCTGCGTGTGCTCGCCGCGCGGTGTGCGTCCGGCCCGCAGCCGGAGGCGATCCCGGTCCGGGAGAACCGGGCGGTCGTCAACGAGGCCCGTCTCGCGGCGGGCGCCGAACCGCTCCTCGACACCGTCACCGACGTGCTGCGGCTCGCCTGCGCACTGTCGGGCGGTGACGTGACCCTGCGGGAGCCGACCCGGTTCCGCACGCTGCCCCGGCCGGTGCGCCGCGCGCTGCTCGCGGGGCTCGACGCGGTGGTCGCGGCGAACCCCGCGAAACTCGCCGACGTGCACGCCCACCGCGAGCCCTTCAAGCGGCTCGGCGAGCGGCTGCACCCGCACGAGTACCCGCGCTGGCCGCACGCCGCCGACGTGTTCGCCGTCGCGCGGGGCGAGAAGGAGGCCCGTACCCTCGGCAGCCGTGTCGAGGCGCTGCTCGACGCGTCGGACGTGCCCGGGGCGGTGAAACTCCTGGAGACCGCTCCGGGCAGGCTGTTCCGCGCCCTCGACCACCTGCTGCGCACCGCCGACGGCCAGGCGGAGCGGGACGTGGTCGTGGCCGCCGCGGTCCGGGCAGCCCCGGAGGTGTCCGGCCGGGTCGTGCTCGCCGTGCGCGAACACCTGCACAACCGGCAGCGGGAGACCGGCGCGCCTCGCATCTTCGTCAACCGCCGGGGCCGCGCCCGGGTGGTCCCGGACGCCCGGCGGCCGGTGCCCTCGGCGGACCGCGACCGGCTGGCCGCCGCCCTCGACGCCGAACTGCGCCGCAGGCTCCCGGTGCCGGGCCGGCTGCTGCTCGACCCGGACGTCCTCGACGTGGCGCTCCCGCTCAGCGGCAAGGCGACCGCGGCCGGGCTCGGCGTCCTGCCGCGCGGCTCGGTCTCCCGGGTCGACGGCGACCGCCTGCGTTTCTTCGTGCACTGGAAACAGGCCGGGCGGCGCACCGACTTCGACCTGTCCGCGCTGCTCCTGCGCGGCGACTACAGCACCGACACCTGGCTCTCCTACACGTCCCTCAGGACGGTCGGGGGCCGGCACTCGGGCGACATCACCGAGGCGCCCGACGGGGCGTCGGAGTTCATCGACCTGTCCCTGGACCGGGTGCGCAGCGCGTTCATCGCTCCGCAGGTCGACATCTACGCGGGCGAGGGCTTCGACGAGGTCGAGGAGTCGTTCTTCGGGTTCATGGTGCGGGACGGCGCGCAGAAGGGCCGTCCGTTCGAGCCGCGTACGGTCCGGATGAAGTCGGAGCTGCGCGGGACCGGCCGGGTCGCGCTGCCGCTCGTCTTCCGGCGCGGGGACGACGGACGGTGGCGCGCCAAGTGGCTGCACCTGTATCTGACGGGCGTCCCGGAGGGCAATCAGGTCGAGGACAACCAGGCGTCGGTGTCGGCGCTGGTGCGCGCCGTCGTGGAGCGCGAGCAGTTGACGGTGGCTCACCTGGCCGACCTGATGTGCGGCGAGGGCACGGTCGTGGAGCTGTGGGAGAGCGGCGACGCGGTGCCGGACGAGCCGGTCACGTACATCGGTCTGGAGCGGCCCGAGGGGCTGCACCCGGACTCCCGCGTGATCACCCTGGAAAACCTGCGCGACGTGGTTCCGGCCTGAGTGCTAGCGTTGCCGACGGCGAGGCCATGAAGGGGCTTCCTTCTCAACTCTTCTCATAGTTCCGAGCCCTTTCGCTCTCCTCGCCCTCTTTCTTCTCCTCCCGCCCGGCCTCGTCGTCCGCCCGGGACGCGCGCCGTCCCCGGGTCACCGCGAGGACGCTGCCCACCACGGCGATCACCGCGATGGCGATGGCGATGCTGAGCCCGCCCTCGGTGTCCCAGTACACGTCCTCCAGGCTGATCAGCAGGGCCGCCTCGTCGATGACGAGGGCCATGCCGACCCCGTACGCGAGACCGAGCCAGGCGCGGGCCCTCGGTGAGCTCTCGGAGAGGGCCGTGGCGCCGACGATCATGAGCAGCAGGATGCCCCAGACGTAGTGGTGGAGGTGGACCCCGCCCGCGCTGACGTCGCCGAAGCCGCCCACGTCGATGTGGATGAGCCAGGTGAGCAGCCGCATCCCGCCGAAGGTGAGGGTGAACCCGTACCAGGCGAGGACGTAGCCGCGGCGCTTCGGGGAGATGCCGGGCAGCAGCCGCAGCAAGGGCGCGAACGACTTGGTGTCCTTGCCGGTGCGGTGCGGGTCGCGCAGGGGCGACGACATCATGCGGGTCCTCCGGGGCCGTCCGCCGTGAACTTCTGGATCAGCGTCGCCATGGCGTCGGGCGCGCTGTAGTGGGCCGCGTGGGCGGCGCCGGGGATCTCGGCGGTCCGGCCGTCGCCGACGAGGGAGGCGACCCGGCGTGTCCAGGACGGCGACGCGAGGGGGTCGCCCTCGCCGCGCACGACGAGGGTCGGGGCGTGGACCTGTTCCAGGTGGGCCTCGAACGACCAGGCCGCGTCCCGCAGCGCGTGCCGGTACTCGGCGGCGCACCGCGGGAGGCCGGTCACGAGGTAGTCGGAGACGGCGATGCCGAACAGGCGCAGCGGTTCGCGGGGCGCGTCCTTGATCAGCAGTGCGCACTGGCGCCAGGCCGGTACGGCGGGGTCGAGCGCCGGGCCGACCAGGACCAGGCGGCTCACCATGTCCGGGTGCCGGGCCGCGAGGGCGGCGGCGACCTGGCAGCCGACGGAGTTGGCGACCAGCAGGACCGGCCCGAGGGAGTGCTGCCGGTGCCAGTGCGCCAGGGCGCGGGCGTGCTCGGCGACGGTCGGCGCGCGGCCCGCGGCGCCGCGCGAGCGCGCGTTGCCCGGCAGGTCGGGCACGAGGACTCGCGCTCCCTGCGCGGCGAGGCGTCGTGCGAGCGGCACGAAGTAGCGGCCGGAGAGGCCGAGTCCGTGGACGAGCACCACGGTCGGCTCGCCGTCGCGCGGTGGCGTCCCGAACGCGCGGGTGAAGATTCCGCCCCTTGTCGTCACATGCATCGTCCCACCCTTACCTCGCGTACGGTCTCCGGGCCCGGCTGCCTCACCGGGCGCGGGGAGATCCCACTCGTCGGACACGGCGAACGGGGGGGGTGGGCGTGGTGCGGTGGTGCTCGGTGTTCACGTACGGGCTCGGCCTTCCGTGGTCATGGCGACCGGTTGCCCGTGCCGTACGGAAGTAATCGGATCTGTCCGCGGCCGGGGTCAGGCTCTGCCGAGCACACAGAACTCGTGGCCCTCCGGGTCGGTCAGGCACTTCCACGACACGTCGCCCTGGCCGAGGTCGAGGTCGGTGGCGCCCAGCTCGCGCAGGCGCGCCACCTCCGCCTCCTGGTCGTCGCCCGCGTACGGCAGCAGGTCGATGTGGACGCGGTCCGGCACGCTCTTCGCGCCTGTGCGGAGGAATTCGATGTAGGGGCCGACGCCCTTCGCGGAGCGCAGCCGCGCGTGGTCGTCGTCGACCTCGTGGAGCGTCCAGTCCGTGGCCGCGTCCCAGAACGCGGCCATGGCCCGCGGGTCGGCGCAGTCGATGACGATCGCGGCGATCGGGCCGGTGTCGCGGTACAGGGCGCGCGGTTCGAGCACGCAGAACTCGTTGCCCTCCGGGTCGGCGAGGACCACCCAGGGCACGTCGCCCTGGCCGATGTCGACGGGGGTGGCGCCGAGCGCGCGCAGGCGGGTGACCAGCTCCGTCTGGTGCGCCCGCGAGGTGGTCGCGAGGTCGAGGTGCACGCGGTTCTTCGTGGCCGACTTGGGTTCCGGGACGGTGACGACGTCGACGCAGACGGCGGACGCGTCCGGCCAGACGAATCCGCCGCCGGGTTCGACGTTGGTGACGCCGGGGGCCTCGCTGGACACGTTCCAGCCGAGCGCGGCCGCCCAGAAGCCGCCGACCACCGTGTCGTCCAGGGCCTTGATGTTCACGTTCACGGGTCGCAGTGCCATGACGGCGACCCTACGCATCCGGCCCGGGCGCCGACAGGTGGCGTCACCGAACGGAGATCATGCGCGTCCGGCGCTAGAGCTTCGGCTGCCAGGGGACGACCTTGTAGTCGCCCGTGCCCTGCTTGACCTTCTCGTAGGGCGCGGAGCTCACGCACTTGGGCATGGAGCCGGTCTCGACGGGCGTGCCGGTCGCGGCCCAGCTGTAGCCGAGCCGGTCGTGGCGGCCGATGTCGTGGACGGTGACGCCGACCTGCTTGCCCTTGGCGCCGGGCAGATCCGAGTCGGTGATCACCCCGGAGACGACGGCCACCTTGCCGCCGGTGACCAGGCAGTTGACCTTCGCCTTGGCCCAGGCGCCGCGGCCCTCGGCGTAGTGGCTCCACTCGAAGGTCCCCGTCGCCCGGAGCGGGTTGTCGTTGTGCTTCGCCGCCAGGTGCGCGTCGAAGGAGAAGGTGATGTCGTCCCCTGCCGAGCGGTACAGCTTCGCGGTGCCGGTGAGGGCGGCGGCCTCCCGTCGGTGGTGGTCGCCGGCGCCGGCGCCGGACGCGGCGGCTGATCCCGCCGCCGCGGCGGTGAGCAGGAGGGTGGCACCCAGTACGGCGGTTTTCTTGCGGCGGTTCATACCGGTCCCTTCGGTGGGTCGATCGGACAGCCCCACTCTCCGGGCCCGGCGCCCTGGCCACATCACGCCCGAGGCGTCATCGGGCGTCCGTCCCAGGGTGGGAGATCCCCCGCGGCGTGCGCCCGCGGGGGGACCTGTACGTACGACCACTGGACGTGGATGACCGAGCGGCGGGGTTCAGGACGGCGGCGCGGGCACCGGGTGGTGGTCGAGGGCCTCGGCCACGTGGACGAGGTTGGAGGCCATGGCGCGGCCGGTCGACGCCGCCCAGTCGTGGCCCCGTTCGTCGTCGAGGTAGTCCGGGCCCGGTCCGGGGCCCAGGTGCCAGTAGGTCCACGCCTGGCCGGGGACGGTGTAGCCGATGTCGCCGAGGGCGCCGTTGATCTCGCTGATGACGTGGTGGGCGCCGTCCTCGTTGCCGGTGACGAGCGTTCCCGCCACGCGGTTGTAGGCGACGGGGCGGCCCTCGTCGTCGGTCTCGCTGAGCATGGCGTCCATCCGCTCCAGGACGCGCTGGGCGACGGAGGAGGGGCGGCCGACCCAGGTCGGGGACGCGATGACCAGGATCCGCGCCGCGAGCAGCTTCTCGTGCACGTCCGGCCAGTCGTCCCCCTCCCCCATGTCCGTCTCGACGCCGGGCCTCAGGTTCAGGTCGACGGCCCGTACGAGGTCGACGTCCACGCCGTGGCCCTGGAGGGCGGCGATGACCGTGCCCGCGAGCGCCTCGGTGTTCGAGGGCTGCGGTGACGGTTTCAGGGTGCAGTTGATGACTAGTGCGCGCATGGGGCGACTGTCCCCGCTGCGCACAGGTGCCGAGCGCTCCTGACGCACATTCACCCGGGCGTGTGCGCAGGTGTCTCAAGCGGCGTCGAGCAGGGTGTCGAAGGCGGACGGCAGCCGCTTCCACGCCTCGCGCCCGGCCGCGTACTCCGCGTCGGTGAGCAGGCACGAGTCGAGCAGCCGGGCGAGGTTGTCGCGGTCGAGGCCGGGTGAGGTGAAGACGAGGTGCTGGCAGCGGTCGCCGTGCGCGGGGTGCCAGTCGAGCGCGGCGGCCGCCCGGCGCACCGGCGGGACGAGGTCCCAGGCGGCGTCCGGCAGGGAGGCGAGCCAGGGCCCGGCGTTCTCCACGCACAGGGCGCCGCCCGCCGCGTCCCACGCGAGCAGGGTGTCGGGGCGGTCCGCGAGCCAGAACCGGCCGCGGCTGCGCGCGGCGGCGCAGCACAGGTCCTCGAGGGCCTGGTAGAGGCGGCCGGGGTGGAAGGGCCGGTCGTGGTGCCAGACGAAGGTGACGACCCCGGCCGCGTCCGCCTCCTGCGGCAGCAGGGCGCAGGCCGGGTGCTGGGCGGCGGCGGCCGTCTCCACGTCGAACCCGGCGAAGGCGAGGCGGGCGAGTTCATCGGACCCTGCGGCGACGTGCCGGGCGAGGGGGTGCAGTTGGGCGAGGAGGGCGCGGTCCTCGTCGTCGGCCTCGTCGCTGTCGACGACGGCGAGGACGGGGGCGTACTCCAGTTGCCTGGCCCAGGTGTCGCTGACGGTCCGCTGGTCGCTCGCCGCGGCCGCGAGGCCCACGTCGGCGAGGTCGTCGCCGTTGCCGAGGCAGGGCAGGACGAGGGCCGGGTCGACGGCCGTGACGACGTTGGTGAGGGCGAGCGTGTCACCGGCGTGCGCGGCGACGACCTCGGCCATGGCCCGGGGTTCGACGGAGTCCCACAGCTCGACGACGGCGAGCCGGGTGAGGCCGCTGTCGGCCAGCCGCTCCAGTTCGGGGACGAGGTCCTCGCGCAGGGCGCAGCACGCGCAGTCGTTGACGAGCGCGGTCTCGCCGCGGGACAGCTCGCCGGTGGCGTCGCGCACCACGCGCAGGACGGTGCCGTCGCTCGCGGTGGACAGGTCGTGGTGGAGGGCGACGCTGTCGGGGACGGTGCGCAGCAGGCCCTCGACCGTCGCGCGGCGTGCGGCGGAGTGGAGCCCGGCCACGATCACGACGGGCATGCGGGTTCCGTGGTTCATAGGTGTCCTTCGGGCGACGGGGCGAGCCCCGGGGGCTCGGTCGGTGTGCGGGCGGGGTGCATCGCGGCGGATGCCATGCCGTACTCTAATGACAATGGTTTCCATTTCCAAGTCATCCGTCCGCATGCGCTGCACCTCGCACGACCGCGTGCGCTCCCCGAAAGGCAGGTCATCGTGTCCGCCCACTGCCAACTGACCGGCGCCCAGCCGGGCTTCGGCAACTCCATCTCCCACTCGCACCGGCGCACCTCGCGCCGCTTCGACCCCAACATCCAGCGCAAGCGGTACTGGCTGCCGAGCGAGGGCCGGTACGTCCGCCTCACGCTCAGCGCGCGCGGCGTCAAGACCGTCGACCGCATCGGCATCGAGGCCGCGGTCGCCCGCGTCCGCGCCCAAGGAGGCAAGGTCTGATGGCCAAGAAGAGCAAGATCGCGCAGAACGAGAAGCGCAAGGCGGTCGTCGCGCGGTACGCCGCCCGCCGCGCCGCACTGAAGGCGATCGTCCGGCGCCCGGACACCCCACCGTCCGAACGGGCCGCGGCCCTGGCCGAGCTGCGGCGCCAGCCGCGCGACGCCAGCGCGACCCGGGTCCGCAACCGCGACAGCGTGGACGGCCGCCCGCGCGGCCACCTCCGCAAGTTCGGGCTCTCCCGCGTACGGGTGCGGGAGCAGGCGCACGCCGGGTATCTGCCCGGGGTCACCAAGTCGTCGTGGTGAGCGCCGCGTAGACCGGTCGCGACGGGCCCGCGCGGCGCCACGCCGCGCCCGCGGGCCCCGGCCGGTCCCTAGGCGGGCTCCTCCTCCCGGGCGAACCGCTCGTTGGCCCGGTCGATCTCCGGCATGTGCGTCTCCGCCCACTCCCGCAGCACCGCCAGGGGTCCGTCGAGCGAGAGGCCGAGCGGGGTGAGCCGGTAGAACACCCGTGGCGGCACGGTCGGTTCGACGCGCCTGGCGACCAGTCCGTCGCGGGCCATCCCCCGCAGGGTGACCGAGAGCATCTTCTGCGAGATGCCCGGCATGCGGCGCCGCAGCTCCGCGAAGCGCACCTCCCCTGCCTCCTCGGCCAGCACCTTGACCGCCATGGACACCCATTTGGTGCCGATGCGGTCGAGGAGCTTGCGGGTGGGACACTCCGGGGCGAAGAGATCACCGCGCGGACCGGTCGTGCCGCGCGCCACCGAGTCGGTCACCTGGACCTCACCACCTGTCGCGAAAGTGCCGCCTTCCGGCGCTCAGCCTAGTCACTTAGCGTGCGGTGGTATCCGACGGTTACCGCCCCCCGTCACCGGCTTCTCGAAAGGCGCGCCTTGTCCTCCCTATCCGCCTCTCCCCCGCCCCGATCCCGGCCCCAACCCCAACCCCGGCCTCCGGTCGAACTCCGTAGCGTCCGGGCCAACGGCGTACGCCTGAACGTCGCGCTCGCCGGGGACGGCCCCGCCGTCCTCCTGCTCCACGGCTTCCCGCACACCTGGCGGGTCTGGGAGCACATGCTCGGCCCGTTGGCCGCACGGCACCGGGTGATCGCGCCCGACCTGCGCGGGTTCGGCGCCAGCGAGCGCGCCGCCGCGGGCTACGACGCCGACACGCTCGCCGACGACGCCCGCGCCCTGCTCACTTCCCTGGGCGTCACGTCCGCCGCCGTGGTCGCCATCGACGCGGGCGTGGCACCGGCCCTCTCGCTCGCCCTGCGCCACCCCGGACTCGTACGGCGGCTGGCGGTCATGGAGGCGGTGGCCGGCGGGCTGCCGGGCGCGGAGGAGTTCCTGGCCGGTGGTCCCCCGTGGTGGTTCGGGTTCCACGCGGTGCCCGGGCTCGCCGAGTCCGTGCTGGACGGCAATGAGGCGCGGTACGTGGACTTCTTCCTCGACAGCGGAACCCTGGGCGAGGGCGTGCCGCCCGCCGTGCGGGACGCGTTCGTCGCCGCCTACACGGGCCGCGAGGCCCTGCGCTGCGCCTTCTCGTACTACCGCGCCCTGCCCGAGAGCGCACGCCAGATGCGGCGGGCCGTGGAGCGGGCGCGGTTCACCATGCCCGTCCTGACCGTCGGCGCACAACCGGTGGGCACGGCGCTCGAACACCAACTGCGCCCGCTCGCGGACGACCTGACGGGGCATCGGCTCGACGACTGCGGTCACATCGTGCCGCTGCACCGGCCCGCCGCCCTGTTGCGGATCCTCAGCCCCTTCCTCGGGTGAGCGTCCTCTGGAGCGCCCGCGCCATCGCCTCCTGCCCCTTGGCGTTGGGGTGGGCCGGGGCGGCCGGTGAGGTCGGGCTCAGCGGTTCGATCCAGCGGTCGGCGGGCGCCTGGCACATGTCGTGTCCGACCGTCGGCCGATACGTGTCGACGTAGTCGGCCCGGTTCAGGTGTGCCACGGCGCGCAGCATGAGGTTGAGGCGTTTCTGGGTGTCCCGCAGGTAGGGGAAGTCCTTGGCCGCGAAGGGGACGGTCGGGTAGCAGCCGGTGCCGTCGTCGGGGAGGAGGTCGGGGTAGCCGACGACGACCACGCGCGCGTGGGGCGCCTTGGCGTGCACGGCCCGCAGGACGCGGGCGACCTTGGGCGCCGTCTGCAGGATCTTCAGCGTCAGGGCGTCGTGACCCGCCGCGCCGTAGTGCCGTCGGCACGGGTCGCCGGAGAGGTCTTGCGCACTGAGCCCGGCACACGTGCCGATGATCGAGCCGAAGCCGATGTCGTTGCCGCCGATCTGCAGGGTCACGAGGTCGGTGTCGCGTCGTACGGCGTCGAGTTGGGGCTCGTTGGTGCCTTGCGCCTGCCACATCTCGGCGGTCGTCGCGCCGCCGCAGCTGACGTCCGTGAACGACGTGACGTGACGGTCGCGGGCGGTGAGCGAGGGGTAGTTGTGGTCGGACCGGGCGCATTGCGCGTCGACCTGGGCCGGGATGCCGGGCCCCGAGGTGTAGGAGTCGCCGAGCGCCACGTACGACGAGCGGTGCCCTCTCGACTGCTCGTCGGGGGCGGCGGCCGTGGCTGTCCCGGTCGCTCCGGCGGCGAGCGCGCAGCTGCTCAGCGCGGCGAGCGCCACCGTCGTCCATCGCCTGGTCGCCGTTGCGGCCGTGCGCTTCCGACGCGTCATGATGCCCCTCCCTTTGGAACCGGATCTCCGGAAGATGCGCACCATACCCCGCGCCGAGGGCCGTTGGAGTGGCGCGGACACCGCTCATATGACTCACGCATGTATGCGTAAGGGGCGGATTGCCTCGCTTTCGGCCTCCGAATGAACGAATTCGCTTTCCTCTCGCGTCCTTGCCCGTGCGAAACACGCAATGCGCGCGTTTGGCCACATGTGTCCGTTCAAAGCCCCCCACACACCAGCAGCAAAGGCGCATTCATGGGCTGCCGCCGCTTTCCCGTCCGTCTGACGCTCGGGTTCCTGCTCGCCGTCCTGGCGTGCGCGTCGCCCGCGATGTCCGCCCCGCCACCTTCGCCCGTCCGTCCCGCGCCGAAGGGCGACCACGCAGCGAGGCGCTTTCCGATGCGCATCGTCGCCTACATCGCCAACACCGGCTCCGGGACCGTCTCTTCCTTCGACGTCCGTCGTGAGAAACCCCTTCGGACCATTCCCGTGGGGAAGGAGCCGACCGGGGTCGGCGCGGCCCCCGACGGTGCGCACGCCTATGTGGCGAACGGCCGGTCCGGGACGGTCTCCTTCATCGACACCACCGAGGAGAAAGTGGTCGCGACCGTGCCGGTCGGCCCTTTTCCCTATGCGGCCTTTCCCAGTCGCGACGGGCGCCGGGTATTCACCGCGAACTGGGGCGGCGACAATGTGTCCGTCATCGACACCCGTAGCCGGAAGGTCGTCGCGACGCCACGCGCCGGAGCTCTTCCGCACAGTGTGGCCACACTGCCCGACGGAACCGCTTATGTCACCGACAGCGGCAGCAACAACGTCACGGTCCTGTCCAAGGAGAACACCTCCGTGGCCCGCATTCCGGTCGGTGATTTCCCGAGCGGAATCGCCGCCACCGCGAAAGGGGACAGGGTCTTCGTCGCCGACACGGGCGCGGGCACCATCTCGGTGATCGACCCCGCCACGCGCAAGGTGACGGCCACCTGGCCCGTCGGCAAGGCGCCGCTGAGCCTGGGTGTGAGCCCCGACGGGCAGCGGCTGTACGCGGCGGACTCAGGCGCCGACCAGCTCCTCGTCATCGACACGAAGACCGGTGGCGTACTGTCCCGCGTGCCCGTCGGCAAGAACCCGCAGGGCCTCGCGGTGGCCCCGGGCGGCAGCCGCGTGTGGGTCACCAACGAGGGCTCCGACACCGTCTCCGTGATCGATCCGAAGGTCCCGAAGGTACGGGCGACCCTGCCCACCGGTCACCAGCCCGAGGGCGTCGCCATCACCCCCAGGTGAGTGCGGCGGCGTTCGGGGCCTGTCAGTCCCGGTCGACGTGTTCGCGGAGCACCTTGCGGTCGGTCGCGTCGATGTCGTACGTCGTCTTGTTCCAGTCGCTCGTGTTCACGACGTCGACGGACCACATGGGGCCGCCCCGGTCGGTGTCGTCGAGCTCGACGGAGGTGACCGTGCCCTTGGTCCTGCCGGTCGCGGTGTCGGCGGCCTGCTTCGGGCCCACCTTGGCCTTGGACAGCAGGCCGGCGAGCTCCTTCTTGTCGTCGCCGTCCTGATCGGAGTCGGTCCGGGGCTCACCCGCCTCGCCGGTGACCGCGTCCACGCGGACGGTGCTCTTGGTGCCGTCGCCCGTCGCGACCTCGGCCTCCCAATCCGGCTTGTCCGACGGTCCCTTGAGCTCGATCGAGACCGGCTTCGAGCCGTTCACGGCCTTGACGGCGGCGTCCATCGCCTTGTCGTACCCGACCTTGGCCTTCGGCACGAGGGTCTTCCGCTCGGACTGGTCCTCGGTGAGGCCGCCCGCCGAGCCCGAGGGCGAGGGTGAGGGCGACGTCGAGCCGGAGGCGGAGTCCGCGCGCGACATCGACGCGCGGGCGTTGTCGGGGGCGGACCCGGTCTGCGCCGGATCCTTGTCGTCGCCGCACGCCGTGAGCAGGGCGCCCGCCGCGGCCACGGCACACGCGAGGGAAAGGCCGCGGGAGACGGTCACGCGGCGGCGCGAAGGTGAGGGCATATGGTTATTTGTACGCATATCATCACGCTACGATGCCGCCCGGGCCCTGCCGGAGTGGCGCGCGGCAGCCGTCACCCGACGGCACCCTCGCCCCTCCGACGACACCACCGCCGGACCGCGACCACCGGGGCGTCGTACGCCGCGACCGCTCGGCGCGGTACCGGCAACCCCGCGACGTCCGGTGCGTCCGGGTCGGCGCCCTGGTGCACCAGGTTCGGCCCAGGCGGCGCGCCGGTGAACCGCGCCACCGTACGCGCGACCGCCGGGTCAGAGGTGGCGCGGAGGCGTGTTGCGGATGGTGGAGCGCCTCGCCCAGAGGGCGCAGCCGAGGAGGACGAGGCCGGCCAGGCCGTACGCCCACGCGTCGGTGCTTCCCGTGGCCCAGCCGACGGCCCAGGCCACGGACCACACGGCGAGCAGGACGCACAGTGCGGTCCAGGCCTGGGCCCACATGCGGTGGCGCGTCTCGACCCGCTGCGGCGTGCCGCGCTCCATCTCTCCCATGTCCGGGGTGGTGTGGTGGTGCTTCTCGTGAAGGCTCATGTCGCTCCGCTTGCCCCGGACGGGCTCGGAGAAGCGTCACGTAATCGTCGCGTACGCGGGCATCCGGCTCTGTACGAAAGGAGTGTCCGTGAGCATTGGTGAGGTATCGAGAACGGCGGCCGAGCGGCGCGACAGCGAGGAGGTCGCGCGCGAGGAGGCGCACGAGAGGGCCAACCGGCGGTGGGCCGAGATCTTGCAGGAGACGCGCGTCGCGCAGACGGGTGTGCAGATTCTCTTCGGCTTCCTGCTGAGCGTCGCCTTCACGCCGAGCTTCGGCGACCTCGGCGCCTTCGACACGACGGTGTACGTGGTGACCGTGCTGCTGGGCGCCGCCGCGACCGGTGTCCTCATCGCCCCGGTCTCCCTGCACCGGCTGCTGACGGGGCAGAAGCTGAAGGACGACTTGGTGCGCACGGCGGGCCGGCTGATGGTGACGGGGCTCGTCCTGCTGGCGCTGACCATCAGCGGCACGGTGCTCCTGATCCTGCATGTGGTGCTGCCGAACCTGCTGGCGGAGATCCTGGCGGGCGGGATCCTCGTGTGGTTCGCGCTGTGCTGGTACGCACTGCCCATGCTGCTCAAGAAGCGCTCGGACCGCCGTCGGGCGGCCGACTGACGGTGCGGCGGCCAGGGCTCCGGCCGATCACGCCTTCGATTCTAATACCGGTATAGTAAGGCCGGTATTGTTATTGGTTGCCTGCGTGAGAGAAGCCCTACGTGATCGAGATCCTGAACCCCACCCTCCTGAACCGGGCCAGGGAGACCGGCGCCCTGGTCGGCACCATCCTCCAGGAGCTGCGCGGCCGCAGCGTCGTCGGCACGAACCTGCTGGACATCGACCGGTGGACCCAGAAGATGATCAGCGAGGCGGGCGCGCAGTCCTGCTACGTGGACTACGCGCCCTCCTTCGGCCGCGGCCCGTTCGGCCACTACATCTGCACGGCGGTCAACGACGCCGTCCTGCACGGGATGCCGCACGACTACACCCTGGCCGACGGCGACCTCCTGACGCTGGACCTCGCCGTCTCGCTGAACGGGGTCGCCGCGGACGCCGCCATCAGCTTCGTCGTCGGTGAGACCAAGGACGCCGAGAGCCCCGCCCTGATCGAGGCGACCGAGCGCGCTCTCGCGGCGGGCATCGCCGCCGCCCGGCCCGGAGCCCGTATCGGCGACCTGGCGCACGCCATCGGTACGGTGCTCGGCGAGGCGGGCTACCAGGTCAACACGGAGTTCGGCGGGCACGGCATCGGCTCGACGATGCACCAGGACCCGCACGTCCCCAACACCGGGCGCCCCGGCCGCGGCTACACCCTGCGCCCCGGGCTGCTGCTCGCCCTGGAGCCGTGGGTGATGGCGGACACCGCCGAGCTCGTCACGGACGCCGACGGCTGGACGCTGCGCAGTGCGACGGGCTGCCGCACCGCCCACACGGAGCACACCATCGCCATCACCGAGGACGGGGCCGAGATCCTCACCCTGCCGAAGCGGTGAAGTAGCCATAACGGCCCGCGGCGGCCCGCCGAGTTGATAGCACTGACGTGAACGAGGTCGTATCACGCAGGAGTCGGATCATGGCGGCGGACAAGCAGCACGAGCGACGGGCGGGAGAGCCGCCCCGGGCCACCGGTGACCTGGTCGGCCGCCGGACGGAGCTGGCACAGGCGGTGCGGGCGCTCGGGCACCGCCAGGTGGTGACGCTCGTCGGCGTCGGCGGGGTGGGCAAGACCCGGGTGGCGCAGGGCGTCGCCGCCCAGGTGCGGGCGGAGCTGCGCGACGGCGCCTGGTGGGTGTCGCTCTCGGGCCTGCGCGACGGGGCGCTGCTGCCGCACACCGTCGCCGAGGCGCTGCCGATGGCGCACCAGACGGCCGTCCCGGTGATCGACGCCCTGGCGCACTACCTCGCCGAGCGGGAACTCCTCCTCGTCCTCGACACGTGCGAGCACCTGACGGGTGAACTCCGGCCGGTGGTCGAGCGGTTGACGGGTGCCGCGCCCGGGCTCCGGGTCCTCGCGACCAGCCGACGCCCGCTCGGGCTGGCGGCCGAGGAGGTGCAGGCCGTCGAACCGCTGCCGGTCCCCGGCCCGGCGCGGGCGGCGGCCGGGCAGAGCGGGCCGGACGCGGACGCCCTGGTGCTCCTCGCCGACCGGGCGGCGCGGGCCGTCCCCGGGTTCACGGTCACCGACGCGGACCGGCCCGATCTGGAGCGTCTGTGCCGCCAGTTGGAGGGCCTGCCTCTCGCGATCGAGCTGGCGGCGGCGCGGCTGAGGGAGCTCTCACCGGGCGAGCTGGCCGACCGCCTAGCGGACCGGGTGTCCGACCGGTTCACGGTGCTCGACGACGCAGGCCCCGCCACCCCGGGCGTCGAAGCCGGGGGCGACGACGCCGCTCCGGCCGACCCGTCCTGGCACCAGGCGCTGCGCACCGCGATCGGCTGGAGCCACCAACTGTGCGGTCCCGCCGAGCGGTTGCTGTGGGCGCGCCTGTCGGTGTTCGTGGGCAGCTTCGACACGGAGGGCGCCGTCCAGGTCTGCGGCGACGACCGCCTGGACCGCGCGGACATCCCCCGCCTCCTGTCGGGGCTCGCCGAGAAGTCGATCATCACCTGGGAGCCGACGGCGGCCGGTGAGCGCTATCGGATGCTGGACACGATCCGCGAGTACGGTGAGGACTGGCTGCGCAGCCTCGGCGAGGGCCGGGAGTTCCGCCGCCGCCACCGCACCTGGTACCTGCGGCTCGCCCGCGCGGGCGACGCGGCCTGGATGGGTCCCGACCAGTTCTTCTGGTACGAGCGCATGCACGCCGAGTTCGACAACCTGCGGCTCGCCCTGGAGTCCTGCCTCGGCTCCGCCGACAGCCGGATCGGCCTCGGCATGGCCGGGGACCTGTGGTTCCTCTGGTACGCGTGCGGGCTCGCCCGGGAAGGACGGCACTACCTCGAGCGCGCGCTGGCCGCGTTCTCCGGCCCGAGCCCCCTCCGGCTCAGGGCCCTGTACGCCCAGGGACTGGTGCTGACCGAACTCGGCGACCTGCCCGCCCTGGAGGAGATCGACGCCGAGTGCACCGCCCTGGCTGCGCGGTTCGGCGAGGAGGAGGACAGTCTCGCCAAGTCGATCGCCGTGGTGACGGCGGCGCTGCGCGGCGACGCGGTGACGGTCCTGAAGCTGACCGACGAACTGCACGCCCGGCACAGCCGCTCGCCCGAGTCCATGCTCACCGTGCCCGGCCTCGGCTCGCTCTCCGTCGGCAGCCACGCGCGCGTGGCCCTGGGGATGGCCGAGGACGCCCTGCCGGGCCTGGACGAGATGCGGCAGGTGTGCGACGCCGCGGGCGAGACGTGGATGCGGGCGTGGGGCGACTCCATCCGCGCCCAGGCGGAGCTGGCCCTGGGCCGGATCGAGGACGCCGAGCGGTCCGCCCGCGCCTCGCTGGCGGTGAAGCACCGCATGCACGACAGTTTCGGCTCCGGCATGTGCCTGGAGGCCATCGCCCAGTGCGCGATCGCCGACGGCCGCGCCGAGCGGGCGGCCCGACTCCTCGGCCTGGCGCACCAGTTGTGGGACACCCTCGGCCGCCCGCAGGTCGGCATCCCCTCCTGGGTCGCGGCCCACGAGGAGTGCGTCGGCCGCACCCGCGCGGCGCTCGGCGAGGCCGCCTACGACCACGCCTTCACCACCGGCTACCGCACCGATCTCGACGCGGGCATCGCCGAGGCGCTGGACGACGCGGCGACGCGCTGACACCGCGCGCCCGCCGACGCGCACCGCCCTGGCCCTCCCCCGCGCCGCCCCGACATGCGGGTCTGCCCGGCGGGAGGGACCGTGGAGGGATGAGGCGCATGCACGTACCCCCGACAGAGACGCCCCCGGTGGAAGGCTCGACCGCGGAGGCGCACCAGGAGCGAGCCGACGGCGGGATGTGGGAGCACCCCGCTTGGTGGGTGTGGCTCATCGTGATCGGCGCGGCGGTGGTGGCCGCCTTCTTCGTCGCCCGGATCTGGGGGCTGTGACGGCCACCGGGCGTCAGAGGGGCAGGCTCCGGCGGGTGCGCAGCGCGAAGCGGCGCTCCGCGTAGGCGAGGTCGTCGCGCCACAGCCTGCCCGCCGCCGCGCGCATCAGGGGGCGCAGGGCGGCGGAGGCGTGGCGGGCGAGGGCGAAGCCCGGCCGTTCGGACGTGGCGATCACCGCTTCCACGACGGCCGTACGGGGCGCGGGGTGGCCGTCCGGGGTGAGGGGCGTGGCATGGGTCTCCACCACCGAGTCGCGGCCTTCCCCGTCGGTGATGTGCATGACGACCGTGCGCGGTTCCGGCGCGGTGAAGACGGCGCGGACCGGGACCACGATCCGGGACGTGAGCTTGAAGGAGACCTCCACGACGAACGCGTCGTCCGCGCTGTCGCCCGTGGGGCTGTCGACGACGCGCAGGTCCACGAACGAGTACGGGTGGAACCAGGCGCCGTGCCAGGGGTCGAGCCGGTTGGCGACGATGTCCTCCGGCTCGCAGCGCCCGAAGCCGGTGTAGACCGCGTGGACGGCGCCGGCCGGCTCGGGGCGCGGCGGGATCACCGGCCGGTCGAGGGGCTGCTCGGCGCCTGCGGCGTCCAGGCGTACCCAGATCAGGACCCCGTCGTCGTGGACGGGCAGTGTGCGCCAGCCCGCCTTGCCGCCCGCGCCGAGGGCGAGCCCGTGCCAGTGGCAGACCACCTCGCCGCACCGTACGGGGCTGTCCTTGAGCGGCGCACCCAGGTGCGGGCAGGCGCCGGGACCGGCCGCCAGGGTGCCTTCGGCGTCGCGCCAGACGATGAGTTCGCGGCCCGCCACGGTGCGGCCGAGCGGCTTGTCGCGCTGCACCTCGCCGGAGGACCCGACCACGTACCAGTTGCCGGAGGGGCGGGCCTGCGAGCGTTTCAGCGCGGCCTCGATGAGCGCGGGGCGGGCCGCGCGCCAGGTGGGCTCCTGGCGGTGCCAGGCGGGCGGGTTCCTGCGCAGGGTCAGCGGGAAGCGGGAGCGCGTCGGCCGGTCGCTCATGCGGCCCCCCGGCACACGGGCGCGGCCGCTTCCGCGCGTACGGGCACCGGGCCGGTCCGCGCGGCCGGTGGCGCCGAGCGGTGGCTGATCCGGGCGTGCGCGATGCGGGCGAGGCCGTCGAGGGCCACGACCGTGCGGCGGCGGCGCGGGACCACCGCGCGCCGGTGCAGCACGCTGTAGCCGTCGTCGGCGACGGCGTCGAGGATGCCGGAGTAGAGCACGAAGGCGCTGCGGATGCAGGGGCGGGAGACCGGGTCGAGCAGGGCGATGCCGGGGACCGCCTGCCGGTAGACGCCGCGGGTCAGCTCCTCGAACGCCCGCAGCGCGCGGGTGATGCGGGTGTCGCGGCGGCCGGTGTCGCGGCTCCATCGCAGCAGCTCCCGGTCGACGCCGTGGGCGCCGAGCAGGTCGGCGGGGACGTAGATCCGGCCGCGGTCGAGGTCCTCGCCGACGTCCCGCAGGAAGTTGGTGAGCTGGAAGGCGACGCCGAGGGCGGCCGCGTACGGTTCCGCCTCCTCGCGCGGCGCGACGATGCCGAGGACGGGGACCATCTGAAGGCCGATCACCGCAGCCGAGCCGTGCATGTAGCGGCGCAGGTCGGCGTAGGTGGCGTAGTCCGTGACGGTCAGGTCGGCGCGCATCGCCGCCATGAAGTCGTGGAAGTGCCGCGCGTCGATCGCGTAGCGGCGGGCGGTGTCGGCGAGCGCGTGCACGACGGGCTCGGCGCTGCGGCGCGCGTCCAGGCCGTGGCGCAGGCTCATCGAGAGCTGTTCCAGCGCGGCGGTGCGCGCCAGGGGGTCGGGCGGGCCGGTGTCGACGATGTCGTCGGCCCAGCGGGCGAAGCCGTACAGGGCGTGGACGGCCGGGCGGCGGTGGGCCGGGAGGAGGCGGGTGGCGAGGAAGTACGTCTTGCCGTGGCGGGCGTTGAGCGTGCGGCAGTGGGCGTACGCGTGGCGCAGCCCGGGGTCGGTGATGCCTGCGGCGTCGAGTTCTCGGGCGGTCACGAGGGCGCTCCTTCTGAGGTCGTGAGCCGGTACGGGGCGCGGGGCGCCGGGGTCGTGCGCGGGCCGGTGATCCTGGCGGCGGCGAGCTTCCCGGACAGCAGCACCGTGGGGACGCCGACGCCCGGGGTGGTGCCGCAGCCCGCGAGGACCGCGTTGGCCGTGCCGCGCACGAGGTTGCGGGGGCGGAAGGGGCCGGTCTGGGCGAAGGTGTGGGCGGCGGAGAACGGGGTGCCCGCCGCGTGCTCCTGGGCGTGCCAGTCGGCCGGGGTGACGAGGCACTGCTCGTCGATGGCGTCGCCGATGCCGGTGAGGCCGCGCCGCTCCAGTTCCGTGAGGAGTTCGGCGCGGTAGCGGGGGGCCAGGTCGCCCCAGTGCGCGGCGCTCGGCCCGATGTCGGTGTTCGGGCAGGGCGCCAGGATGTAGTGCAGGTGCTTGCCGGGCGGCGCGAGGGCGGGGTCGGTGGCGGTGGGCCGGGTGATGAGCAGCGAGGGGTCGCTCATGAGGCGGCCGTGCCGGGTGAGCTCGTCGAAGGTGCCGTGCCAGGCGGCCCCGAACGACAGGGTGTGGTGCGCCAGTTGGGGCCAGGTGCGGTCCGTCCCGGCGTGCAGGACGACGGCCGAGGGGGCGTGGCGCAGCGGCACCGTGCGGCGCGGGGCGCGGCCGAGCAGGCGGTAGGTGACGGGCAGGTCCGGGGTGAGGACGACGGCGTCGCAGGGGATGCGCTCGGTGTCGGTGACGACGGCGGTGACGCGGTCGCCGCTGCGTTCCAGCCGCTCGACCCGGCGTCCGTAGCGAAGCTCGGCGCCCGCCGCCGCGGCGGCGTCCGCCATGGCCCGCGGCAGTGCGTGCATGCCGCCGCGCGGGAAGTAGACGCCCGCGACGGTGTCCATGTAGGCGATGACGGCGTACGCGGCCAGGGCGCGGGCCGGGGGGACGCCGGCGTACAGCGCCTGGAAGGAGAAGACGCGGCGCAGCCGTTCGTCCTTGATGAACCGGCTGATCCGGGCGTCCATCCGGCCGAAGCCGCCGAGCGCGGCGAGGCGGGCCAGGTCGGGGGCGAGCAGTTGCAGGGGCGAGTCGAAGTTGGTGTCGATGAAGTGCCGCATCTGCGCGCGGTAGAGCCGGTGCAGCCACGCGCGCAGGCGCGCGTATCCGGCGGCTTCCCGCGGGCCCGCGAAGTCCTTGACGGCCTGGTGCATGGCGGCGGCGTCGGTGTGCACGTCGAGGCTGCTGCCGTCGGCGAACGAGGCGCGGTAGGCGGGGTGGAGCGGCACGAGTTCGACGCGGTCGCTCATCCGCTCGCCCACGGCGGCGAAGGCCTCGTCGGCGATGTCCGGCATGGTCAGCACGGTCGGCCCCGTGTCGATCCGGTACCCGCCCCGCGTCAGCAGCCCCGCCCGGCCCCCGGGCACCTCCTCCCGCTCCACCACGGTCACCCGCCGCCCCGCCCCGAGCAGATGCAGCGCGGCGGCCAGCCCGGACAGCCCGGCTCCCACGACGACGACGTGATCGGTCCTGCCCGGCACGGTCCTCATACGGCCCCCCGCCCCGCGGCGACGGGCGGTGCGGTGACGCCCGCCGCCCGGTGCATCAGGGTGCGCAGGCGTGCGCGGGCCGTCGGGTCCAGGAGGGCGGTGTCCAGGTGGCGGGTGCCGCGGGCGAGCAGGCTGCGGATCTTGTCCTCGACGTTGCGGCGGGCGCCGGTGCGTTCGAGGACGTGGCGGACCTCGTCCAGCTCGCCCTCGTCGAGGTCGGGGCGGCCGAGGCAGTGGTCAAGGACGCGCAGGGCGTGCCGGTCGCCGTCCGCCTCTGCGCGCGCGTGGGCGAGGGCGACCAGGTAGGTGGGTTTCCCGGCGCGCAGGTCGCCGCCCGCGGGCTCGGCGCGCCCGGTGCCGTCGGCGAACACGTCGTCGAGGTCGTTGCGGAGCTGGAAGGCGAGACCGGCGCCGCGCCCGGCCGCGCCGAGCGCGTGCAGAGTCGTTTCGTCGGCGTCGGCCAGGAGCGCGCCGAGCTGAAGCGGCCGTTCCACGGTGTACAGGGCGGTCTTGAGGCAGGCGGCGCTCAGCGCGCGCCGCAGGGACCGGCTCCGGGTCAGTTCCCCCTGGAGGTCCAGGTACTGCCCGGCGACCATCTCGGTGCGCATGCGTGACCAGGTGTCACGGACGCGGGCCGCGCGCCGCTCGGGCAGCCGGACGGCGGCGGCCTCGTCGTCGGCCCAGGCGAGGGCGAGGTCACCGGCGAGGATGGCGGCGGACTCGCCGAACCGGTCGCGGCCCGGGTGCGCGGACGGCTCGTAGCCCGCGGCCAGGTCGACGTGGAGGGCGGGCCCGGCGCGGCGCGTGGAGGCCCGGTCCATGACGTCGTCGTGGACGAGGGCGCAGGTCTGGATGAGTTCGAGCGCCGCGCCGAGCCGGACGGCGGCCTCGGTCTGCTCGTCGTCGGGCGGGCCGCAGACGCGCAGGCCCCACCAGAGGAACTGCGGGCGCAGGCGCCGTCCGCCGTCGAGCGTGAAGCGTGCGACGCATCCTGCGACGTCGGCGCCGAAGGTCGCGTCGGCGGCCGTGGCCTGCGCGACGCGGGGCCCGAGCAACTGGCCAAGGCGGCGTTCGACCGTCCGCGCTACCTCGGCGTCGATCTGCCGCACGCGCGCGGGCACGGGCGGGCGGCCGCCGTGCGGGGCGAAACCGTGGTCCGCCCGGCCCGCCTCGTGGGGCGCGACAGTCGTGGTGGCGCCTGTCGCCTCGTGCGGAGGCATGTCGGCTCCTTCGTGGTGGCTGCGCATGGGCAGGTGATCGAAAGGTGTTGCAGGGCATTCCTCGTCACCCACGGGATCGGATGCGCCGTGCTGCGGCAACCGGAGCAACTTCGCCGACCGGCCGGTTCCCCTACCGCCGGCTTCGGCAGGGATCCCCGCGCTCGCGCATCCATGATGGGGACAGCGCCGGAAGAGGTGTCCGGAGCGGGCGTGTCGAGGGCAGGAGGTGTGCGTGCGGTCGGACGTGGTGATCATCGGCGCGGGAGCCGCGGGGCTCTCCTTGGCGGAACGGTTGTGCACCGGTGCGGGCCGCTCGGCCCCGACGGTGCGCCTCGTGGAGCCGCCGCCGGGAACACTGCGCCCGCCCCCGCGGACCTGGTGCTTCTGGGAGAGCGGCCCGGGACGCTACGACGAGGCGGTCACCGCCGCCTGGAACCGGATGCGGGTGCGCGGCCCCGACGGGCGTCTGGTGGACACCCGTACCGGCGCCCTGCGGTACAAGATGATCCGCTCCCCCGACTTCGAGGCGGCCGTCGAGCGCCGCCTCTCGTCCAGCCCCGCGCTGACCCGCACGGAAGGCGTCGTCGAGGGGATCGAGGGGACGGCGCGCGGGGCACAGGTGCTGCTGCGTACGGCCCAGGGGCGGCACGAGGCGCTGTCCGCCCGCTGGGTCTTCGACTCCCGGCCGCTCGGCAGCCTGCCACCGGCCCGCACGACGCTGTTGCAGCACTTCCGCGGCTGGTTCGTGCGCACGGCGCGGCCGGTCCTCGACCCGGACTCCGTCGAGCTGATGGACTTCCGCACGCCACAGCCGGAGCGCGGCCTGGCCTTCAGCTACGTCCTGCCCACCGGCCCCCGCACCGCGCTGGTGGAGTACACCCAGTTCTCGCCCTCCGTACTGCCGTCCGACGCCTACGACGACGCCCTGCGCACCTACCTGCGCACGGTCCTCGCGGTCGGCGACTACAGCATCGAGGCGAGGGAGGAGGGCGTCATCCCGATGACGGACGCCCGGTTCGCGCGCCAGAGCGGCCAGTCCGTCTTCCGGATCGGCGCGGCGGGCGGCGCCACCCGCCCGTCGACGGGCTACACCTTCGCCGCGATCCAGCGCCAGTCGGCGGCCATCGCCGCCGCCCTGCGCGCGGGACGGCGCCCGGTGCCGCCCCCGCCACACTCCCTGCGCTCCCGCGCCATGGACGCGATCCTCCTGCACGCCCTGGCGAGCGGCCGCCTCGACGGCGCCGCCTTCTTCACCCGCCTGTTCTCGCGCGTCCCCGCCCCGCGCCTGCTGCGCTTCCTCGACGGCGCCACCAGCGTCTACGAGGACCTCGCCATCGGCCTGAACAGTCCGGTCCTGCCCCTGCTGCGCAGCGCGGCGACGCTCCCCGCCCAGCCCCTGCGCCCCTTCCCCGGCCCCTGAACCGCGCCGGGCCCCGTCAAGGAGAACCATGCCGACGCTGCACGACGCCACCCTCGCCGGGGCGTTCGACCATGCCGCCCGCAGCTACGACGCGCTCGTACGGGCCAACCCGGGCTACCACGCCCACCTGCGGCGCTCGGCGCGCCGCCTGGGCCTGCCCGCACGGGGACGGCCGGTGCGCGTCCTGGACCTGGGCTGCGGCACGGGCGCGTCGACCGCCGCCCTGCTGGCCGCGCTCCCGGACGCGGAGATCACCGCGGTGGACGCGTCGGCGGGGATGCTCGAGCGGGCGGCGGCCAAGCGCTGGCCGTCCGGCGTCACCTTCGTCCACTGCCCGGCGGAGCGCCTGGCCGACGCCGGGATCGGCGACCGGTTCGACGCGGTCTTCGCCGCCTACCTGTTCCGCAACACGGCCGAGCCCGGCCGGGTCCTGTCCGCCGTCCGCGACGTGCTGCGCCCCGGCGGCAGACTGGCCGTGCACGACTACACCCTGAGCGGGGCGCGCAGGCACCGCGCCGTATGGTCGGCGGTCTGCGCGGGGCTCCTGCCGGTCACCACCGCGCTGGGCGACGGGGCGCTGTACCGGCATCTGTGGCGCAGCGTCGTCGAGTTCGACACGGCGGACGGGTTCGCGCGGCGCCTCACGGGCGCGGGGTTCGCGCGGGTCAGGGTCCTGCCGCTGCCCGGCTGGCAGACCGGCATCACGCACACCATCGTCGGCCAGCTCCCGCACGAGGGGGCCGGGGCGTGAGGCGCGGCGCCGACCTGCCGCCGGGGGCGCGGGACCGCCTGGCCGTCCGCCTGCCCGCCTCCCCCGGCGCGCCGTCCGCGGCCGGCACGCCTCCGTCCACCGCCGTCGTTGGCGGCGGCATCGCCGGGCTCGCGACGGCGGTCGCCCTCGCCGAACGCGGCGTCCGCGTCACCCTGTTCGAACGCGAGGCGACCCTCGGCGGGCGCCTCGCCGGCTGGAGCACCCGCCTCGCCGACGGCTCGCGGGCCACCATGAGCCGCGGCTTCCACGCCTTCTTCCGGCAGTACTACAACCTGCGCGCCCTGCTGCGCCGCACCGACCCGCACCTGGAGCGCCTGACCCGGCTGCCGGACTACCCGCTGTGGCACGCCGGCGGCGCGCGGGACAGCTTTCAGCACGTGCCGCGGACACCGCCGTGGAGCGCCATGGGCTTCGCCCTGACCAGCCCGACGTTCACCCTGCGGGATCTGCCCCGGATGAACGCGCGGGCGGCGCTGCCGCTCATGGACGTCCGCGTGCCCGAGGTCTACGAGCGCCTCGACGGGGTCAGCGCGCACGACCTCCTGGCCGCCATCCGCTTCCCCGAGGCCGCGCACCACCTGGCCTTCGAGGTGTTCTCGCGCAGCTTCTTCGCCGATCCGCGCCGGCTCTCGGCGGCCGAGATGGCGCTCATGTTCCACATCTACTTCCTGGGCTCGGCGGAGGGGCTGTTGTTCGACGTCCCCAACGAGCCGTTCCCGTCGGCCCTGTGGGACCCGCTGAGCGGCTACCTGGAGGCCCTGGGCGTCGACGTTCGGGTGTCCACCCCGGTCGACCGTGTGGTGTCCGACCCCGGCGGCGGTTTCGTCCTGGAGTCGGGGGCGCGCGGCGAGGCGTACGACGCGTGCGTGCTGGCCCTCGACACGCACGGCCTCCAGGGACTGGCCGAGCGCAGTCGCGGGCTCGTCGACGACGGCTGGTACGCGCGCGTGGCCCGCTTGCGGACGGCGCCCGCCTTCCTGGTCTCCCGGCTGTGGCTGGACCGCCCGGTCGCCGCCGACCGCGCGGGCTTCCTCGGCACCAGCGGCTACGGCGGCCTCGACAATGTGAGCGTGCTCGAACGCTGGGAGCACGAGGCGCAGAAGTGGTCGCGCCGGTCGGGCGGTTCGGTCGTCGAGCTGCACGCGTACGCGGTCGGGGACGGCGCCGACCGCAAGGGTGAACAGGACGCCCTTGTCGAGCAGTTGCACCGCGTCTACCCCGAGACCCGTGACGCCCGCGTCGTCGACGCCCGGCACGAGTGGCGGGACGACTGCCCGCTGTTCGAGGTCGGCGGCTACCCCGGCCGCCCCACCGTGCACACCTCCCACCCGTCCCTCATGGTCGCCGGTGACCTGGTGCGCACGGAGCTGCCCGTGGCCCTGATGGAACGGGCCGCCACCAGCGGCATGCTCGCGGCCAACGCGCTGCTGCGGCGGTGGGGGCTGCGCGGGCACGAACTGTGGACGGTACCGACGCGCGGCCGCACCGCGGTCCTACGCCACCTGGCCCGCTGAACCGCACACCACCTCAGCGGCACGGACCCCAGCAGGGCGACGACCGCCCGCAGCCCTGCGGCTGCACGGCCCCTCACCCTCGTACGACAAGGACCGGTTCCGCCCCCACACCATCCTCAGCGGCGCGGCCCGGGTTCCAGCAGGGCGACCGCCTCCCGCAACCCCTGCGGATGTACCGCCCCCTCGACCGTCGTGCCGCGCCAGCCCGGTCCCACCAGGTACAGCGCCGGTCTCTGCCGCGCGCCCCGGGGCCCCCAGGCCGTCCGCAGCAGGTGGGACGCGAGGGGTGCGTCCGCCAGGGAGCGGGTCTGGGCCCACAGCATAACCGTGGCCGGGCCCGTGCGGCGTACGGCGCTGAGGAGCGCCTCGGTCGGTACCGCCGCGCCCAGCATCCGTACGGACCGCCCCGCGTCCAGGAGCGCCGCGCTGACCGCTTCGAGCGGCAAGGTGTGCTGCTCGCCGGGGACGCAGGCCAGGAGGACGGCCTTGTCGTCCCTGGGGGCGGGCGGGGGGTCGAGCAGGAAGCGGGCGTTGCGCAGGGTGGTGGACACGTGCCACGCCAAAAGGTGCTCGACCTCGATGTAGCGCTCGCCCGAGGACTCCCAGGTGCGGCCGATCGCGTGCAGGGCGGGCGCCATCAGCTCCTCCCAGGCGGTGATCACCCCGTGGCGGCGCACGAACGTCTCCAGCTGCTCCTGGAGGGCCCCGGAGTCGAGCCGGAACGCCGCTCGTGCGAGGCCCCGGCATTCGGCGCGGACCGTACCGAGCGACGGCAGGGGCGGCGCCTCGGCCGGCCCCTCGACATGGGTGGCGCCCCTGGCCGCGTCGTCCGGCGCGCCCTCCTGAAGGAAGGTTTCCTCAGAAGCGGCCACCTCTCGCCGCGCACCGCCCGCACGCTCCTTCGCCACGCGCGCGGCCTCGGCCGGCGGGATCCCGGCGGCCGTCAGGCGGCACATGTCCTCCAGCATGGCGACGTCACGCGGCGACCAGCGGCGGTGGCGGCCGTGGCCGCGTCCGGCAGGGCCGAGGTCGTAGCGCTGGTCCCAGGAGCGCAGCGTCGTCGGAGAGACGCCCAGGCGGCGCGCGAGCGAGCCGGAGGTGATCCCGGCACCGTCGCCGGTGGATCGCTGCAGAACCGATGCGGCCTGCGAAGAAGACGGAGAAGAAGACACTGCGGGGTCCTTCGGAAAGCGATGCACATTCGATGCGAGTCGAAATCAGCGGTCCGCGCTGGCCAAGGTGAAGATCACTGCTTCGGCGACGGAAGGCACGGGCCCATGGGCGCTCACGGGATCACGGGAACTCTTCGGGTCGGCCGCTGGACGCCGGTCGAGGAGTCACTGTCCGACGATGAGCTGGCCGCGGGCCTCAGGCACGGCCGGGAGGCGTGTCTGGAGGCGGCCTACCGTCGCTGGGGGACGCTCGTCCACACGCTGGCCTACCGGTCACTCGGCGACCCGCGCGAGGCCGAGGACGTGACCCAGCAGGTCTTCCTCGCGGTGTGGCGCGGCCGGGCGGGATACGACCCCGGCCGGGGGGCCATCGCGGGGTGGATCGTCGGCATCGCGCGCCGCAAGATCGCCGACGCGCTCAGCGCGCGGACCCGCCGGGCCGTCCTCGCGTCCGCCGCGGAGGCCATGCTCAGCGTGGCGTCCCCGGTGGTGGAGGACGCCGCGCACGTCGCCCTCGACCGTGTCGTGATCCGCCACGAGCTGGCGCTGCTGCCCGCGCCGCAGCGGCGCGTCCTGGAGCTGGCCTTCTTCAAGGACCTCACGCACAGCCAGATCGTGCAGGTGACGGGCTGGCCGCTGGGCACGGTGAAGAGCCATTCGCGGCGCGGTCTGACCCGGCTGCGCCATCGTCTCGTCACCGCCGACCGGCATTAGCGTCTGCCCGTCGGCGTCTTCGCCGCGAGCGGCAGCGGCGCGGGCTCCGGCGCGGCACGGCGCGCCTCGGCCTCCCTGGCCGCCTCCGCCGGGTGGCGGCGCTGCCAGTACGGGTTGTCGTGCGACAGGCGGCTGGACACCCGCCCGTACATGCCGAACGTGACGATGATCAGGCCCATCACGAAGCTGAAGACGACGTTGGTCATGCCGAAGTCGAGCACGTTCCCGGGCTTGTCCAGGAGGAAGATGTGGACGAAGCCGCTCAGCAGGAAGAGCGTGCCGACGGCCATGTTGATCGTGGAGGCGACATTGCCGCCGATGACGCCGCCCGCGATGAGCACCAGCCCGACGACGACCGAGACGAGGCTCAGGACGCCGTTCGTACTCATCCCCGCGAGCTCCTCCCCCGCGGTGTCGAAGGGGTGGAGGCTGTCGGCGAACCCGAGGCAGCCGAAGACCAGCAGGACGACGCCGCAGAACCCGGCGCCCCACCGGTAGACCCGGGCGAGCTTGTGATCAAGGGGAAGTTCGTCTCTGAGCTGCATGATGCGGGCGCCTCTCTGGTCGTCTGCCGCGCCGTGTCCCCCTCACATCCATTCGCGCCCACCTCCCTGAACGGTTGCAGCGACCGCCGATCCGCACCGCGCGGGCTCAGTTCGTTTTCTGGACAGGCGTCCCGCCCGGCACTTCGCTGACAGTGTTGCGGCCCGCCGCAGACCGGACGGACGCTCGGGGTGACGGAGTGACGGGCGCAGGAAGGACGCGGTACGCGTGGTGGACCCGGTGCGGATGTGGTACACGCACGAGCGCGGCGCGGCGGCGCGGGCCGTCGCGGCGGAACTGCGACAGCAGAGCCAGGACCTGATCGACGCGAGCCGGTCGCTGCGGCACCGCCGCCGGAGCACGGGCGGCGCCCGCCCGGGCTCAGCCGCCGTCGGCGACGGGGTGCGCGGCGAAGGCCTCGTCCTGGCTGTCGTAGACGTCGAAGATCCCCTCGGAGGCGGTCAGGGCGAGCAGCCGGCTGACCGTGGGGTGCGGCGAGACGAGGACGAAGCGGCTGCCGGCCTCCAGGGCGCGGCGGTGCAGACGCAGCAGCGCGTTGTACCCGGAGGAGTCGCAGAAGGAGACGCGGGACAGGTCGAGGAAGACCGCGGGCCTGCGGTCGAGGAGGCCGCCGAGCCGGGCGTAGAGGTCGGTCGCGGTGTGCAGGTCCAGCTCGCCGTCGGCGCGCACGACGACGCGGGCGCTCTGCGACTCGTCGGTGGTCAGTGTCAGATCGCTCATGCGGCAGTGCTCCAGTGCTGGACGCGTGCGAAGTACCCGGTTGGTGCCTCATTGTCATGATATCGGTACATATGATGGTGTCGATGTACGGGGCCGGACCTCGTACGGGCGGGCATATGCGGGCCGGCTTGCGACCCGGGCCACCGTCGAATATTTGAGCCACCTCACAGCCGGGCCGCTGAGAGAATCAGGGTTCCGGGCGAGGCGGGGCGGTGAAGTCGCCGGAGAGAACGCCCAGTTGGCGGTGGGGTCCAGGTCCCTGGAGCCGTGCGTCCGGGCGGCGCGTGCGTCACTTTCGGGCGGGCCGGATCTTGCGGGGCCGTTTTCCCCGTTACCCTCGCAGTGTCTAGGGCGCCAGATAGCGGGCGCCGAATACTGGAGGCAACACTTCATGCTGATCGCTCAGCGTCCTTCGTTGACCGAAGAGGTCGTCGACGAATTCCGCTCCCGGTTCGTGATCGAGCCGCTGGAGCCGGGCTTCGGCTACACCCTCGGCAACTCCCTTCGCCGGACCCTTCTCTCGTCCATCCCGGGCGCTGCTGTCACGAGCATCCGTATCGACGGGGTCCTGCACGAGTTCACCACCGTGCCGGGCGTCAAGGAAGACGTCACCGACCTCATCCTCAACATCAAGCAGCTCGTCGTCTCCTCGGAGCACGA
>NZ_JBEYWV010000008.1:0-246536 GCF_040644575.1 Streptomyces sp. NPDC046939
CCCTGGGGCGCCCCCTCCTCTGGGCGCCCCCGCGGCGCATCTCAGGGGCGCGGGGAACTGCGCGAGCAACCACGACGGCGGGACAGCCGAAGAACGACGGGGGAATGCCGCACGAAGTGCGCATTCCAGGGGCGCGGGGAACTGCGCGACCAGCCACGACGGCGCCGCGCTGTCAGTTCGTGTAGCGCGGGTGGGTCAAGGTCGACGGAGGGTAGAGGCGCGGCCGCAAAGGGTGGATACCGGGGAGCCGGGGCGGCTCGGCCCGGCTGCCGGTGACGAAGCCAGCCGAGGAACCCGCCCCCCGATACGCCACCACCCGCAACCCCGCCGCCCGAACGGACGACACCACGGTCCAGAACCGCCCGGAGACGGCCCCGCCGGCCACCACCACCCGCCCGCGCGGAGCGAGCCCCCGGGCCACGAGCCCGTAGAACTCCTGCGAGTACAGCTTCGTACTGTCGGTGCGCGCGGGGTCGGGCAGATCGCAGATCACCACGTCGTACGGCCCGGCCGGGGCGGGCACACCGCCCCGGAGCAGCCGGAAGACGTCCCCGGTCCGCACCCGCACCCGGTGATCGGAGAGCGCCCCGCGGTTGAGCGCCCGGAGCCCGGGGTCCGTACGGGCGAGCCGGACGACGGCGGGGTCGGTGTCGTAGACGTCGACATGGCGCACCCCGGGCCGGCGCAGCACTTCGCGGACGGCGAGCCCGTCACCCCCGCCGAGGACGAGGACCCGCGCGTGGTTCCCGCCGCGCATCACGGGTCCGACGAGCGCCGCGTGCTGACGCGCCTCGTCCTGCCCGCTGACCCGCAGCTGTCCGTCGAGGTAGAGGGAGAGGGGGCGCCCGCGCTCTCCCCCGGTGAGGACGACTTCCTGCACGGCGGTGTGTTCGGCGACCCGGACGTCCGCCCCGAAGATGGCGTGCCGCGCGGCCCGCTCGAAGTGGTCGACGCGGACGAACGCGGCGGCGAGCAGCGCGAGGACCGCCAGGTTGACGACGACCAGCGTTCGCCGCCCCCGCACGCTGAGGTCGCGCCGGAGCAGCCCGAGCACGAGGGCGCCGCCGGCCGCCGCGTTGACCGCGCCGGTGAGGAGCGCCCCGGTGAGCTGCCCGAGCAGGGGCAGGAGCAGGAAGGGGAAGGCGAGGCCGCCGACGAGCGCGCCCACGTAGTCCGCCGCGAACAGGTCGGCGACGGCGCCGCCCGCGTCCTGCCGCCGGATCCGCTGGATGAGCACCATGAGCAGGGGCACTTCGGCGCCGATGAGGACGCCGATGGCGAGGGAGAAGGCGATGAGCAGCCAGCGTGGGCTGTCGGCCCACACGCCGGGGGCGCCCGCCCCGCCGTCCGCCCAGGCGAAGACCGCGTAGAGGACCATCGCGCTGAATCCGCCGACGAGCGCGAGCGCGGCCTCGACGAGTCCGAATCCGGCGGCGGCGTGCGGCCGCAGCCGTTTGGCGGCGAGCGAGCCGAGGCCCATGGCGAAGACCATGAACGAGAGCACGACGGATGCCTGGGTGACGGAGTCGCCCATCAAGTAGGAGGCGAGGGCGACGAGTTCGAGTTCGTAGACGAGTCCGCAGGCCGCGCAGACGAAGACGCACACGAGTACGAGGAACCGGCCGGTGCCCGGTCGCACCGGGAGCGGGGCCCGGCCGCGCTCGCTCGCGGGCCGGGTCGTCACTGCGCGCCTCGCGGGCGGCGCGGACACGTGCGGTTCGATCACGACTGGAACGCTACGTCACCGTCCGAGCGCTCCTCGTCACCCACACGTGTGGAACAGGCGCACCGCGCGCATACTCCCGCCAATGTGGGCATGGCGCTCTACAGCGCCGCGACCGGCATCCGTACGCCCACCCGGGAGCGGGTGGCGACGAGTTGGCCGTCCTGCGGGTAGGCGTGCCACGTGCGCCACTGCACCTGGCCCTCGTGGTACTGGGCGAGCATCGCCGTGAAGGCGTGCGGGGAGCCGGGGAAGACGCCCGCAAGACCGTTCGGGTGGTCGGCGACGAGGGCGAGCAGTTCTTGCGCGCGGCCCGCGAACTGTCCCTCGGTGAGGTGCTCGACGTGCGCGGCGAACTCGTACTCCCAGTCGCCGACCCGCTTGGCGACGCCGAGCGGGAGCGGGGTGCTGCTGCCGGGGATGCAGGCGACGGTCTCGGAGCAACTGCCGTGCTCCTCGTCGAGCAGCACCTGGTGGGAGGCGCCGAGGAGCCGCAACTGCAACTTGGCGCCGCTCAGTTCCAGGTCGAGGGTGGCGAGCGCGGGGAGCGGCTCCCGGCCCAGGGCCCAGGCCAGATCGGCCGCACTCGTGTCGGTGTACGCGGTGTTCAGGGTCGTGAGCATGGGTCGGCTCCGCTAGCGCGCAAAGGAGGTGGGGCCGGCTACGTCGATGGGACCGGCTCGTGCCCACGCGAACGCGTTGAGTACGTAGTACGAGGGCTGAGTTGACGGTTGAAGGGAATCATGGGCGGCGTCGCCCTCACAGCGTTTTTACCCAACTTCGGAGGGTTTCCATCCCCCCGAGGGCTCCCCAGTTCAACTGTTCAACTGCCCTAGCGGACTTCCCCGCCCCACACCCCTCTGCCGGGTGTCAAGGGGAACACACGTGCCTGCGGCCCGCGCGGACCGACTGCCCCGTGTCAGTCGCCTCCGCGCGGGCCGCAGGCCCCGGGCGCGGCGTCAGCTTCCGCCGCCGCACCCGCCCCCGCCGCCGCACGACGACCCGCCCCCGCAGGAGCTGCCACCGCCGCACGAAGAGGAACTGCTCCCGCACGACGAGTGGTGGCCGGAGGACCCGGACCCGCACGCGGCGCCCCCGCCGGAGTCGCCGCCCCCGGCCCACCAACTGTTGCTGTTGCTGCTGTTCGACCGTCCCCGCCCCCGTCGCGGGCCTCGCTGGGGCGACATGTGCGATCCCGCCCGCACGACTCCCCTGGCCGCCTGCACGATGAGCGTGACGGCCAGCACCACGAAGACCACGAAGACCAAGATGACGACTGCTTCCATCACCGGCCCCCCTCTCTCGTCCCCCGAAACCCCCGGGCCCCCTGCGTTCCACAGGGCCCCGAGGGACCGCCCCGAGCGGGCGTGACAGGGGGATGCCCGAACGCACCGCGTGGCAAAGCAGAGTTGAGGAACTCCAGAGGTTTCCCGGCGGGGGTCAACCGCGGCGCGGACGAAGGCGCCTTCGGCGTGTGCCGCGCGCCGCCTGCAGGAGCGCCCCGAGGACGAACGACTGGATCAGCGCGCTGACGACGATCCCGGCCGCCAGGTACCAGACGGGTGCGTCCACGCCCCAGACCGCCCCGACGGCCCCCGCCGCCACCACGGACGTGGGCGCCGTGAGCAGGAACGGCCATATCCCGACGAGGTCGGAGTCCCCGTACACCGCGGCGACCGCCTCGAACGCGACGGACGCGCCGACGAGCCCCAGGTATCCGGCGGAAGCGGCATTGGCGAAGGTCAGCCGCAGCACCGTGCGAACGTTCATCGATGATCCCCCCGAAGACGTGGTGCTCGTCATGCTCCTGGCGGGACCCGGGCCCCGGCGTGAGTACCCGTACTCAATTCACCCACCCCGCACACGGGCGTCCAGGGAGTGAGTTGAGGAACCTCGGAGGTTCGGCGCAGGATGGCCGGCATGACCTCCAGCGCGCGACCCCTGCTCAACCGCCGGCTCGCCGAGTTCGGCACGACGATCTTCGCCGAGATGTCCGCGCTCGCCGTGCGGACCGGCGCCATCAACCTCGGTCAGGGCTTCCCCGACACCGACGGCCCCGAGCAGGTCCGCGAGGCGGCGGTACGGGCGCTGCGCGACGGGCGCGGCAACCAGTACCCGCCCGGCCCCGGCGTCCCCGAGCTGCGGGCCGCGATCGCCGCGCACCAGGAGCGCCGGTACGGCATCGCGCTCGACCCCGACCGCGAGGTCCTGGTCACTGCGGGCGCGACGGAGGCCATCGCCGCCGCGCTGCTGGCGCTGGTGGAGCCCGGGGACGAGGTCGTCGCGTTCGAGCCGTACTACGACTCGTACGCGGCCTGCATCGCCATGGCGGGCGGCACGCGCGTGCCGGTGACGCTGCGCCCGTACGAGGGCTCCTTCCGCCTCGACCTCGACGAGCTGCGCGCCGCGCTCACCCCGCGCACCCGCCTCCTGCTCATCAACACCCCGCACAACCCGACCGGCACCGTGCTCACCCGGGCCGAACTGAAGGCGATCGCCGAGCTGGCGGTCGAGCACGACCTGCTCGTCGTCACCGACGAGGTCTACGAGCACCTGACCTTCGACGACGCCGAGCACGTGCCGCTCGCGTCGCTGCCCGGGATGCGGGAGCGGACGGTGACGATCGGCTCGGCGGGCAAGACGTTCTCGTTCACCGGCTGGAAGGTCGGCTGGGTGACGGCATCGCCCGAGCTGACCGCCGCCGTCCGCGCCGCCAAGCAGTTCCTCACCTACGTCTCCTCGGGCCCCTTCCAGTACGCGGTCGCCGAGGCGCTCGCCCTGCCCGACTCCTACTTCACGGACTACCGCGCCGCCATGACGGCCAAGCGCGACCTGCTCGCCGCCGGGCTCGCGGACGCCGGGTTCACGGTCTTCCGGCCGCAGGGCACCTACTTCGTCACCACCGACATCCGCCCGCTCGGCTTCGACGACGGCTTCGCCTTCTGCCGTGCGCTGCCCGAGCGGTGCGGCGTCGTCGCCGTCCCGAACGCCGTGTTCTACGACGACCGCGCGGCCGGGGCCCCCTTCGTACGGTTCGCGTTCTGCAAGCGGGACGAGGTCCTCGCGGACGCGGTGGCCCGCCTGAAGCGGCTCTGACCTGTCCCGTCCGGTGAGGCCGCCCGTCTGGCGGCTCCCGGATCGCGGGCCCGGCGGGCGCGGCGCAAGGTTCGGTTGTGACCGAGCCTTCCGCCGCCGTCCTCGACGGCCCCTCAGCCACCACCACCCCCGCCGGGCCCCGGACGCTGCCGCGTCCGCTCGCGAGCGGGGCCGCCCGCGCCCTCGGGCTCTTCGCCGCGGCCCGGCTGGCCGGGACGCTCGCCGTGGTCGTCGCCGGGTGGACGAGCGGCAAGCCGCCGCTCGCGCTCCTCGGACAGTCCTGGGACTCGTTCTGGTACCTGCACATCGCCGAGCACGGCTACGGCCGCACCCTGCACCTCTCCAGCGGCCAGATCTACAGCGACCTCGCCTTCTTCCCGCTGTACCCGGCGCTGGTCAGCGCCGCGCACCTGGTCCTGCCCCTCAGTGCCCCGCTCTGCGCGCTGCTCATCGCGTGGGCCGCGGCGTTCGCCGCCGCGCTCGGCATCTACCGGATCGGTGAACTCCTGCACGGCCGCCTCGTGGCGACGCTCCTGGTCGTGCTCTGGGCCCTGCTCCCGCACTCGGTCGTCCTGTCCCTGGCCTACACGGAACCGGTGCTCACGGCGCTGGCCGCCTGGTCGCTGTACGCCGTCCTGAAGGGGCGCTGGCTGTGGGCGGGGGCGCTGGCCGCGCTCGCCGGGATCGCCCGGCCGAACGGGGTCGCGGTCGCCGCCGCCGTCCTCGTCACCGCCGCGTACGAGCTGGTCCGGCGGCGCGGACGCGTTCCCCACAGCCTGTGGACGGGCGCGCTGCTCGCGCCGGCCGGCTGGCTCTCGTACGTGCTGTGGGTCGGGGTCAGAAAGGGCGATCCGCTCGGCGGGTACTTCGCGGTGCAGCGCGGCTGGGGCTCCACGTTCGACTACGGGGCCGGTTCCGTGCAGATGGCGTGGCGGGTGCTCCAGCACGGGCACCGCTTCGTCTTCGGGATGGCGCTGGTGATCGTCGTGGTGGCGGTGCTCCTGTACGGGCTGCTGCTCCTGAACCGGCCGCCGCTGCCGCTCGCCGTCCACAGCGGCGTCCTGCTCCTCGTCACCCTCGGCGGCTCCGGGTTCTTCGCGTCCAAGCCGCGCTTCCTGCTGCCCGCGTTCCCGCTGCTGCTGCCCGTCGCGTGCGCGCTGGCCCGCACGGCGAGAGCCCGGCCCGCACACGCCCTCCTCACGGTGGGGTGGCTGGCCGGGCTCTCGGTGGCGTACGGGACGTATCTGCTGGTCTACGTCCACAAACCGCTGTGAGGAGCGGGGTTGACCCAGGGGGTCACTCCCCGCCGTCCTCGGGCTTCTCCGGGTTCTCCGCCGAGTCGACCTCGGCCTCGAGGCCCAGCTGCTCCACGAGCCAGCGGTCGAACTCGATCGCGGCACGCACCCAGCTCACCGTCGACGACACGAAATGCTCCAGGGAGACACCGGTGCCGATCAGCATCTGCGCCTCGCCGATCAGGCGGACCGTGCCGTCGTCGTGGGTGTGGCTGTAGACCTTCGGCCACAGGGTGCGGCGGTTCCAGTCGTCGATGGACTCCAGGAGCTGCGGCTTGACCTCGATGCCGTGCGGGCGGTCGTAGAACGTCCGCACCGAGAAGACCTGCTGGTCGCCCTCGCCGCGGAACATGAAGTACGTACGGAACTCCTCCCACGGCGCGGCGAGGTCACCCTCGTCGTCCAGGACGTACTTGAGCTCCATCTGCTCCAGGAGCTGCTTGACGAGGTCCTGGTCGGGGATGACGGGGCCTGCCGGTCCCGCTCCCTGCTGCGGTTCGGGCTGTCCCCCGAAATTGGGAATCGAGGACGGGTCGATGCTCACGCGCTTGGTCCCTTCGTATGGCTGAGGCCCATCCTCTCCCACGAGGGCCTGTCGTCAAACCCCCGACGTCGCCCGAAGGGCGGCCCGGCGGCGTCTGGTGCGTGCGATCGCAAGGCGCGGGAAGGTCCTAGTAGCGGAGCTACTCGGTCCTTTCCGCAACGCCGCGAGCGTGCGTGCCAGACGCCGCCGGGCAGGCGGGGGTTTGACGACAGGCCCTCGCCCCCCGGGGGGCAAGCCCGGAGCCTCGTCTGCCGGGTTTCTGTCGTTCGCCGTCTGCGGACAGCTTGTGGTTGCTCGCGCCGTTCCCCGCGCCCCTGGAGCATGCGGCTTCGCCGCAGCCCCAAGGGCGTCCAGGACTTACAGGGACTTCTCCGGGGTCGCCGGGCCCACGATCAGGTCCTCGCCGAACACGTCCACCCGGACCGTGTCGCCGTCCTTGACCTCGCCCGAGAGGATCTCCTTGGCGAGGCGGTCGCCGATGGCCGTCTGGACCAGGCGGCGGAGCGGGCGCGCGCCGTAGGCCGGGTCGTTGCCCTCGTCGGCGAGCCAGGTGAGGGCGGCTTCGCTGACGTCGAGGGTGAGGCGGCGGTCGGCGAGGCGCTTGGCCAGGCGGTCGAGCTGGAGCCGCGCGATGCGGCGCAGTTCGTCCTTGTCCAGGGCGGAGAAGACGACCAGGTCGTCCAGGCGGTTCAGGAACTCCGGCTTGAAGGAGGCCCGGACCACCTCGAGCACCTGTTCCTTCTTCTCGTCGGCCGTCGTCAGCGGGTCCATCAGGTACTGGCTGCCCAGGTTGGAGGTCAGCACCAGGATGGTGTTGCGGAAGTCGACCGTGCGGCCCTGGCCGTCGGTGAGGCGGCCGTCGTCGAGGACCTGGAGCAGGATGTCGAAGACCTCGGGGTGCGCCTTCTCGACCTCGTCGAGGAGGACCACCGAGTACGGGCGACGGCGTACCGCCTCCGTGAGCTGGCCGCCCTCCTCGTAGCCGACGTAGCCGGGGGGCGCGCCGACGAGGCGGGCGACGCTGTGCTTCTCGCCGTACTCGCTCATGTCGATGCGGACCATGGCCCGCTCGTCGTCGAAGAGGAAGTCCGCGAGCGCCTTGGCCAGCTCGGTCTTGCCGACGCCGGTCGGGCCGAGGAAGAGGAAGGAGCCGGTCGGGCGGTCGGGGTCGGCGATCCCTGCGCGGGTGCGGCGGACGGCGTCCGAGACCGCCTGTACGGCTTCGGTCTGGCCGATGAGGCGCTTGCCCAGCTCCTCCTCCATGCGGAGCAGCTTCTGGGTCTCGCCCTCCATCAGACGGCCGGCCGGGATGCCGGTCCAGGAGGCGACGACGTCGGCGATGTCGTCGGGGCCGACCTCCTCCTTCACCATCGTGTCCTTGGCGACCTCTTCCTCGGCCTCCGACGCCGCCTCCAGGTCGCGCTCCAGGGACGGGATCTCGCCGTACAGGAGCTTGCTCGCGGTGTCGAAGTCGCCGTCGCGCTGGGCCCGTTCGGCCTGGCCGCGCAGGTCGTCCAGCTTCTCCTTCAGCTCACCGACGCGGTTGAGGGACTGCTTCTCCTTCTCCCAGCGGGCGGTGAGGCCGCGCAGCTCCTCCTCCTTGTCGGCGAGGTCGCGCCGCAGCTTCTCCAGGCGCTGTTTGCTGGCCGGGTCGGTCTCCTTGCCGATGGCCAGTTCCTCCATCTTGAGGCGGTCGACGGCGCGCTGGAGCTCGTCGATCTCCACCGGGGAGGAGTCGATCTCCATACGGAGCCGGGACGCGGACTCGTCGACGAGGTCGATGGCCTTGTCGGGGAGGAAGCGGGAGGTGATGTAGCGGTCGGAGAGCGTCGCGGCCGCGACCAGCGCGCTGTCAGCGATCTGGACCTTGTGGTGCGCCTCGTAGCGGCCCTTGAGGCCGCGCAGGATCGCGATGGAGTCCTCGACGCTCGGCTCGGCGACCAGGACCTGCTGGAAGCGGCGCTCCAGGGCCGGGTCCTTCTCGATGCGCTCGCGGTACTCGTCCAGGGTCGTGGCGCCGACCATGCGCAGTTCGCCGCGGGCGAGCATGGGCTTGAGCATGTTGCCCGCGTCCATGGCGGAGTCGCCGCCCGCGCCCGCGCCGACGACGGTGTGCAGCTCGTCGATGAACGTGATGATCTGCCCGTCGCTCTCCTTGATCTCGGAGAGGACGGTCTTCAGGCGCTCCTCGAACTCACCGCGATACTTCGCGCCGGCGACCATCGCGCCGAGGTCGAGCGAGACGAGCCGCTTGTCCTTGAGCGACTCGGGCACGTCCCCCTTGACGATGCGCTGGGCGAGTCCCTCTACGACGGCGGTCTTGCCGACGCCGGGCTCACCGATGAGGACGGGGTTGTTCTTCGTGCGCCGGGACAGGACCTGGACGACCCTGCGGATCTCCTGGTCACGCCCGATGACGGGGTCGAGCCGCCCCTCGCGCGCGGCGGCGGTGAAATCGGTGCCGAACTTCTCCAGGGCCTTGTACGAGCCCTCCGGGTCGGGTGTCGTCACCCGGCGCCCTCCCCTGCTCTTCGTGAATGCCTCGGCCAGCTTCTTCGCGGTGGCCCCGTTCTCCGCCAGTACGTCGCCCGCGGCGCCGCCCTTCGCGGCGACGCCGATCAGGAGGTGCTCCGTGGAGAGGTACTCGTCGCCCAGCTCCTTGGCCCGCTCGCCCGCGTCGGCGACGACGGCGAGCAGATCGCGGTTGGGCTGGGGCGGTGCGACGGTCGATCCGGTGACGCTGGGCAGCGCGCCGACGACGCGCTCGGCGCCCGCCCGCACCTGCGCCTGGTCGGCGCCGACGGCGGCGAGCAGGTCGGTGATGTTCTCGTTGTCCTGCCCCTCCAGGAGCGCCAGGAGCAGGTGCGCCGGGGTCAGATCCGGGTGGCCCCCGGACACGGCCCGGCTCGTGGCCGCGTTGATCGCGTCGCGGCTCCGGTTCGTCAGCTCGGCGTCCACGTAACTCTTCTCCTTCTCCTCCACGTCACGGGCAACTCTGACCTATTCAGCGTACACAAAGTTGAGTCTATTCCGCTCAAGGTTCCCGGAAGGCCGACAGGGCGCCGGATGCGGATAGGGATGCGGATAGATTCCGCACCATGGCCAAGAAGATCGACCTCGACGAACCCGCCGCCGCCTTCCTCGGCTTCTGGCGGGAGAGGCACCTGTGCACACTGACGACCCTGCGCGCCGACGGCACCCCGCACGTCGTCCCGGTGGGCGTGACGTACGACGCCGGGCAGCGCGTGGCCAGGGTCATCACGGACGGGGCGAGCCGGAAGGTCGCGCACATCCTGGCGGCACCCTCCTCGGCTCCGGCCCGGGTCGCGGTCTGCCAGGTCGACGGCCGGCGCTGGGCCACCCTGGAGGGCGTGGCCACCGTCCGCACTGGCCCGGCCTCGGTCGCGGACGCCGAGCGCCGCTACGCCGAGCGGTACAACCATCCGCCGCGCCCCAACCCGACGCGGGTGGTCATCGAGATCGCCGTGGACCGGGGCACGGGGAACGCGGTCTTCGACGAGTAGCGAGTAGCCCGGCTGCGGAGAAGTACACAAAACTGCAGCGGCGCCACCGTGTTCAGGTCCACGGTGGCGCCGCTGCGGGGGGAAGCACCTGCGCGATCTACTACGACGGGGGAATCGCGTCAGGCACTGCGGGGGGTGGCAGAGGTAGTACTGGTGTGCGGGGTCTCTGACCCCGGTTCCCCGACCAGCTGGTGATCACGCTGGTCGAGATTGACGAAGATCATTCCGTACCGGACGACCGTCCGCACCGGCTGCGGGGCGCCGCGCGGGCGGCGCAGGCACCGGTAGGCCCGGAGGTCGTCGTCGTCGTCCCGCACCACGATGATCGGCTCCCCGAACAGGGTGACCATGAGCGAGTCACCCGGGTTCGGGATCGCCGTCACGAGGTCGATCGTGTGCCAGCCGGACCGGTACGCGATCGCCATCTCGCGGCGCAGGGATCTGTCGTCGGGTGGGGTGATCATTCGTCCGCACCCGTCGGAGCCGTGTTCCAGCCAAGGTCCGGCGGTGCGGCGGCGACGGTGGCGGTCCCGGCAGAGTCCGCCTTGTTCCACCCGAGATCGAGAGTGCTCACCGCACTGACGGCCAGCCCGGCGGAAAAGGCGGCGATCACCACCCCGCGAAGCGTGCGCTTCAACATAGTCGGCTTCGTCCTCACTTGGTAAGTTCCTCTCCCCCGGCTGCAACAAGACGATGTCTCAATCCGGCACGTCAATGCCACAGAGACGATGCATCATGTTCCTGCACGTTCAGGACCCTGGGGGGTGGAGATTGTTCCCAACAAGCACCAAACCGACACATCCTCACCCCACAACTCCGCTCTGTGACGAAGGCGCGCGCCTGTACTCCGACGCGTTGAGCGAGGGGCGGCTCCCCCGGGCGAAGGCGGAGAACGCCCCCTGCCTCCTGGAGGCGGCGCTGCTGCACCCGGACCCGGACGACGCCGGCTGGCTCCGCCCGGTTCCGCCCTCCTCCGCCCTGGCGCAATGGCTGCTGCCGCTGGAGCGGGAGATCCAGGAACGGCGGAAAGCCGCCGTCCGGCTCACCGACCTTTTCGAGCCCTTCCTCGCCATCACCGCGCGCGCCGAGCCGACGACCCACGCCATCACGGTGCTGGAGGGCGACGCCCGCATCAACGCGGCGATCGAGCGGCTCACCGCCGACTGCCGCTTCGAGGTCCTCACCGTGCAGCCCGGCGGCGGCCGCAGCGAGAACACGCTCAACGTGGCGCTGAAGCGCGGCCAGACCGTCCTGGACCGCGGCGTCGCCATGCGCACCATCTACCAGCACACCGTGCGCCACAGCCAGGGCACCCTCGCCTACGCGGCCCGTATCGACCGGGCGAACGTGGAGATCCGTACCCTCGAAGAACTCATCGACCGGTTGATGATCTTCGACCGGACCGCGGCGCTCATCCCCGTCGGCGAGGAGCGGCAGACCGCCCTGGAACTGCGCCACCCGGGCCTGGTGGAATACCTCACCAAGGTCTTCGAGGACCTGTGGCGGCGCGCCACACCCCTCCTGGAGGATCCGCCGTACCCGCCGGCCACCGACGGCATCACCGGTGTCCAGCGCTCGATAGCCAGACTGCTGATTGAGGGGCACGTGGACGAGGCGATCGCACGCAGACTCGGGATGAACGTCCGCACCTGCCGCGCCCACATCGCGAAGATCGCCGCCTCCCTCGGCAGTGGCAGCCGCGCCCAACTGGGATACCTCATCGCCCGGTCGGGAATCCTGGACCAGGAGAACGGGCTGCCGACCGGAGAGAGCACCAAGTGACAGCCGGAGCACACGAACACGGGGTCGAGGAGTTCTGCGACGCGGGTTCCCAGCTCTACGCGCACGCCCTCCACTGGGGCCGGGTACGCACGGCGGACGCCCAGGAAGCCCCCTGCCTGCTCGACCACGGCCTGCTCACACCGGACCCCTCGGACCCGGAGTGGATGCGGCCGGTCGCGCCCGCGGTCGCCCTCCCCGCCCTGCTGAGCGACATCGAGGACGAGATCGCCCGGCAGCGCCACCGCGAGACCCGGCTCGCGCAGGCGTTCGCCCCGCTCATGACGCTCGACGCGGAGCGCGCGGCGGTGCCGGTCGCGCCGATGCTGACCGTCATCATGGGCTTCCAGCGGATCAACGCGGCGATAGCCGAGGCCATGCGGGCCTCCTCCAAGGAACTGCTCACCATCCAGCCCGGCGGGTTCCGGCCACCCGACCAGCTCGCCGACGTCCTGCCCCGCGAACAGGCGCTGCTCTCCCGCGGCTGCCGGATGCGCACCCTGTACCAGCACTCCACGCGCCACTCACCGGCCGTACGCGCCCACTACGAGCAGCTCGAGGGCGATGTGCAGGTACGCACCCTGGACGAGGTGACCGAACGGCTCGTGCTGCTCGACCGCACCGTCGCGTTCATCCCGGCCAACCCCGACCGGACCGTCGCCCTGGAGATCCGCCATCCGGCGCTGATCAGCTATCTGGTGACGACGTTCGAGCGGCTCTGGCGGCTCGCGGTCCCCATGTACCCGGTGACGGCGCCGGACTCCGCACCGCAGGGCGACCCGACGAGCCGGCAGCGCACCATCGCGGCGCTGCTCATCGAAGGACACACCGATGCCGTCATCGCCGACCGCCTCGGGGTCAACATCCGTACGGTCCGCCATCACATCGCCAAACTGGCGGCGACCCTGGGCAGCGAGAGCCGCGCCCAGCTCGGGTACCTCATCGGGCAGTCGGGCATCCTGACGCAGGACCGCTGAGGCGCGGTCCGCGCGCAGGGGCGACCGGGTGGGGGCCGGTCACCTGGGCGAAGGGCCTACTTCAGCCCTGCCTGCGCGCACGCCTCCGCGTACTTCGCCGTGCAGATCTCGTCGATCTTGAGGATGCCGTCCTTGACCACGGTCTGCTTGATGTTGTCCCGCTCCAGCGCGACGACGCTGACGCTCGCCGTACGGATCTGCTTCGTCGTCGGGCTGTCCGTCCGGTCCATGGCGAGCGCCTCGAACTCGATGGTGCGCCCCTGCGCGATCCGCACGGCCATCTCGGCGGCCGTCGCGGCCTCCTCGGGGTACGGCTTGTACACGCTCATGTACTGATCGCCCGTCAGAATCCGCTGCACCGCCGCCAGTTCGGCGTCCTGGCCGGTGATCGGCGGCATCTTGGTGACACCGGCCTCCTTGAGCGCGGCGACGATCCCGCCCGCCATGCCGTCGTTGGCCGAATAGACCCCGGCGATGTTGGCCGCGCCGAGGGAGGCGATGGCCTGTTCCATGTTGGCCTTGGCGTTCTGCGGCTTCCAGGCCACCGTGTCGTAGGACTTCGCGATGGTCACCGCGTCGGTCAGCTCCGCGCGGGCGGCGTCCTTGAACTCGCGGGCGTTGGGGTCGGTCGGCGAACCGTTGATCATGACGATCTTGCTGTTCTTGGTGGCCTTCGAGCCCAGCGCGTGCAGCAGCTCCTTGCCCTGGGTCTGGCCGACGAGCCCGTTGTCGAAGCCGACGTACGCGTCGACCGGGCCCTGGGCGAGACGGTCGTACGCGATGACGTGGATCCCCGCGTCCTTGGCCCGCCGCACCGCCCCGGCGATCGACTTCGCGTCGACGGCGTCGACGATCAGCGTGTCCACCTTCTTGGCGATCATGTCGTCGACCTGGCGGTTCTGCAGGTCGGCATCCTGCTCGGCATTGGCGTAGACCAAGTCGCCCTCACCGCCGGTCAACTTCGCTATCTGACGCTTGATGTTCGGATAGTCGAACTTCTCGTAGCGCGCGGTCTCGCGCTCGGGCAGCAACAGGCCGATCTTCACATCGTTGCCCTTGCGCACGGGCTCGCCGCTGTCGCCGCCCCCGCCGGGCAGCACACCATTGCAGGCCGAGAGCGAGACCACCAGGACGGATGCGACACCGGCAAGGCCGGCGCATCGCATACGCGTGTTCATTACGGATACCTCCCTGACGTGGCCGCGCCGGTGCGGCCGAGGTGGCTCGAAGCCAACTCGGCCGCCCACATCACGTCAAGAGGTGAAGCAACACCGCAACGAAAACGCATCCGTCACTTCCCCACATGAAGCCAGATACATCGAATACCGGACATGTGTACCCGGCGGTAACACCCTTGCCGTCAGTTTTGCGCCGGTACGCGGTCGAGGAACCCGTGCACGGCCCGGACCCGCCCGTCACCGGCCAGCTCGATCACATCGAACCCGGCGACCGGCGCGGAACCGTCCGCCTCCGACACCAGCTCCCAGCCGAACCGGGCGATCCCGTGATGCCCGTCGACCGCCCCGAGCGGCCGGAACACGAACCCCGGGAACTGCGCGTGCGCCCCCTCGATGACCGCCGCGATCCCCTCGTGCCCCGCGACGTCGACCAGCGGGTCGGTGTACGTCCCGCCCTCGCTCCAGGCGTCGGCGACGGCTTTGCGCACCGCGTCCCCATCGGCGGCGTTCCAGGCCGCGAAGTAACGGGCGACGGCGGTCTCGTAGGTGCTGCTGCTGTTGTTCTGCTCGGCGTCGGTCATGGCGATCGGCCTCCTGAAATCCGTGCGTCCCTGTTACTCGTGAGGTGAACCCGGAGCCCGGACGGAGTGCGCCGCCCGGGTTCCGGTGACTTCAGGTTGCCGGGGTGGGGGTGACGTGGTCGATTACGTGCCAGGTAATGCGGAACCGTCGCGGGACCCGCGACCGGTCAGAAGCCCAGGTGTGTGATCTGCACGATGAAGACACGCTCACTGCGGACGACCACCTGGTAGGTGAACATGCCGCCGGGCACAGTGACGCTCCCGCCCTTCGGGTCGATGCCGTCATGAGCGCGGCCATGGACGTGCAGTGCCTCGCAGGCGCGGACGAGTTCGGCTGCCTTGCTCTCCACAGCGGACAGGAATGCCGACGGGGCCGTACGAGCCGCCTCCGCCGCACCGAAGACGTACTCCCAGGCCCAGCTCACTCCCGGACCGCCCGCAGGGCCTCGTCCAGAACCGCGCTCAGTTCGCGCAACGCCTCGTGCGCGGCATCGGGGTCCTCGTCCTCCAGGTGCCGCTCGGCACGCTTGTACCGGGCCGCCAGATCGGGGCGCCGAGCGATCTCGATGTCCCTGGCCCACGTCAGCACCCAGCTCCGCACGGGGCTGAGCGACTGCCACTCCACGGCCAACGCGAACGCCGCGTCCTTCTGCTCCTGCATTTCGGCCAGCCTGGCGGGGGCCACGACCGCGAGCGCCGCGCGCAGGGCGTCCGGGGTCTTCTCGGGGCGCGGGATCAGCTCGTGTCCGTCAGGGGCGGCTGTGCTCATCGTGTCCTCCAGGGAGTACCTCGCCCAGAGTATCGGGAGAGGTGCCGCTGAAGCGGTACGGCGAAGTGTTGTCATGCCGGGCAGTTCTCCCTAGGGGCGACGTCGATGCCACCGGTCGGACGGCAGCCGGGGCAGTGGTGTGGGTCCGGGCCTCGGTAGGCGTGGTCGCAGGTGTCGCAGTTGCGGAGGGGGTGACGGACCGGCGGTGGGGTCGTGACCCGGTGGTATGTGGGTGGCCTGGGCGGGAGTTGGGCCGTCAGGCGGTGGGCCAGGAGCGCCGCGGGGCTGCGGATGGGGCGGTTCTGGGGCAGGTCGCGGGTCAGGGCATGGCGTACGGCGGCGGGGGTCAGATCGCGTTCCAGCCAGGCGACGACGCCGGGGGCCAGTCGGTCCGTGTCGCGGGCGGAGAGGGCGAGGCGGGCATCGGTGCGATGCAGGCCGGCGAGGAGGTCGGTGGCCGCCTGGAGGATGCCGGGGCCGGGGGTGTGCTCCGGGTGCGGGACGGCGAGCGGCTTGGGTTTCGGGGGCCTCGGTTTCGGCGGTGGCGACTCGGCGCTGGCTGTGCTGCCCGGCTGATTGCAGGAGACCGTACGGGTGCGGACCCGGCCGTCCGGTGCGCGTCGGCGTTCGCGCCGCAGGTAACCGTGTTCCTCCAGCTCACGCAGCGCCGCCGCGATCCGCGTCGTGCCCTCCGGGAAGCGGGCGGCCAGCGTCCTGACGTCGGCTCGGGACCCTGCCGGGAGGGACTGGATGTGGACGGCGAGGCCGATCGCCAGTGCGGAGAGGCTGTGGTGCTGGGCGAGGTGGTTGCCGATCACCGTGAAACGGGTGTGGTGACGGGTGTTCTCATGAACGATTCCGTAGCCCTGTCGGGGGTCTTCGGGTGAAGTCCGGGGCGGGGTGTTCGAGTGCGCGTTAGTCTGCTGCGTATCCATAGGGAAGGTGGAAGCTTCCTGTGTGGTGAGGCCCTCGCAGTGGGATGCCAGTCCCGGCGGGGGCCGTCACATGTCTTGGGTTGTCTGCGGTGCGGTTGCTCGCTGTGCGTGAGCGTAGGGGGCGCAAAGGGCGCGCATGCAAGCCGAGTTGGCGACCTTCACCCGTCCGTGTCGCGGCGGAGGGAGGGGTGGGGCTTGGCCTGGGTCCTTTCTCCCTCAGTCGTTCCTTTGGGGTTGCCGTCCACGTCACCGGCGTACGGGTTTCCGGGCGCCGGTGCTACGAGGTCGAGCTCGGCCCAGACCGTTTTGCGGGGCGCTTCGGCGGGGGTGCCGGTCACGCCCCAGCGGTTGGCGAGCGCCGCTACGAGCATCAGGCCCCGGCCGGTTTCAGCGGTGAGCGCGGCGTGCTGCGGCTCCGGGGTCCGGTCGCCCCGCGCGTCGGCGACCTCGATGCGCAGGGTGCGGTCGGCCACGTAGACGCTGAGGCGGAAGTCGCGGCCGGGGAGGCGGCCGTGGGTGGCGGCGTTCGTGGCCAGTTCCGCGATGACCAGCGCGGCAGTGTCCAGGTCCAGGGGGAGGGCCCAGGTGCGGAGTTCTTCCACGGCCAGGAGGCGCGCGAGGCGGGCTCCGCGTGGCGTGGGGGACAGCTGGATGTGGAAGTGGCGCCTGGTGCGGGGAAGTTCGGTGATTTCGAAGTTCACGTCACTCAGCGTGGCCGCGCGCCCGTACGCTCGCCTGTGACATGACGGTCACGTACGGCTACTGTCCAGCGTTTGTCCAGGGCTGTACATGGTGTACGTGGGCGGGGGTTGACGACGGGTGGGAGGTTCGCGGATGAGCGAGGCGACGGAGGGTGACGGGTGGGAGGTCGACCCGGATGACGAGCAGGGGGCCGCTGTTGTGGCCACGGCCGGGCGGCAGTTGCGGAGTTGGCGGGAGTCAGCGGGGCTGAAGGTTCCGGAGTTCGCGGAGGCGATGGGATACGGCGAGGGGATCGTTTACAAGGTCGAGGGCGGTAAGCGGATTCCTCGCCCGGAGTACCTGGACCGGGCCGATGAGGTGCTGGGGGCCCGCGGGATCGTCGCCGGGCTCAAGGAGGATCTGCGGGAGGTCCGATACCCGAAGAAGGTGCGGGACCTGGCACGGATGGAGGCCCGGGCCGTCGATATCCAGTGGTACGGCGCGCATGACATCCATGGCCTGTTGCAGACCGAGGACTACATGAGGGCGCTCTTCGAGATGCGGCAGCCCGCGTACACGGCCGCTGAGGTAGATCGCGTGACCGCCGCACGGATGGACCGTCAGTCGGTCATCGCGAAGGAACCCGCTCCGGCACTGAGTTTCGTGCTGGAAGAGGTCGCTCTACGACGCCCGCTCGGGGGCAAGATGGTGCTGCGCGGGCAACTCCAACGCCTGCTGGAACTGGCGCAGTTGCCGAATGTGTCCCTGCAGGTCATGCCTATCGACCGGGAGGAGCACGCTGGAGTCGACGGAAGCATCACGGTATTGCGGTTCGGGGACGGCACAGCCATCGGACGCTCACCGGGCGTCGCTTCGGGGCGCCCCGTCGACGACCCGAAACATCTCCGGGTCCTCGAACTGCGGTATGGCATGATCCGGGCCCAGGCTCTCACCCCGAGGGAGTCGCGGGCCTTCACCGAGCAACTGCTGGGAGAGACATGAAGCGCAAGGCACTGGACTGGCGCAAGAGCAGCTACAGCAGCAACGGCAGCGAGGGGGATTGCGTCGAGGTCGCCCACGCCCCCGGCGCCACCCACATCCGCGACTCCAAGAACACCTCCGGGCCCCAGCTCACCGTGGGCGCGCTCGCCTGGGCCCGCTTTCTGGAACGGCTGTGAATTCGCCGGGGCCGGAAGACTGGCGCAAGAGCAGTTACAGCAGCAACGGTAGCGAGGGGGACTGCATAGAGGTCGCCCACACCCCCGGCGCGACCCATATCCGGGACTCCAAGACCCCGGGCCGCGCCCACCTCACCGTCACTCCCAGGGCCTGGTCCGCGTTCATCGGCGCGGTAGCGCATTAGCCTGCGAACTCCGTCAGGTCGATCGCGTACAGGCGGAAGCCGTCCGTCTCGCCGGTTCGGGTCAGGCCCAGTTTGCCGAGCACCTTCGGTGATGACGTGTCGCCGTCCCGGACCGCCGCGACCACACGGTCGATCCCGCGGTCCTGGAGGGCGAACTCCAAGGACGCCTGCGCCGCCTCCGAGGCGTAGCCCTGGCCCCAGAACTGTCGGCCGAGCCGCCACTGGATGCCGATGTGGCCGGCGATCTGGGGCGGGGCGACGGGAACGTACAGGCCGACCGCGCCCGCGAGCTCGCCGGAGCCGAGGAGTTCGACGGCGAAGACGCCGAAGCCCTCGTCGTCCCATTCGTCCTCCCATCGCTCGATGTCCTCGGCGGTCTCGTCGAGGGAGCGGGGCGCACCGTCACCGATGTGGCTCATGACGGCGGGGTCGGACTGGATGTCGGCGAGGGGCGCGAGGTCGTCGTCGGGGGACCAGCGGCGCAGGAGGAGCCGGGGCGTACGGATCTCGGTCATGGCGTCCATCCTGCGCCATCGGCGAGCGGCACGGTGGGCGGCCCCGCCCATGCTGTCATTCCGGTGCGGGCCGGGGCTGGGGCCGTACGTGTTCCACCGGCGGTGGTGCGGAGGGTTCCCGTGCTTCCCTCGGGCGGTGCGGCATCAGTTCCTGCACTGTTGCCTCGCGGGCCCGGACGAGTGGCAGTGGGTGCTGCTCGCCCGGGGCCGGTAACTCCCGACGTGTGTCCTGGCGCTCGTCGGGGCGGTCGGGGAAGCGGAGGAGGCGGCCGGGGCTCGTGTCCTGGCCCTCGTCGAGTTCATGGCCGCCCGGCCGGCCGACCTCGTCGCCGACCGCGCGCGCATGCTCCTGCCAGCCTTCCCTGAACCATTCGAGCTGTCCCCGCTCGACCTCGGCGGCGGTGAGGATGCGTACGCCGTCGGCCCCGGCCTCCCGTACCTTCTGGCCCAGCTCGATGAGCAGGCCGCTCAACTGCTCAGCCACGTTGTCCTGTTGGGCGCTGCCCCCGCTGCGCTCGGCCTCGGCAGAGTCGCAGCGCGTGTGCGCCGATGCCCCTGCCTCGCTTTCCTCCAGCCCCATCTGTGCGCTCCCCTGATGCCGCCCCACCCCCCGGGGCCCTGCTTGCTCAGTCCCCCGCCGACGGCAGGAACTGCCTTGCCACTTTGACGAATGTCTCCCTCAACTCCGGCGGGACGCCCATTCTGCGGGCCGCCTCCTCCGGGCTGAGGAGCTTTTCGTCCGCTGGGCTATTCCCCTGGTGGGCGCCGCTAACCGGGCCGCCGAGCGGAAGATCCTCGGCCGTCAGCCGGCCGGAGCGGATCAACATGTCCCGCAGCGGGATGCCGAGAACCAGGGCCAGGCGCCGCATGGTCTCCAGGTCCGGCATGCTCTGGCGCTGGAGCAGTCGGCTGACCGCCGCCCGGTGCACGCCCGCGTCGTCGGCGAGCCGGGACCTGCCACCGCCGCGCGGGCTGTCGATGTCATAGCCGCGCTGGCGCAACAGCGTCTCGACCCATGTGGCGAACTCGTCGAGCGTGTCGGCACCCTTGGGTCGTCCGCGCGCGCCGTCGTCACGGAAACCCTGGTCGTCGTGGGCTCTCGCCCCTGCACTACCGGCCATTCGATGGCTCTCCCCTCGTCGCGGGGACAGCGTACCGATCGCGCTCGCACCATAGGTGATCGCACGCGCGCGCAATCCTTGAGCGCCATTGCCGGCGCCTCCGTCCAGGGCATCGCTCCGACTCCCGTCATCACTCCCGTGCCACCGATCTCGCTTGCGTGCGCGCTCGCACCATGCGACTCTGAGCGCGCGTTCGCAACTCTCGAACGTATGTTCCCATAAGCGGGGAGGCGCTGCACGTGTCCCGACCGACGACTTCCGCCCTTTCTCCTGCCAAGACGGCTCTGAGCAGGGGTTTCCTCGTCTCCGATGACGAACTCGACTGGCGCAGGACCGCCGCCTGCGCCTCGCTGCCCGCCCACCGGGTATTCGTACGAACCATGCCGGAGGCCAGTGACGCGTTGCGCGCATGCAACGAGTGCCCGATCCGCGCGGAGTGCGAGGCGATCGTCGACCCTGCCCACTCTTGGTTCGACGGCGTCTGCGGCGGCCGGCTCTACCGCAACGGGCGCGCCGTCACCCTCACGACGGACGCGACGGGTGCAACGGACGCGACAGGCGCGACGGAGGTGACCGCCGCATGACGACGCGACGTACACCGGCATCCGGTGCCACCGGCAGCCGTCTGTGGATCTCCACCCTCATCCGTCAGTTCCCCGAGCTGGTCGAGGAGCTGGTCCCGAGCACGGGCGGCCGCCTCCGCGAACGCCCCGGTCCGTCGTCCGGTTCCGGCGGCGGCGCCGCACCCGTGCGCCTGTACGTCTCCGATGCCGTACGCGACATCACCGACGGCGTCTGCGAACTCGAAGAGGCCGTACGGGAACGGCTCGGCCTGCGCCCCGTCCCCGCCGCCCCCGTCCCGGTCCGGCTGCGCCGCATCGCCGGGCTCCTCGACCGCGTCGACGCCGACCCCGTACTCGCCGCGCACGTCGAGGAGGAGACCCGGCGCATGGCCCACCGGTGCGCCCGCGTCCTCGGCGATACCGAACAGATGGTGCGGCTGCCCGGCCGGTGCCCGCGCTGCGACTCCGTGTCGCTGCGCGCGTTCCCGGAACGGGCGGAGGTGCGGTGCGTGAACCCGGCGTGCCGCCACGTACTGGAGGAGCAGCAGCCATGAACAGCCCGGGTACTCCCCTCATCACCGCCGACCTCGCAGCCCTCGAAGCGGGCGTCGTCCCCGCCACCATCCGCAAGTGGGTCCAGCTCGGCCATCTGCGCGCCGCTGGACGACAGGGACGCAGGTCGCTGTTCCGCCTGGAGGACGTGTTCGCCGCGGAGCGGATCGCCCGCGGCCGTCAGTAAGCGCTCCGCCGCCCGTCAAGAGGCCCCACCGCTAACCGCCCAGAGCCCGGCGCACGAAGCCGGGTCTCTTCTCCGGCGGCTGAGCGGGCCGGGCCTCTTTGGCGTGGAAGAGGCGGGCCACGGAGACGCGGAAGAAGATCGTGCGGGTGTACGGCTTGGGGGCGTCGGTGGGCCACCGCTCCTCGGACAGCTCCACCAGCCAGCTCGTGTCGGACAGCTCGAAGACGAGCCGGCCGACGTGCGGTGCGTCCCAGCCGCGCGGGGCCCACATGCCGGAGACGACCTCCGCCCTGATCAGCGCCGCCGTTCGGTCCCCGTCGACGTGCTGCTTCTCCTTCAGCTCCCATGCCCCATCCAAGTAACCGGAGCCGGCCTCGATGAGCACATACCACTGGTCGCTCGCCGTCATGAATCCCCCCGTAGCCGCAGGTAACCGCCGTTCACACTAGGCGAGTTGCGCGATCCGCACCCCCCGATCACACTTGAAGCAGCGGCAGAGCTGCGCCCGGAACTCAGAGGCGCGGACCTGCCGCTTCGTGTTGCCCGGACCCCTCGTCGCCGTGGCGGTCCGAAGCGAGCGTGCGGGCCCGCGCGTACAGCCACACCACACCCGACTCCCCTTTTGACGGGAGCTTTCATGTGTCCGTACTGAACTTTCCCGACGTCGAGCGCCTCGTCGTCGACTTCCTGAAGAACCGGGCCGAGATGGCGGGCGTGACCGTCGACAACCGGCCGCCCTCCGGGTTCGACGGCACCCAGAAGGTCGTTCTCGTCTCGCGCACCGGCGGGACCTGGATCGACGACCTCTACCTCGACCACCCCGTGGTCGACGTGGAGGCGTACGCCGCCGACAAGACGGCCGCCCACACCATCGCGCTCGCCGCCCGTGCCTGCGTGCACGAGTTGCAGGGCACGGCCTACGGCTCGGCGGTCGTCACCGACGTCGCCGAGGTCGAGGGACCGCGCTGGCTGCCCGACTACAACCGGCCGGCCGCCAGCCGCTACCTCACCCGCCTCCAGCTCTCGATCCGCCCCGCCTGACCCACCGCTCCCGAAGGAGTTCCTCCATGGCCAGTCCCAACACCAGCGCCCAGATCCGCGTCGCCGGCACCGGCAAGGTGCTCGTCGCCAAGTACGGCGCGACCCCGGCCGTCACCGTCCCCGCCGACACCAAGGCGGCCTGGTCCGCCGACTGGACCGAGCTGGGCTACACCTCCACCGACGGCGTCAAGCTCGCCAAGAAGGACAAGATCGACCAGGTCGACGGCTGGCAGTCGGTGAGCGCCCTGCGCTACATCCACTCCGACCGCGAGCTGACGCTCAAGTTCCAGCTCCTGCAGATCAACAAGGCGACGCTGCCGTTCTTCATGGGCGGCGGCGCGACCAGCGCCGTCACCGCGACCGGCGCGGAGGCGGGCACCTTCAAGTACGACCTCGCCACCAACCCGACCCCGGACGAGCGCATGCTCGGCTTCGAGTTCTCCGACACGAAGAACGGCGTCCCGGTCGTCTACCGGCTCATCGTGCCGCGCGGCCAGGTGACGGACACCGAGGAGATCTCGATGACCCGCACCGGGGCCATCAAGCTCGGCGTCACCTTCACCGCCTACGCCCAGGACGACACGACGCTGCCGCTGGCCACGTGGCTGATGAAGGACGACTCGTACGCGTAAACCGGCAGGTCACAGCCGTACCGGCGGGTTACGCACTGCGGCCCGGCGCATTTCCGCGCCGGGCCGCCCCTCGCTCTCCCACCCCCGACTTCCCCGAACGGAGCACCTCATGCCCGGATTCGACGTGAACGCCGCCCGTGCCCAGCGCCTCGAAGCGCTCGGCCGCGCCTGGACCTTCCGGATCGACGATGACGCCTTCGAGCTGCCGACCGAACTCAGCCGCGCCGTCGCCCGCAAGCTGCGCGCCCTCGACGACAACGACGTCGACGGCCTCCTCCAACTCCTGCTCGGCGAGCGGCAGTTCGCGCGGTTCGAGCAGCACGACGTCACCATGCAGGACATCGCCGCGATCCTGGAGGCGTACGGCAAGGAGACCGGGCTCGGCCTGGGGGAAGACTGAGCCTCGGCGAGCTCGTCGAAGAGCACGCCGAGGCCATCGAGGCCGATCTGCTGCGCCACTATGGCGTTGATCTTCTTGATTGGTACCGGGGGCGGTTGTCGTCGCGGCGGCTTGCGGTGCTCATCCAGCATCTGCCGCAGGAAGCCGCCCTCACCCACGCTCTGCACGGTGAAGCCGCCGCTTGGGGCGTGACGGAACATCTGCTGGCGCACGTGGTCGACCGGCTGGCCGAGGCGAACTGGATGTTCGCCATGGTCAACCAGGGCGAGGACGGGGATCCGCCGGAGTTCCCGGAGCCACTGAAGCGGCCCGGCCAGCAAGACCCGGACACCGACGCCGCTGGTGTCGAATCCTCGTCGGCATCCGCCCTGCCCGGCCCGGAGGAACTGGTCCGCTTCTTCTCCTGAACGCCCGCGCCGACCCTAACCGAGCACAAGGGCGGTAACGGAGACGATGAGTATCGCGGAGGCGCCCACCATGAACGCGAGGGCGAGCCGCCCGGTCGACATCTCCTGCGGAGACTCGACGTTGGACAGATCTTTGGGGTCGTAGATCACCCTGAGCGATTCTCCCTCGCGTGCCGGTGGAAAAGCGAACGGGCCAAGCTCGGCCAACCTCTCTTTTCCTTCCGCCGGAAATTTAACTTTGAGAACAACATTTCCGGTGGACACGCCCACGGCATGCATACACCGCGCGGTGACCATCACCCCGCGAACCCGTAACGCTCGCCCGCGTCTGAAAGTACGCACCGCGCCATAAAGAAAAACGGCGCCCACAAGGGCGCCCACGATCGCTGCACCATTCATTTTCCCCACCCACAAGAGACCCGGTAAAGAACCGGGCAACACTATCGGGCCCGTGAATCACCCTGTCAAGGGGGCAGCATGGCGAACCACACCGTCGACGACGTTTACCAGGAAGTCGCCGACATCAAGAAGAAGCTGGAAGAGAAGGGAAACGGCGTTTCCCAGACCTACATTGACAAGAAGTTCGAGGATGCGAAGGAGGACCCTTCACAGGGGGAGAACTGGGCAAAAGCATTGGGACTCGGCCTCGAAGATCTGGTCAAGACGTTCACGGACTTCAAGAGCACTTCGGTGGCTGCCTGGTCCGGGCTCGGTGCGGTCCTGGCCACCATCGCGGTGGGCACACTTGTCGATATGGACGCCGCCAAAAAGGCCGGCATGAAGAAGATCAATCTCGTCCACGACAAAAACGGTATGCCGCGCTCGGCGAAGAAAATGGCGGCGCGGGCCGAGGCCGAGCGGAACGCGCCACAAGCCCCCATCACCAGCATCGACACCGACCGTCTGAAGACCATGCGCAAAGCGTCGGTCGATCTGGCCCGCTCGCTTCACGATCTCACCGCGGACGTCAACAGGGCCGCTCAGGCGATCGCCTGACGTAAGGGGAGTCTCATGACACTCGCTCGTAGCTCCACCACAGCGGCAGGCAATCTCTCCCGCTTCCGTTCCGCGGCGACGCAGACCTCCTCCGCGGTGCGCCAACTGCGAAGTGCCGCCCAGGGCGCCTCCAACCCCGTCGCCAAGATCGGCAGCGGCGCCAACGGGGCCTCCACGTCGCTCACCAAGGCGAGTAGCGGCGCCAAGAACGCCGCGTCGGCGCTCACCAAGGTCGGCAGCGGCGCCAAGGACGCGTCCTCGTCGCTGGTCAAGTCCAAGACTGGCAGCGACAAGTTCAAGTCCTCCCTCGACAAGCTCAAGTCCTCCTCCGGCAAGGCCAACACCGCCCTGCGTGACGTGAAGCGGCAGTCCGACGCCGTCGAGAAGTCCGTGGGGAAGGCCGGGAAGACCGCGAGCAGTGGGGGCAAGTCGATGACCGGGCTCGGCAAGGGGCTCAAGGGGGCCACCCTTGCTCAGAAGGGGCTCAATACGGCCATGAAGGCCAATGCCCTCGGCCTTGTCATCTCGCTGCTCGCGCCGATCATCAGCCAGTTCATCAACATGGACAAGGTGTCGAAGGCGCTGGCCAGCGGCGTGAAGTGGGCCTGGAACGCCATCTCGGGCGCCATCAAGTCCCACGCCGGTCCCATCAAGAGTGTCATGAAGGGCCTGGTCAACGGGTTCACCGCGCTGCCCCGCGCCTACATCGGCGGCATCAACGCCATGATCCGCGGCCTGAACTCCATCCACGTCAAGATCCCGGGCTGGGTCCCGGTCGTCGGCGGCAAGGAGTTCGGGATCCATCTGCCGCAGATCCCGAACATCCCCACGCTCGCCGAGGGCGGCGTCGTCCAGGCCCGCTCCGGCGGCCGGCTCGCCCTGATCGGTGAGGGCGGCGAGAACGAGGCCGTCATCCCGCTGTCCAAGCTAGGCCGGATGCTGGGCCACCACCCGGGCAACGCCGCCTCGCTCGCCCGCCTCGCCGCCGCCGTCGAGGCGATGGCCGCGCGGCCGGTGCACGTCGCGGTGGACTCCCAGGTCATCGCCCGCGCCGTCCAGGTCGGACAGCGTCAGCTCGCCCGGAGGTGAGGAACATAATGGCCGCCAGTACGCCAAATTCGCCCACTGCCAGCAGGAATCTGTGGATCGGCAAGCCGGGCCTGCTCCGCGAGATCGTCCAGGCCGCCAAGTCCTGGGACCGCACCGCCGATCTGAACGTCACCGAGTTCAAGTCCCTCGAAGGCGCCGTCACCACCGTCGCCCCCGCCCGCACCCCGCGCCGCCTCAAGTTCTCCTGGGACCTGCTGCCCCCGGACGACGCCCAGCACCTGGCGCGACTCGCCCGCCGCGTCTACGGGCCCGGCCTGCAAGGGAGCGCCGTCACCTCCTACGGGCCGCTCGCCGTGCTCGACCCCGCCTCCGTCAATCTCCTCGACCCGTACCAGGCCGCCGCGCAGAGCAGTTCGCCGAGCGGCGGCGACCACTGGTTCACGGTGACGGGCTCCATGGTCGTCAGCCCGGTCATCGGTGACACCGTCGTCGCGCGGTTCGAGGACACCACCCGCATCGGCTGGCGCCACGGCACCTGGACCGGCTGGCCCGTCGCCCCCGGCATGCGGGTGTCGTGGCTGGTCCCGCCGGACTGGAGCCCGGCGACCGCCACCGCCCAGCTGGACTGGAAGGACGCCTACGGCGAGTACCTCAGCACCACCGCCGTCACCGGCGCGAGCGTCACCGGCACCGCCCCGGACGCCGCCGCTTTCGTCACCCCGGTCGGCGGACCCGGCGTCACCGGCATCGCCGGGCTCGCCGGAGCCTGTCTGACCATCGGCGACGACCCGGTCCCGTTCGCACTCGGCGACGGCTGCCCGGCGATGAGCGTGACCGCGTACAGCGACGCGCCCGCGTCCCCGCTGCCGTACCGCAACGTCAGCATCGACCTGGTGGAGGTGCGCGGTGCTGAACTCTGACGACGACGCCCTCGACGACGCCCTCGCCGCACCCGAACGGACCCCGGCCCACTCCACCCGCTTCGGCGGTCAGGAACTCGGCCCGCAGGTGCAGTCCTGGAAGGTGGAACGGGCCTACGCGACCGACGTGCCCGACGCGTTCCGCGCGGTCTCCGGCAGCGCTTCCGCGCAGTTGGAGGTGCAGCTCGGCGGCGTCGACGGCACCGCCGCGCCGCGCCTGTACTCGGCCTGGGCGCCGCGCGCCAGCTCCGACGTGGCGCGGCCCGGCCAGTCCGTCGTGCACGAGGCGGGCGTCTCCGGACGGACCGTGCCCGCCTTCCGCGGCACCGTGCGGTCCCGGACGGCCGCGTCCGGCAGCGACACGGTCACCGTGCAGGCCCTGGACGGTGCGGAGCGGCTGCGCGGCGCGGCACAACTGCCGCGTCCGTACCACGGCTTGCTGTGGGGCAAGCCCGTGGCGACCACCATGTGGTGCGTGGACGAGCTGCTGCGCCAGGGCGGCATCCACACCTGCCCGCCGCCGCGCGCCCCGCTCGCGGCGAAGAAGGACGCGAACGGCAACATCGACATCAACAAGCCCTTCACCGTGCTGTACGCCTCGCTGCACGGCGGCTTCAACGCCAGCTACGGCCAGCCCGAGTCGCTGCCCGACCCGTCCACGTACTCCTGGATACGGGACGGCGCGCCGCACGAGATGGCGCTGATGCCGGCCGCGCCGCGGTTCGCCACGTCGTGGATGCCGCGCTCACGGTTCCCCGTATCCGGGCGGGTGTTCCAGGCCGAGATGCACGTCAACACGGCGCTGGCCAAGGACAGCGTCGTGGAGCTGAAGCTGGTCTTCGACCGCAGCGCGGGGAAGTACGGCTACCTCACGGGCACCTTCGACATCTCCACCGGCCAGATCACGATCGCCTCCGGAACCGTGGGCGGCGGCTACTGGTACTTCTGGTGGACCTTCCCCAAGCTGGCCTCCCTGCGCGGCACGTGGCACCTCGGCTTCTCCGTGGACACGCGGTCCGGCGGCTCGTCGGTCATGCCGGTCGTGAGGCCCCGGCTGACGGCGCCCGACGGCCAGTACATGGTCGGCGGCCCCGGCACCTTCGTGGAGGCCGTCGCAGGACAGCCGCCCTCCGAGCTGCACCGCGTCGACCTGACCACCGACATGGCAGTCGAATGCGTCCAGGTCACCGACCGGTCCTGGCCCGACCTCGACTCGTACACCGGCGACGAGTGGGACATGAAGGGCCGCTGGCGCAAGGGCGCCGTGCTCGACGAAGCCGACATCCCGCTCTACGACGTCCCCCAGGTGTCAGGGTCCCAGTGGGACGCTCTCACCGAGATCGCGCGGGCCACGATGTCGACCGCTGAATTCGATGAGCAGGGTGTCTTCCGCTGGCACGGCCCCGCCCGGTTCCGCACCGTGCCGCCGCGCCCGAACCTCACCGTGACCACGCGCCGCTCCATCTCCGCGCTGACCGTCTCCGAGGAGATCGACGCCTGCCGCAACTGGTGCCAGCAGCCCTACGCCGACTGGACGGGCATCAAGAGCGTCAACGGCGACACGGTTGTGGACACCGTCATCCGCAGGATCGACCCGGGGGCCGTGGTGGACGTGCCGTACGCCATCGCCGAGGACGAGAACGACATCGGCCCGCTTCTGATCGACGACGACGCCGCCCCGCTCGCCTACGGCCACAAGGTGCGCTTCGGCTCCGCCGCCACCGGTGGCACCTCGGTCAAGGGCAGCGTCACGGTCAGCTCCATGCGTGACGGCGCGGACTACGTCGTCCGGTTCGCCAACAACGGCACCGCTCCCGTATGGACCGTGACCAAGGACGGCAAACCGTCCGTGCAGATCGTCCCGCAGGTCCGCTCAGGACAGGCGAAGCAGCGCTGGTACGCCAGGTACAGCCCCCCGAGCCAGGCGTACTACGGCAATCAGGTCTACGAGGCCCCCGCCACTCCCTGGGTGCAGACCCGGCTGGCCGCCGACACCCTCGCGCAGTCCATGCTCGACGCCGGCCGCTACCCCGTCCCTGTCTTCGGCGAGGTGGAGGTCCTGCACGATCCACGTATCCAACTCGGCGACATCGTCCGGGTGGTGGACGTGACCGGTGCCGAGCTCGACACCTTCGCCTGGGTCGTCGGCATCCGCACCACCTGCCAGGCCGGTGCGGCACCGCAGCAGACGCTGACGCTGCGCGGCACCGCCTACAACGGCGTACCGCTCGACCCCGGTCTCACCCCCGACTCGCCGGTCGACCCGCTCTACGGCACCCAGCTGACGTACGGGGAGATCACCGCCGCCTACGCGACCCTCGGTGACCTGACGGCGACCAAGCTCAGCTACCGCACCCTGCTGACCACGATCCTGACTCCGCCCGAGGCACCGGTTCCGCCGCCGACAGGAGGCACGTCATGAGTGAGACGCCCACCGAGGAGGTCCCGTCGGCGGGGGAGTCCGAGGCACCGGCACCGACGGACGACGGGAACGTCGCGCAGCCCGTCCCGATCGACAGCGCGGCCGCGACGGCGGGCGACGGCGGCTCGTCCGCCGACTCGCTGCCGCCGTCCCTGCCCGGTTAGCCACGGCCCCGCCAGACCACTTCAGCAGCTCCGGAGGTCCCCGCATGTCCCTGCTCACCCCGCTCGGCGGTCTGCCCTACCCGCAGCCGTCCGACGCCGCGAACATCCCCCTGCACCTCCAGTCCCTGGCGGAAGCCGTCGACGGCCGCACCGTCCTGCGCTTCGCCGACCAGGTGTCCCTCGACGCCAAGGTCCCCGCCCCGGTCGCCGGAATGCTCGCCTTCCTCACGACACCCAAGCAGTACGTCTACTACAACGGCGCCTTCTGGGCGGCCCTCTCACCGGCCCCCGTGTTGAGCGGCAACAGCGGCGCCGGCACCACCACGTCCACGGCGTACGTCGAGGCCCCGACGGGCTCCACGGCCACCAGCGTCTCCTTCGTCGCCCCGTCCTCGGGCACGATCCAGATCGCCCTGGGCGCGCGCGTCAGCAATTCAGTGGCGTCAGCGTCCGGCTACGTCTCGGCCATCGTCAAGAAGGGGACGACGGTGGTACTCGCCGCCGCCGACGCCCGGTCCGCGCTCGCCACCGGCACCGGCCTTCTGTCGGCCTCCACGCAGTTCCAGGTCTCCGGGCTCGCCGTGAACACGGCGCACACCGTGACCCTCGCCTACAAGTCCTCGGCGACCACCTCCACCGCCACCTTCGCGAACCGCTTCCTCACGGTCACCAGCGTCTAAGGACCCCCGCCCCCATGGCCACACCCCTGTCCGCGTACGCCCTCGCCCGCGCCCTGCGCGGCGAGGGCGTACGCGTCCGAGAACATCCCGGCTGGCAGACCCGCAACCGCAACCACAAGGGCCCCTGGGGCCCGGTCAACGGCGTCATGCTGCACCACACCGCCGGCCGCGACTCCCTCACCCTGTGCCGTGACGGCACCGCCGCCCTCCCCGGTCCGCTGTGCGTCGGCCTGATCGCCAAGGACGGCACGGTCCACCTGGTCGGCTGCGGCCGCACCAACCACGCGGGGTCGGGCTCCTCCGCCGTGTACGACGCCGTACGCGCGGAACGCCCGGCCCCGTCCTCCCCCGGCCCGGACGCCGTCGACGGCAACGCCCATTTCTACGGCTTCGAGATCGAGAACCTGGGCACTGGCAAGGACCCGTACCCGGCCGTTCAACTCGCCGCCGTGGAGAAGGTCTCCGCCGCCCTGTGCCGCGCCCATGGCTGGTCCGCGGCGAGCGTCATCGGCCACAAGGAGTGGACCCGGCGCAAGATCGACCCCTCGTTCTCCATGCCCGGCATGCGCGGGCGGATCGACGCCCGGCTCGGGCTCCGCCCGGTGCCGCAGCCGTACGCCGCCTTCCCCGGTGCCGCGTTCTTCGTGCCGGGCCGCCGCAGCGAGCTGTTCACCGCCGTCGGCCGGCGCCTGGTCGCCGAGGGCTGCGGGCGCTACCGCGTCGGCCCAGGGCCCGTATGGGGCGAGGCCGACGTCGCCTCATACGCCGCCTGGCAGCGCAAGCTCGGGTACACCGGCCCGGCCGCGGACGGCGTCCCCGGCCGGACGAGCTGGGACCGGCTGCGCGTACCGAACCCATGAACCACCCCGGAGGTGACGACCATGACCGAAGCCGCGCGCAGAACCGTGCGCACCGCGCTCCAGACCGCCGTCGCACTGCTGCCGCTGCTCGCCGACGACGAAGCGGCGCGGAACGTGCCCGCGCTCGCGGGCGTCGTCGCCGTGGCGGCGGCCGTGACCCGCGTGATGGCCCTGCCGGAGGTGGACCGGCTGCTGCCCCGCTGGCTGCGCAAGGAGGCGAATCGGCCGTGAACGATCTCGAACAGGCCGGGGTCGCCGTCGAGCTGGAGCGGCTGCGGCGCTCCGTCGACGTCGGGTTCGCCACCACGCGCGGCGATCTGGCACTGCTCCTGCAACGCGCAGACCAGACCGACAAGACCCTCGGCGAGCACGAGGAACGCCTTGACGCTCTGGAGCGCACGCGCTGGCCGCTGCCGTCACTGGCCGCCCTGACGTCGTGCGCGGCGCTCGCCGTGGCGGTGTTCCAGTCGACCGGCAAGTGACCTACGCGCGTACGGGAATGCCGAAGGGGCCCGGAGTCGGTTCGTCGACTCCGGGCCCCTTCTCACTGTTCCGAGCGGAGCGCTACTGCTCCTGCGACCGCTTGGGCCGCCACACCACCAGCGCGCTCGTCTGCTGGACCTCCTGGTACGGGACCAGGTCGCGGCGGTAGGAGGCGTGGACCGCCGCCTCGCGCTGCTGCATGGCGGCGGCGGCGCCTTCCACCGCGGCGGTCAGTTCCGCCACGCGGGACTGGAGCGCGGCCACCTGGTTCTCCAGCTCGATGATGCGCTTGATGCCGGCGAGATTGATGCCCTCGTTCTGCGACAACTGCTGGACGGTGCGCAGCAGTTCGATGTCGCGGGCCGAGTAGCGGCGGCCGCGACCGGCCGTGCGGCCCGGGGAGACCAGGCCGAGACGGTCGTACTGGCGCAGCGTCTGCGGGTGCAGGCCGGAGAGCTGGGCCGCCACCGAAATGACGTACACCGGTGTCTCGTCGGTGAGTTCGTACGGGTTGCTGCGACGCCGGCCGTCCATCTCGCTCAAGCTCCCTTCGCGGCCTGGAACAGTTCTGCCCGCACATCGATGTCCTCAGTCGCCTTGCGGTACGACTCGAGGGCCGAGCGGGCCTCGTCGGAAAGGTCCTGCTCCTTGGGGACGGCCACCTCGACCGTCACCAGGAGGTCCCCGCGCGTGCCGTCCTTGCGGACGGCGCCCTTGCCGCGGGCCCGCATCGTCCGCCCGTTGGGCGTGCCGGCGGGCAGCTTCAGGGTGACGGCGGGGCCGCCGAGGGTCGGCACCTTGACCTCGCCGCCGAGCGTCGCCTCGGTGAACGTGACGGGCACGGTCACCGTGAGGTTGTCGCCCTTGCGGCCGAAGACGGGGTGCGCGGCGACGTGGACGACCACGTACAGGTCGCCCGCGGGGCCGCCCCGTTCACCGGGTGCGCCCTTGCCGCGGAGCCTGATGCGCTGGCCGTCCGAGACCCCGGCGGGGATACGGACCTGCATCGTGCGGGAGGACTTGGCGCGGCCCGAGCCCTTGCAGACGTCGCAGGGGGTCTCGGCGATGAGGCCGCGGCCCTTGCAGTCCACGCACGGGTCGGTGAGCGAGAAGCCGCCACCGCCGCCCCGCGAGACCTGTCCGGTGCCGACGCAGGTCGGGCACACGCGCGGCGTGCCGTTCTTGTCGCCGGTGCCGGAGCACGCCTTGCAGGGCTGCTGGGACGACATGCGCAGCGGGACCGTCGCGCCGTCGACCGCCTCGGTGAAGCTCAGCGACACCTCGGACTCGATGTCCTGGCCCCGGCGCGGCTGGGTACGGGTGCCCGTGCCCGCGCCGCCCCGGTTGAACAGGCCGCCGAAGACGTCGCCTATGCCGCCGCCGAAGCCACCGGAGCCGCCCTGGGCCCCGCCTCCGAAGAGGTCGCCCAGGTCGAAGTTGAACGTGCCGCCGCCGCCCGCGCCGGGTCCCGCACGGAACCCGCCGTTGCCGAACAGCGCGCGCGCCTCGTCGTACTCCTTGCGCTTCTTGGGGTCCCCGAGGACGTCGTTCGCCTCGGAGATCTCCTTGAAGCGTTCCTCCGCCTTCTCGTTGCCCTTGTTGGCGTCGGGGTGGTTCTCCCGGGCGAGCTTGCGGTACGCCTTCTTGATCTCGGCGTCGGTGGCGTCCTTGGGGACGCCGAGGACCTTGTAGTAGTCCTTCTCGATGAAGTCCTTGGTGCTCATCGGCCTCGACGTCCCTCCTCACTCACATCAGTACTGCTTGCGCGGATCACGTCAGCCCTCGTCCGGGCCACCGCTCTCCTTCTCTGCCTCCGCCTCGGGGGCGTCGGCCGACTCCGCCGTGCCGGACGTGCCGGACTGGGCACCCGGCTGCGGTTCGGCGACGGCCACCCGCGCGGGGCGGATGGTGCGCTCCCCGATCCGGTAACCCGGCTGCAGGATCGCCACACAGGTCGTCTCGGTGACGTCCGGCGCGTAGCTGTGCATCAGGGCCTCGTGGATCGTCGGGTCGAAGGGCTCGCCCTCCTTGCCGAACTGCTGGAGGCCCAGCTTGGCGACGACCGTCTCCAGCGACTCGGCGACGGACTTGAAGCCGCCGACGAGTTCGCCGTGCTCACGGGCGCGGCCCACGTCGTCGAGGACGGGCAGCAGCTCGGACAGGAGGTTCGCGACGGCGATCTCCTTGACCGTGGTGCGGTCCCGCTCCACACGACGCCGGTAGTTCTGGTACTCGGCCTGCAGGCGCTGGAGGTCCGCGGTGCGCTCGCTGAGCGCGGCACGGGCCTGGTCCAGTTGGGCCGTGGCCCCCACGTCCTGCGCGGATGCCTTGCTCGCGTCCCCTGCCGGGTCCGCCTGGCCCTCCTGGGCGGAGGGCTCGGCGGACTTCGGCGCGGCGTCGTCGGTGGCGCCGGAGGGGACGTCAGGCCGCTCGGCGTTCTCGCCGGTGCCCGGGGTCTCCTCCGTCATCAGGCGGCGCCACCCTTCTGGTCCTTCTCGTCGTCGACGATCTCGGCGTCGACCACGTCGTCGTCCTTGGACATGTTCGGGCCGGCCTCGCCGCCGGGAGCGGCGCCCTCGGCGCCCTGCGCGGCCTGCGCGTCGGCGTACATGGCCTGGCCGAGCTTCTGCGAGACGGCGGCGACCTTCTCGGTGGCGGTGCGGATCTCGGCCGTGTCCTCGCCCTTGAGCTTCTCCTTCAGCTCATTGACGGCTTCCTCGACCTCGGTCTTCACGTCACCGGGGACCTTGTCCGCGTTGTCCGTGAGGAACTTCTCCGTCTGGTAGACGAGCTGCTCGCCCTGGTTGCGCGTCTCGGCGGCCTCGCGGCGGGCGTGGTCCTCCTCCGCGTACTTCTCGGCCTCTTCGCGCATCCGGTTGACCTCGTCCTTCGGCAGCGAGGAGCCACCGGTGACGGTCATCTTCTGCTCCTTGCCCGTGCCGAGGTCCTTCGCGGTCACGTGCATGATGCCGTTGGCGTCGATGTCGAAGGAGACCTCGATCTGCGGGACACCGCGCGGGGCCGGCGGCAGACCGGTCAGCTCGAACATGCCGAGCTTCTTGTTGTACGCCGCGATCTCGCGCTCGCCCTGGTAGACCTGGATCTGCACGGACGGCTGGTTGTCCTCGGCCGTCGTGAAGATCTCGGACCGCTTGGTCGGGATCGTGGTGTTGCGCTCGATGAGCTTGGTCATGATGCCGCCCTTGGTCTCGATGCCGAGGGACAGCGGGGTCACGTCGAGGAGCAGGACGTCCTTGACCTCACCCTTGAGGACACCGGCCTGCAGCGAGGCGCCGATGGCGACGACCTCGTCCGGGTTCACACCCTTGTTGGCCTCCTTGCCGCCGGTCAGCTCCTTGACGAGCTCGGCGACGGCGGGCATACGGGTGGAGCCACCGACGAGAACGACGTGGTCGATCTCGGAGAGCTGGATGCCCGCGTCCTTGATGACGTTGTGGAACGGCGTCTTGCAGCGCTCCAGGAGGTCGGACGTGAGCTGCTGGAACTGGGCGCGCGTGAGCTTCTCGTCCAGGTGCAGCGGGCCCTCGGCGGACGCCGTGATGTAGGGCAGGTTGATCGTGGTCTCGGTGGAGGAGGAGAGCTCGATCTTCGCCTTCTCGGCGGCCTCGCGCAGACGCTGGAGCGCCATCTTGTCCTTGGCGAGGTCCACGCCGTGGCCGTTGTTGAACTGCTTGACCAGGTAGTCGACGACGCGCTGGTCCCAGTCGTCACCACCGAGGTGGTTGTCACCGTTGGTGGCCTTCACCTCGACGACGCCGTCGCCGATCTCCAGGAGGGACACGTCGAAGGTGCCGCCACCGAGGTCGAAGACGAGGATCGTCTGGTCGTCCTTGTCGAGGCCGTACGCGAGGGCGGCGGCCGTCGGCTCGTTGACGATGCGCAGCACGTTCAGGCCCGCGATCTCGCCGGCCTCCTTCGTGGCCTGGCGCTCCGAGTCGTTGAAGTACGCCGGGACGGTGATGACCGCGTCGGTCACCTTCTCGCCCAGGTAGGACTCCGCGTCCCGCTTCAGCTTCTGCAGGATGAACGCCGAGATCTGCTGCGGGTTGAAGTCCTTGCCATCCAGGTTGATCTTCCAGTCAGTGCCCATGTGGCGCTTGACGGAGCGGATGGTCCGGTCCACGTTCGTGACCGCCTGGCGCTTGGCGACCTCGCCGACGAGCACCTCACCGTTCTTGGCGAAGGCGACGACGGACGGCGTGGTCCTGGCGCCCTCGGCGTTGGTGATGACGGTGGGCTCGCCGCCTTCCAGAACGCTGACGACGGAGTTAGTCGTGCCCAGGTCGATGCCGACCGCACGTGCCATTTCGATTCCTCCAGCTGATACTTGAGTGGAACTGACTCAAGACTGCAACACCACCCCCCTCCCCGTCAACAGACATGAGTCAAGTCCGCTCAACTTTTATCCAGCACTTATCCGCAGCCTTGGGTCGCACCCCCTCTGACCAGCGCCTCCGTGCAGAGGCCCCCTGCGAAGGAGAGCTCGTGGAACTGCCCCGGGTGCCCGTCGTAGCCGTCCTCATGACGACCCACAACCGCCGCGCCGACACACTCGCCACTCTCGACGCACTCGCCGCACAGCGCGACCTGCCGCCCGGCACGCGCGTACGCGTCCATCTGGTCGACGCCGGCTCCACCGACGGGACGGTCGCCGCCGTGCGCGACGCCCACCCGGGCGTCCAGGTCACGGTCGTCGGCGCCGACGTCCGCCGGGGCCACGGCATGCGCCTGGCGAGCCGCAACAGCCGCGCGGCGGGCAGCCCCGAGCCCACGCACCAGCTCTGGCTCGGCACCGGCGTACGCCTCGCCCCGGACGCCCTCGCCCGCCTCCTGGAGACCTCGAACGCATGCGACGAGGAGGCGGTGGTCGTGGGCGCCGTCCGCCAGGGCGGCACCACCACGCGCTCGGGCCGCCGCCGTGACGGCCGCGCCCTCGCCCTCGTCGAGCCGGGTGCCCGCCCCGAGCCCTGCGACACGTACGACGGCGACGTGGTCCTGCTCCCCTGGGCCGTGCGCGAGCGCGTCGGCGACATCGACAAGGTCTTCCGCCACGGCATGGGCGACTACGACCACGGCTTCCGCGCCCGCCGCGCGGGCATCCCCGCCTTCGTCGCCCCGCACCACGTCGGCGACGGCCCGCCGCCGCCCGCCCCGCAGGACTCCTCCAAGCCCGGCGTCCCCGTCCGCGAGTGGTGGGTCTACTGCTGGCGCCATACGGGCGTCAGGGCGCCGGTGCTGATGGTGTCGCCGTACGTCGTGACGGTGGCACGGGCGCTGGCTACGGGGCGGGCGGCGCCGTAGCGGTCAGCTCGTCGTAGAGGCGTTCCACCCGTTCGGCCCAGGCCGCCTCCCCGTACCGCTTGGCGTGCACGCCACGGCAGTGCTCGCGCAGGGCGGGGAAGATCCGGTCGGCGGCGTCCAGGGCGGCGGCCAGCGGGGCGTCCCAGCCGGTCACCGTGCCGGTGCCGTCGGCGCGGACCGTGCGGGGCGCCGCCGACCCCTCGAAGGCGAGGACGGGCAGGCCCGCGGCGAGCGCCTCGGGATACAGGCGCGGGACGGTACCCGCGCGCCAGCGGCCGGGCAGGACGAGGCCGCGGTGACCGGGCAGCGCGCGCCGCAGCGCCGGACGCCCGACCGCGCCGAGGAACCGTACGGACGCGGGGGCGGCGGCGCGGCACGCCTGTTCCAGGGGGCCGGTGCCGAACACGTCGAGGCGTCGGCCGGCGGGCCAGCGGCGTACGAGGTCAAAGATGTTCTCCCCGGCGGCGAGCCGTCCGGCGCAGACCCAGACGTCACCGCCCGGGGAGCGCTCGGCGGCGGGCACGTGGTGCGGCAGCACGGTGATCCGCTCCGGGGGCAGCCCGGCCCGCTCGTACGTCTCCCGGCCAAGATCCGACAGGACGACCACCCGGTCGGCGCGGCGCAGCAGCGGATCCGTCCGGGCGCCGCCGCGCGGGCCCCGGGGGAACGGCAGCCAGCGGGCGCGCGCGGGGCCGGGCTCCGGCAGGGTCACCACCAGCGGCCCGGTCCACTCGGCGGCCCAGGCGCGGCCGGAGCCGGGGGCGAGCTGGTGGACGTGGACGACGTCGGGCGCGAAGGCGCGCAGCGCGGAGAGGGGGTCGCGGCCGAGCCCGGCGGCGACGAGCCGCACGTCGTGCCCGGCGCCACCGAGGGCGACGGCCTGGTCGAGGACGGCCTCGTCGGCGTCCCTGGCGCCGCTCCCGGTGAGCCCGCCGAAGCTGTGGACCAGGGCGACCCTCACGCGGACACCGCCGGGAACCGGCCGACGGGGCCGCCCCCGGCGACACCCCCGGTCCGTACGAGCGCCAGGTCCGCGCCGAACTCCCCGGCACCCTCAAGGACCTGGTCGAGCTCGGGCCCGGCCTCGACCTGGAGCAGGACGCGCTCCCCCGGCGCCACGACCTCCTCCCACACCTCGTCGAGCCGGCGCATCCAGCCGCTCTCGCGGTGCCCGAGGGCGTACGGCAGCACGTGCCAGTCGAGGTCACGGGCGGCGGCCTTGCGCACGGGGGCCCGCTCGCCGCCGAACGGTTCGAAGGAGACGATGCGCCCTCGGTAGCCGCGGCGGCGCAGCGCCCGCCCGAACGCCCCGTCCTGCCCGCCCGCGTCGAGCACCAGGTCGATCTCGCAGTGCGCGAGGTGGCGCACCAGCTCTCGCATCCGGCCGAAGCGCGCCATGACGTCTGCTCCCTTGCGTGCGGCGTGTGAAGCCCCGAACAAACTAGCCGTTATGTCCGCATTTGCAGGGAATAACACGATCTACCATCAAGGGAGCGTGGCGAGATGACCGGCGAGGGCCGCGGCGAGGGTCCCCTCAGCGACGCAGATCACGACCCGGCCGACTACATTGCGATCGCGTAAGTGGGTAGTCTCAGACGGACTGCATAAGTTACCGCTTAGTAATCACTAGTACGTCCGAGTACGTCAAAGAAGAGACCACCTCGCAGGCCCGAGGAGCCCCCAAATGCAACTCGCCGCGATCATCGTGTCGCTGGTTCTGATCGTGGTCGGCGTGGCCCTGTTCGCCCGCGCCCTCCTGCAGATCTACAACTTCATGCGGCTCGGGCAGAACGTGCCGAAGGGCACGCGCACCGACGAGCCCGGCCAGCGCACCCTCACTGTGGCCCGGGAGTTCCTCGGCCACACCCGGATGAACCGCTGGGGCATCGTCGGTGTCGCGCACTGGTTCGTGGCGGTGGGCTTCTTCTCGCTGCTGCTCACGATCGTCAACGCCATCGGCCAGCTCTTCCAGGCCGACTGGCTCCTCCCGGTCATCGGCGAGTGGGCGCCGTACAACGTCTTCGTCGAGTTCATCGGCACCATGACGGTCCTCGGCATCCTCGCGCTCATCGTGATCCGCCAGCTCAGCCGCCCCGACAAGCCGGGCCGCAAGTCCCGCTTCGCCGGGTCCAGCTTCGGCCAGGCGTACTTCGTCGAGGCCGTCATCCTCATCGTCGGCGTCTGCATCTTCATGCTGCACGCCCTCGAAGGTGCCCAGCACCACGTCGACTCCTACGAGTCCTCGTTCTTCATCTCCTACCCCGTGGTGAACTGGCTGGAGGGGATGGACGTCTCCACCCTCCAGAACCTCACCTACTTCTTCGCGGGCCTGAAGATCGCGACCTCGTTCATCTGGATGATCACGGTCGCCCTCAAGACCGACATGGGCATCGCCTGGCACCGCTTCCTGGCCTTCCCCAACATCTGGTTCAAGCGCGACGCCAAGGGCGGGACCTCGCTCGGCGCGCTGCTCCCGATGACCTCGCAGGGCGAGCCCATCGACTTCGAGGACCCGGGCGAGGACGACGTCTACGGCGTCTCCCAGGTCGAGCACTTCTCCTGGAAGGGCCTGCTCGACTTCTCCACCTGCACCGAGTGCGGCCGCTGCCAGTCGCAGTGCCCCGCCTGGAACACCGGCAAGCCGCTCTCCCCGAAGCTCCTCATCATGTCGCTGCGCGACCACGCGCACGCCAAGGCGCCGTACCTGCTCGCGGGCGGCGGCAAGTCGATGGAGGGCGAGGAGAAGGCGTCCGCCGAGGCGCTGAAGGACGTCCCGGCCGCCGCCCTCGCGGAGGCCGAGCGCCCGCTCATCGGCACGCTCGAGGAGAACGGCGTCATCGACCCGGACGTCCTGTGGTCCTGCACCACCTGCGGCGCCTGCGTCGAGCAGTGCCCCGTCGACATCGAGCACGTCGACCACATCGTCGACATGCGCCGCTACCAGGTGATGATCGAGTCCGCGTTCCCGTCCGAGGCGGGCACGATGCTCAAGAACCTGGAGAAGAAGGGCAACCCCTGGGGCCTGGCGAAGAAGCAGCGCCTGGAGTGGCTCAAGGAGCTCGACTTCGAGGTGCCGGTCGTCGGCAAGGACATCGAGGACCTCACCGAGGTCGAGTACCTGTACTGGGTCGGCTGCGCGGGCGCCCTGGAGGACCGCGCCAAGAAGACCACCAAGGCCTTCGCCGAGCTGCTCCACATCGCGGGCGTGAAGTTCGCGATCATGGGCGGCGACGAGAAGTGCACCGGTGACTCCGCCCGCCGCCTCGGCAACGAGCCGCTGTTCCAGCAGCTCGGCCAGGAGAACGTCATGGCGCTCAACATGGCCTTCGGCGAGGAGCTGGACGACGACGGCAAGGTGACCGCCGAGTCGAAGAAGCCGAAGTCGGCGAAGAAGATCGTCGCCACCTGCCCGCACTGCCTCAACACCATCGGCAACGAGTACCCGCAGCTCGGCGGCGACTACGAGGTCATCCACCACACGCAGCTGCTCCAGCACCTGGTGGACGAGGGCAAGCTCGTCCCCGTCACGCCGGTCGAGGGCATCATCACCTACCACGACCCGTGCTACCTGGGCCGCCACAACAAGATCTACTCGCCGCCGCGCGAGATCATCGGCAAGGTCCCGGGTCTGCGCAACGAGGAGATGCACCGCCACAAGGAGCGCGGCTTCTGCTGCGGCGCGGGCGGCGCGCGGATGTGGATGGAGGAGCGGATCGGCAAGCGCATCAACAACGAGCGCGTCGACGAAGCCCTCTCCCTCAACCCCGACATCGTCTCCACGGCCTGCCCGTTCTGCCTCGTCATGCTGACCGACTCGGTCAACGGCAAGAAGAACGACGGCAAGGCCAAGGAGTCCGTCCAGGTCGTCGACGTGGCGCAGTTGCTCCTCGACTCCGTCAAGACGCCGGTCGACCCGGCGGGCGAGGCGGAGACCGCGGACGCGCCGGAGCCCGAGCCGGTGAAGTAGCGGCCGCACCGCACCGGTTGGCCCCTTAAGGGACAGGCCCTTCGGCCTCCCTAGGGGATGTCACAGCTCAGCCGCAATGCCGGGCCCGGACCCCGGGCCCGGCATCGCATCTCTCGAAACCAGGTACGTTCGAAGCGTGGCTGGATTCAGGAACGGACGCGGCCGGGACAACCGCGAAGCGCCCCAGGGACCCCCGCAGCACTACGGGGGTCAGTACGGAGGCCAGTACGGGGGCGGGCAGCAATGGCCCCAGTCGGGCAACGGACACGTACAAGGGCAGGGGCAGGGGCAGGGGTACGGGCCCGGGAACGGGCACGGTGAGCCGGAGTACTTCGGCGACCCCGGGACGGCCCAGCCGTACGCGCCGCAGGCCGGCCACGACCCGTACGCGGCCAACAACCCGGGCCACACCCAGGCGTTCTCCGTGCACGACGACGACGCCTACACGCAAGGCGCCACGTACCAGGCGGGCTCGGCGGCGCCCGGCCCCGTAGGACCGCGCCTGCACTGGAAGCAGTTGCTCAGCGGCGTCGTCCTGCGCCCGGCCCCGACCTACCTCCAGATGCGCGACTACGCGATGTGGGCCCCCGCCCTCATCGTCACGTTCCTCTACGGGCTGCTCGCGGTGTTCGGCTTCGACGGCGCCCGCGAGGACGTCATCAACGCGACGCTCGGCTCGGCGATCCCCTACGTCCTGTTCACCGGCGTCGTCATCACGCTCGGCTTCTTCGTGCTCGGCGTCGTCACCCACACCCTGGCCCGCCAGCTCAACGGCGACGGCGCCTGGCAGCCCACCGTCGGCCTCTCCATGCTCATCGCGTCCCTCACGGACGCCCCCCGCCTGATCGTCGGCATGTTCCTCGGCGGCGACGCGGCCTTCGTCCAGCTGCTCGGCTGGGTGACGTGGCTGGGCGCGGGCGCGCTGCTCACCACCATGGTCTCCAAGTCGCACGACCTGCCGTGGCCGAGGGCGCTCGCGGCGTCGGCGATCCAGCTGATCGCCCTGCTGTCGATCATCAAGCTGGGCACGTTCTGAGGACCGGGGTCCGGGTGTGAAAAAGGCGGGGCCCGAGGGGCCCCGCCTTTTCACTATGTGGCCTCTCGGACCGTCAGGCGTCGAGAACCTGCCCGGCCCGCTTCACGACGGGTTCCTGCACACTCCACGGGAAGTTGATCCAGTCATCGGTCCGCTTCCACACGTACTCGCACTTCACGAGCGAGTGGGACTTCTCATAGATGACGGCCGACCGGACCTCGGCGACGGTGTCGAGGCAGAAGTCGTGGACCAGCTTCAGCGTCTTCCCGGTGTCCGCGACGTCATCGGTGATCAGCACCTTCTTGTCGCTGAAGTCGATGGCGTTGGGAACGGGCGCGAGCATGACGGGCATCTCCAGGGTCGTGCCCACGCCCGTGTAGAACTCGACGTTCACCAGGTGGATGTTCTTGCAGTCGAGGGCGTACGCGAGCCCGCCGGCGACGAAGACACCGCCGCGCGCGATGCTCAGGACGATGTCGGGCTCGTAGCCGTCGTCGGCGATGGTCTGGGCGAGTTCGCGCACGGCGACGCCGAACGCTTCGTACGTAAGGTTCTCGCGCACACCGCTCACATCACTCATGTCGCTGCTGCTCACACCTGGGTCCGATGGAAGTTGAGGAAGGAACGGGAGGCGGTGGGACCGCGCTGCCCCTGGTAACGCGACCCGTAGCGCTCACTGCCGTACGGGTGCTCGGTCGGCGAGGACAGCCGGAACATGCACAGCTGCCCGATCTTCATGCCCGGCCAGAGCTTGATGGGAAGCGTCGCCAGATTCGACAGCTCAAGGGTGACGTGACCGCTGAACCCCGGGTCGATGAACCCGGCGGTCGAGTGCGTCACGAGCCCGAGCCGCCCCAGCGAGCTCTTGCCCTCAAGGCGCGACGCGAGGTCCACGGGGAGCGAGATCACCTCGTACGTCGAGGCCAGCACGAACTCACCCGGGTGCAGGATGAACGGCTCGTCGCCCTCGGGCTCCACGAGCCGCGTCAGGTCCGCCTGCTCCACGCTGGGGTCGATGTGCGGGTACTTGTGGTTCTCGAACACCCGGAAGTAGCGGTCGAGACGTACGTCGATGCTCGACGGCTGCACCATGGATTCGTCGTAGGGGTCGATCCGGACCCGCCCGGCGTCGATCTCGGCGCGGATGTCCTTGTCTGAGAGAAGCACGTAGCGAGGATACGCAGAGCGCGCGGAGCCGCCACAATCGGCCGCCCCGCGCGCTGCCTGCCCGCTTGCCCGCTTACCGCCTGCTACCGCTCACCGGGTCCCACGGGAACGGCGTGCCGCAGCCGAGCACAGCGCGGGCACCGGATGAGCCGGCCGGGACCGAGCCGGTCCGCCTTCTGCATCGGGAACGAAGCGGTGCTGAACACGTGCCCTTCGGCACAACGGACGACGGTGCGCTCCATCGAGTCCATCAAAGTCCCGGAGTCCCTTCCCCACGAGCCATGTGGCCAGTTTCCTGGCCGACGACAAACGCCACGTTACGGGATGAAAGGGACGGCATTCCAGGCGGCACTCCGCCCCTGGACAACCCTCTCGCGGTCCCCACACCGTACGCCTCAACTCCCTTCACCCGCAGTCACATCCACACGCCCCAACGCATCCGGGCCCCGGGGCACGAGCGCCCGGGACCCGGTATGAGGTAGAGTGACCGCCAGTACGACACCGCTTCGGCGGGGGTACTGCGCGGGTGTAGTTTAGTGGTAGAACATCAGCTTCCCAAGCTGAGAGTGCGAGTTCGATTCTCGTCACCCGCTCCATCGAGAACCCCAGGTCAGTGGCCTGGGGTTTATTCGTTGTCCGGAGCGGGCCGAGTGTCGCTCTTCACCGGCCCTGGGTGGACCCGGCCCGGCACGCCATCAGCCGGAGCCGGTGGGCCGGTTCGTGTCGGTCGATGCACACGGCTGGTTCCGGTGATCGGCCGACGCACCGAATGCCCCCTGCATGAAGGATCAACTCAACGATGCCGGTGTCGGTTGCGTACTTCGGAACGGCGACGCCAGGGCGAGGCGCTCGTCAATTGGGCGAGAAGCCACCCTCGTGCGCGGGTGATGGCCGCCGCCAGGTCCCGGTGGGCAGCGGACCGCTCCCCGAGGAGCGTCAGCAGTTCGGCGATCTCTCGCTGCACGTAAGTCGGCCCCGCGTATATCATTGATGCGTTGCGATATATCTCAGGAGGTGTCGTCAATGACCCGCACTGTGATCGACCTTGATGACCAACTCGTCGCGGACGTGGCCAAGGCCCTGGGCACCAGTACCAAGAAGGAGACGGTGAACACCGCCCTTCGCGAGGTGCTGGAGAACCGGCGGCGCGCTCTGGCACTCACCCGCCTGCGGGCAGCGGCCGAAGGGGGCGCCTTCGATCTCGACCTCTTCGAGGACAAGGGAAACTACCGCCGGTGAACGCCGCGCAGTTCCTGATCGACACCAGCGCGCTCGCCCGCCTGCTGCGCGGCGACGCCGAGCAGTACGGATGGGACCGGGCGGCAGCTGCCGGACTCATCGCCACGTGCCCCGTCACCGAGCTGGAGTTCTTCTACAGCGCGCGCTCCGCCGCCGACCGCGCCCAGGGCCTCGAGAACATGCGCCTGCTCTTCGGATGGGTACCGGTCGACGACCGCGCCTATGATCGCGCCTGGCAGGTTCAAGAGCTGCTGACCCAGCGCGGACAGCACCGCAGTGCCGGACCTGTCGACCTAGTGGTGGCCGCCACGGCGGAGTTGCAGGGGCTGACCCTCCTCCACCGTGACCGGGACTTCGAGTGCATCGCCGGCGTCACCGGCCAGGCACTCCAGTGGTACGGCCCAGAACCCGGCAAGTGAGTCAGGGCCGAGCGCCGACCGTTCCGGGGAAGGTGTCCCCATGAACAAGGACGAGGAAGAACCGGGATGACCGAGACCGAGATCCGTACCGTCACCGTCACCGCCCCCGACCCCGAGTGGCTGGCGGCCTTTGTCCGGGAGTTGGTGGCCGACCGGCTCTGCGCCTGCGGGCACATCACCGAGTCCATCCGGTCCGTGTACCGGTGGGAGGGCGAGGTGCAGGACGACCGGGAAGCCCACGTCTCCCTGCACACCAGCGCCGAGCGCGTGCCCGAGCTTCTGCGGCGGATCGAGGAGCGGCACCCCTATGACGTGCCCTGCGCCATCGTGAGCACCATGCACGCGGCGCCCTCATACGCGGCTTGGGTCCATGAGGAGACGCGGCCCGGGCGAGGTTGAGGGGCCGACTTCGGGAGTTAGGGGTTCCGGCCCGTATTACCGGCCACCGCGTTCATGTATGTGTCCTGTGATTACTCACCTGAATATTGACGTGCGCATGGCAGCGTCTTACCTTCCAGAATGAGAGCGCTTTCTATCCCGGCTCCATGGTGCCGAAGCGACCCGGCCTGTTCAGCCACACGAACCGGCCAACTTCCCCATGCCCCTCATCCTCAGGGAGACCGAACGATGAACACCGCCGTGAGACCTCTCGTCGCCTCTCTCGCGCTGCTGGCCGGCGCCCTCGCCACCGTCGCCTCCGGTGGCACCGTCCACGCCGCCGCCCAGGCGCAGGCCACCGTCTACGTCGCCCCGGCCGGGAAGGACTCCGCCGCCGGGACGCTCGCCGATCCGACCACGCTGGCGTCGGCCATCGGCCGGGTCGCCGCGGGAGGCACCATCTATCTGCGGGGCGGGACGTACGCGTACGTGCAGACCGTGACCGTTCCCGACGCCGCCGACGGGAGTTCGGGCGCCCGGACCACCCTCACCGCCTACCAGAGCGAGAAGCCCGTGCTCGACTTCAGCGCGCAGAGCGAGAGTTCCAGCAATCGCGGACTTCAGCTCTTCGCCTCGTACTGGCACGTCAAGGGCATTGTCGTCCAGCACGCCGGGGACAACGGGATCTACGTCGGCGGCAGCGACAACGTCATCGAGCGGACCGTCACCCGCTACAACCGCGACACCGGGCTCCAGCTCGGCCGGATCGCCTCCACCACGCCCAAGAGTGCCTGGCCCGCCAATAACCTGATCCTCAGCGCCGAGTCGTACGACAACGCCGACTCCGACGGGGAGGACGCCGACGGGTTCGCCGCCAAGCTGACCACCGGGAACGGGAACGTCTTCCGGTACGCCGTCTCCCACAACAACATCGATGACGGGTGGGATCTGTACACCAAGACCGACACCGGGGCCATCGGGCCCGTCACCATCGAGGACTCGCTCTCCTACACCAACGGGACTCTTTCCGACGGCACCGTCAACAACAACGGCGACCGCAACGGCTACAAGCTCGGCGGGGACGACATCGCCGTCAACCACGTCGTGCGCCGCTCCATCGCCTACGGCAACGGGCACCACGGGTTCACCTACAACTCCAACCCCGGGTCCATGGCCGTCTCCAACAACCTGAGCGTCGACAACGCCGAGCGGAACTTCTCGTTCGACAAGGGGACCTCCGTCTTCAGGTCCAACACCTCCTGCCGGTTCTCCGTCTCCGGGTCCAACGACAAGACCGTGGGCAGCGCCGACAGTTCCAACCAGTTCTGGACGGGGACCAACGGTTCCCGGTGCGCGAACTACAGCGGCGCCCTCAAGTGGTCCTTCGCCTCCGACGGCAAGCTGGTCGTGACACTGGGCGGGAAGACGGTCACTCTGTAGTCCATGGAGCGTACGGAGATCAGCCGTCGACGTCTGCTGCATGCGCTCGGCGCCGCCGGGGTGCTTGCCGCCGTGCCCACCCGGTGGGCGAGCGCCGCCGAGGTCGAGGCCGGGGTCGCGCGGCTGATCTCCAACACGGTCGAGGTGTTCGCGGGGAACGCCGACTCCAACTCCCGTACGGAAGTCCGGGGCAAGCTCGCCGCCGTCGAGCGCGTCGCCCGCGTGAACCTCGCCTCCATGGACGCCGCCAGTGGTGGCAGTGGCAGTGAGCTGTTCGGGGGGCTGCCGCTCGGCACCAGTGATGCCAACCTCAACAGCAGTTACCAGAAGCTGTACGAGATCGCGCTCGCCACCCGCACACCCGGGCTCCCGTCCGATCTGTATGGGAACACGGGCGTACAGCGGCGCGTCCTCGACGGGCTCCAGTGGTTGCACACCCACTTCTACGGCGACCAGGCCACCGGCTACTACGGCAACTGGTTCACCTGGGAGATCGGGCTCTCGCAGCACATCAGCAAGACGCTCGCGCTGCTCGCCGAGCGGGCCCCCGATGAGCTGGTCACTCGCTACATCGCCTCCATGGACGCCTACCTGCGCAACGGCAAGGGCGGCGACGTCGACCTCGACTCACGTTTCCACACCGGCGCCAACCTCGCCGACATCACCACCAACCGCATCCTCCAGGGCGCCCTCGTCCGGGATGAGGGGCGGATCCGCAAAGCCCTCACCGATCAGCTCACCGTCTTCGCCACCATCGACCCGTACGCGCTGCGCCACGGTGTCACCGACGGGTACTACGCCGACGGGTCCTTCCTCCAGCACGCCTCCGTCGCCTACACCGGGTCGTACGGGAAAGGGCTGCTCAGCCGGGTCGTGCAGACGCTCAAGCTGCTCGACGGGACCGGGTTCGCCCACGGCGAGGAGCTGGTGCCGACGGTGTACGGGTGGGTGCGGGACGGGTTCGCGCCGCTCATCTTCGAGGGCTGGATGATGGAGGCCGTGAAGGGACGGGCGGTCTCGCGGACCGGCACCGGGTACGCCGATGTCGCCACCGTCGTCGAGGCCGTCGTCGATCTCGCGTCGCTGGCCGACGGGGAGACCGTTACCGCCCTCTCCTCGTACGTCAAGCACCTGCGCGCCACCTCTCGGGCCGCGCTCGACCCCGCCTCGTTCGTCTCGCCGCTCAGCATCGTCCGGTACGCCGATCTGCTCGCCGACGCCTCCGTGCCCGCCGCCGATCTCAACCCGGCCGCGCGGTCGGTCGCGTTCAACGCCATGGACCGGACCGTGCACCGGCGGCCCGGATACGCGTTCGCGCTGGCCCGCAGCTCGCGGCGGATCAGCAAGTACGAGTACATGAGCGGGGAGAACCTGCTGCCCTGGTTCCAGGGGGACGGGGCGCACTACCTGTATCTGTCGGGGCAGGACCAGACGCAGGCGTACGGCGTCGACTACTTCACCGCCGTGTCGCCGTACGGGCTCGCCGGTGTCACCGCGCCCGTCGAACAGCGGGGCAGCGTCCCCGAGTCGTACGGCGGGAAGCTGTTCTACGACAACCCCGGGCACCCGCTGCACTTCACCGCCAGCAGCGAGTCGCAGAACACGTACGTCTACTTCCCGACCGCCACCCAGGATCACTCCGGGGGTGCCGTGCTCGGCGCGTACGGGGCCGTCGGGTGGGTGCTCGGCGATGACGTGCCCTGGCGGGACAAACAGGCGGGCGTGCTGCCGGACGACTTCGTCGTGTACCGGAGCGCGCGGGCGACGAAGTCGTGGTTCCTGCTCGACGACGAGATCGTGGTGCTCGCCGCCGGGGTCGGGGACGCGCCCGGCGCGGGGCGGGCGGTGACGACGACCCTTGACGCGCGGATCGCCGCCGCGACGGACCAGGTGAGCGTCGCCGAGGGGCGGCGCTGGGTGCGGTGGGCCAACACGACCCAGGGGACGGCCGTCGGGTACGTGCTCCTGGAGGGGCCACAGCCGAAGGCCCGGCTGGAGACCGTGGTGCGCAGTCGGCGCGTCGTGCGGACCTCCAACCCCGACACGGCCGTGACCCGGCAGGTGTTCTCGCTGACGGTCGAGCAACCGGCGGGGGGCCCACCCGTCGCCTTCGCCTACGCGCTGCTGCCGAACGCGTCGGAGGCCGCCGTCCGGCGCCATAGGGGCGCGGAGGTGCTCTGCAATACGCCGAGGTTGCAGGCTGTGCGGGAGCGGGGGCTCGGGCTGATCGCCGCGAACACCTTCGCGCGAGGGGTCCATCACACAGCGGGGCTGGACATCGGAGGTCCGGCGTCCGTCCTCGTACGTCAGGAAGGGAAGGCCGTTTCCCTCGCCGTCGCCGATCCGACGACCCGGCGGGACACCGTCACAGTCCTTCTGCGCGGGCCCGGCCTGCGGAAAGTCTCCGGGGATGACGAAGTACGGGTGACCCGGGCGCCGGGCGGCACCCGGGTCACAGTTCGCACGCGGCACGCGTACGGGCGGAGTTTCACGGCGACACTGCGCCGAACGAGCTGAACGAGCTGGGCGAAGGGGTCAGAACTCCGCCGTGTCCAGGTCGAAGCCGAGCGGCTCGGGCAACGGCACGGTCAGGCCCATCTTGTACTGGGCCTTGGTCGCGTAGTCGTCGCCCTCGGGCGCGGCACAGACGGTGACCTGGCCGGCCTCACGGTCGATCAGCAGATAGACCGGGATGCCGGCCCGCGCGTATCCGCGGACCTTCTTGACCCGGTCGTTCCCGGCGGTGGAGTCCGACGTGACCTCGACGACCATCAGCACGGCCGACGGATCGTGCCACTCCTCCTTGTTGTCGAACGTGCCCTTCGGGGCCACGACCAGGTCCGGGATGACGTGCCCGGTCTGGGAGGCACCGGGGACGTTGAGTCCGATTCCGGTGTACCGCCCATACCTCTTGTGGTGATCACGGACCTGTCCGCTCACCTCGGACACATACTCTTCATGCTCACCGTTCGCCGGTGGCGTCACGTGGATCTCCCCTTCGATCAACTCCACGCGCCACCCCGCAGGGGCTGCCGCGCTGACCTGAGTGAAGGCATTCTCGGTGTCCCGTGAGTCGTGACGCCCGGAGCTCACGGGCTCGTGCTCCGGGACCGGCAGAGCTGCCATGACAGACCTCCTCCTTCGCTCAGCGCGACAGTCTCAGAGTAGGCGGCGGGCCACCCGTCATCCGTGACCGCGCCACTCGAACGTGTCCGAGCCTCAGTTCGTCGAGTAGAAGTACTTCCAGGTGCTGTACTTCGTCGAGTTGACGTTGTCGCCGGAGGAGCCGTTGATGTAGGCGGTGCGGATGCGGAACTTGTAGCCCGCCACGCCGACCGCACCCATGTCGATCTTGGTCTTGCCCGCCGTGCCGAGCGGGATGTACTCGCTGTCGCCGGAGCGCCAGGCGCCGGCGGCGTAGACCTGGATGTCGAGGCGGAACTGGCGGCCCTTGTAGTAGTTCATCGACTCCGTCGCGTACACCTTCGACTTCTTGTGGAAGTAGGCGTAGCGGTTCGAGCCGATGGTGCCGGTCTTGTAGTGGCCGGAGAGGGCGACCGAGGTACGGGCCCGGGTGTAGACGGTGTTGGTGACCGTCCGCGGCTTGTAGCGGGCGTCACCGGCGTAGACCGCGGAGAGGGTGACGTCGCGGGACAGGTTGTCGAGCCTGACCGAGATGTTGCCCGCGGAGTTGACGTTGCCGGACCGCACCAGCTTCTTCGGCTTGTCGGAGCCGTACGGGTCGGCGTAGATCTTCACCGCCCGGTTCTTGTACGTGGTGCCGAGGTGCGCGGTGAACGTGACGTCGGCGCCGTACTCGTAGACGGCCTTGTTCTTGTTGAGGGTCAGCGCGGTGGTGCTGCGCGAGACCTCGACCGCGTCCGACTTGCTGACGGGGCGGCGCTCCTTGTCACCCGCGTAGGAGACCTTGTAGGTGACCTTGCCGCCGGTGGCCGGGGTGTCGGTGAAGGAGTACGTGCCGTTCGCGGCGGTGGTGACGGTCTTGAGCGTCTTGCCGTTCGGGCTGGCCAGGTCCGTCTTGGTGACCGTCAGCTTCACCGGGGCCGTGATCGGGAGCACGCCCGAGCTGAGCTTGCCGGTGACCTTGAGGGACTTGGCGCGGGTCGCGGTGGACGGGGCGTTCACCGTCAGGGTGGGGATGGTGCGGTTGGGGTCGGTGTAGGCGTGGAGGCGGACGTTGCCGTTCTCGCTCTTGGAGACCGCGAAAATGGTGGCGCCGTCCGGGGACCAGGCCATCGCCCCGTCCAGCAGGGTGTCGCCGCCGGTCGAGGTGGAGGTGTTGCCGAACTCGTAGGTGCGGATCGGCTTGGTCCCGCCGGGCCGGTAGACCTGCACGTCGTCGTGGTACCAGGACCAGGTGCCCGTGGCGACCATGCCGCGGGAGGAGACGGCGACGCCCGCGCCGTAGTCACCGGACGGGTAGGTGTGCACCCGGCTGAGATCAGTGGCCGAGTACGCCGGGTGCTCGTACGGGTAACGGCTGGCCGTCACGACCTGGGCCCCGTCGGCCGTGAAGGCGATCTGGTCGTAGCCGTTGCCGTCCAGCGCCTTGACCACGCGCTGGGTCGCCGTCGTGCCGGACAGGTCGTAGACCGCGACGACACCGCCGCTGCTGTGGTGCTCGCCCGCGGCGAGTTCCGTGCCGTCCGGCGACGCGGCGATGACGGGCGCACCGTAGAAGGAGTGGTCGCCGGCCTGGTCGAGGACGGCCTGGGGCGTCTCCTGAGCCGGGTCGAGGGAGCCGATGTCGCCGTCGCCGTTCGCGCCGTAGCTGAACCACAGGGCCGAGCCGGCCACCGCGAGGTCCTCCGGGGCGTCCGCGCCGCCGAGCTCGTAGGACGCGGTCTTCGTGTTCGTCGCCGTGTCGATCACGGCGATGGTGTCGGTGTCCGTCACCGCCGCGTACAGGCGGCCGGAGTCGGGGGACAGGGCGAGGCCGTGGACGCCGGCGAGGCCCGTGATGCGCTTGACCTCGGTGCCCGCGTAGTCGGTGACGACGACCGCGTTGTTCTGCGGGGCCGAGAGGTAGATCCGCTTGTGGACGCCGTCCACGGCCATGTCGGCCACGGTGGAGACGCGGAGGGAGTGGACCGAGTCGGCCACGGCGGCCGTCGGGACGGCCACGCTGAGTGCCGCCGAACCGGCGAGGACCGCGATCGCCGTCGCGGTCGGGAGTGCGCGTCTGCGCATGGGTGGTGTACCCCCTGGGCGGACCGGCGGCCGTCTCGGGCCGCCGGTGCTGATGAGTGGGAGCCACGCGGACGTCCGGGCACCGGAGGAACCCCCCACCGGGAGAGCCACGGGTCAACGCGGGCTGGAAGACGGCTCATCGTAGATCACCCGGGGGGTTCACGGACAGTGGTTAAACCCGGGGACTACTCGTCCGCCTCCAGGTCGCCCTCCGTCTCCAGGTAGACCTGGCGCAGCGCCTCCAGGACCTGGGGGTCCGGCTTCTCCCACATGCCGCGGGACTCGGCCTCCAGGAGGCGTTCCGCGATGCCGTGCAGGGCCCAGGGGTTGGCCTCGGCGAGGAACTGGCGGTTCGTCTCGTCGAGGACGTACGTCTCCGTGAGCTTGTCGTACATCCAGTCGGCGATGACGCCGGTCGTGGCGTCGTAGCCGAAGAGGTAGTCGACCGTCGCGGCGAGTTCGAAGGCGCCCTTGTAGCCGTGGCGGCGCATCGCCTCGATCCACTTGGGGTTCACGACGCGGGCGCGGAAGACGCGGGACGTCTCCTCCACGAGGGTGCGGGTGCGGACCGTCTCCGGGCGGGTCGAGTCGCCGATGTACGCCTCGGGGGCCGTGCCGCGCAGGGCACGGACCGTCGCCACCATGCCGCCGTGGTACTGGAAGTAGTCGTCGGAGTCGGCGATGTCGTGCTCGCGGGTGTCCGTGTTCTTCGCGGCCACCGCGATGCGCTTGTACGCCGTCTCCATCTCGGCGCGGGCCGACTTGCCGTCGAGGCCGCGGCCGTACGCGTAGCCGCCCCACACCGTGTAGACCTCGGCGAGGTCCGCGTCGGTGCGCCAGTCGCGGGAGTCGATCAGCTGGAGGATGCCCGCGCCGTACGTGCCCGGGCGCGAGCCGAAGATACGGGTCGTGGCCCGGCGTTCGTCGCCGTGCTCGGCGAGGTCGGCCTGGGCGTGGGCGCGTACGTGGTTGTGCTCGGCCGGTTCGTCCAGGGACGCGGCGAGACGGACCGCGTCGTCGAGGAGGCCGATCGTGTGCGGGAACGCGTCGCGGAAGAAGCCCGAGATGCGCAGGGTGACGTCGATGCGGGGGCGGTTCAGCTCCTCGTACGGGATGGGTTCGAGGCCCGTCACGCGGCGGGAGGCGTCGTCCCAGACCGGGCGGATGCCGAGCAGGGCGAGTGCCTCCGCCACGTCGTCGCCCGCGGTGCGCATCGCGCTCGTGCCCCAGAGGGAGAGGCCGACGGAGGTGGGGTACTCCCCGTCGTTGTCCGTCTTGTAGCGCTCGATGAGGGAGTCGGCCAGGGCCTGGCCCGTCTCCCACGCGAGGCGGGACGGGACGGCCTTGGGGTCGACGGAGTAGAAGTTGCGGCCTGTCGGGAGGACGTTGACGAGGCCGCGGAGCGGGGAGCCCGACGGGCCTGCCGGGACGAAGCGGCCCTCCAGGGCGCGTACGGCGTTGTCTAGTTCGGCGGTGGTCGCGTTGAGGCGCGGGACCACTTCCGTGGCGGCGAAGGTCAGGATCTGGTGGACGGGGCTGGCCTCGGGGCTCGTTTCCTCCGCATCCGGGGTCTGCCGCCTTGCCCACCCTGCCGCCCCAGGCGGCAGATTGCCCAAGGTGGTACCCACCCGGGCCGGGTCCCAGTTCGCGGCCTCCATCGCCTCCACCAGCGCGCGGGCCGTTTCCTCGGCGGCGTCCGCGTCCGTGCGGGTCGCCGCCGACTCGTCCAGGCCCAGTGCTTCGCGCAGGCCCGGCAGGGCTTGCGTGCCGCCCCAGATCTGGCGGGCGCGGAGGATGGCCAGGACCAGGTTGACGCGGTCGGGGCCGGCGGGCGCCTGGCCGAGGACGTGGAGGCCGTCGCGGATCTGGGCGTCCTTGACCTCGCAGAGCCAGCCGTCGACGTGGAGGAGGAAGTCGTCGAAGCCGTCGTCGTCGGGGCGGTCTTCGAGGCCGAGGTCGTGGTCGAGCTTCGCGGCCTGGATCAGGGTCCAGATCTGGGCGCGGATGGCGGGCAGCTTCGCCGGGTCCATCGAGCTGATCTGGGCGTACTCGTCCAGGAGTTGTTCGAGGCGGGCGATGTCGCCGTAGCTGTCGGCGCGGGCCATCGGCGGCACGAGGTGGTCGATGAGCGTGGCGTGGACGCGGCGCTTGGCCTGGGTGCCCTCGCCGGGGTCGTTGACCAGGAACGGGTAGACGAGGGGGAGGTCGCCGAGGGCGGCGTCGGGGGCGCAGGCGGCGGAGAGGCCCGCGTTCTTGCCGGGGAGCCACTCCAGGTTGCCGTGCTTGCCGAGGTGGATCATCGCGTCGGCGCCGAAGCCGCCGTCGGCGGACGGTGCCGCGATCCAGCGGTAGGCGGCCAGGTAGTGGTGCGAGGGGGGAAGGTCCGGGTCGTGGTAGATCGCGATCGGGTTCTCGCCGAAGCCGCGCGGCGGCTGGATGAGGATGAGCAGGTTGCCGCGGCGCAGGGCCGCGAGCACGATGTCGCCCTCCGGGTTGCGGGAGCGGTCGACGAACATCTCGCCGGGCGGCGGGCCCCAGTGCCGCTCGACGGACTCGCGCAGCTCCTGCGGCAGCGTCGCGAACCAGCGCTTGTAGTCGGCGGCCGGGATGCGGACGGGGTTCTTGGCGAGCTGTTCCTCGGTCAGCCAGTCCTGGTCGTGGCCGCCCGCGTCGATGAGCGCGCGGATCAGCTCGTCGCCGTCGCCGGAGGCGAGACCGGGGAGTGCGGCCTCGTCCCCGAAGTCGTAGCCCTCGGCGATGAGGCGCTTGAGCAGGACGATCGCGGAGGCGGGGGTGTCGAGGCCGACCGCGTTGCCGATGCGGGAGTGCTTGGTGGGGTACGCGGAGAGGACGAGCGCCAGCTTCTTCTCCCCCGCCGGGATGTGGCGGAGGCGGGCGTGGCGGACGGCGATCCCGGCCACGCGGGCGGCGCGCTCGGGGTCGGCCACGTACGCCGGGAGCCCGTCCTCGTCGATCTCCTTGAACGAGAACGGGACGGTGATCAGGCGGCCGTCGAACTCCGGCACCGCGATCTGGCTCGCGGCGTCGAGCGGCGAGACGCCCTCGTCGTTCTCCTCCCAGTCCGCGCGGGACGAGGTGAGGCACAGGGCCTGGAGGATCGGGACGTCGAGGTGGGTGAGGGCGCCCGCGTCCCACGCCTCGTCGTCGCCGCCCGCGCTCGCCTCGGCGGGGCGGGTGCCGCCCGCGGCGAGGACCGTCGTGACGATGGCGTCGGCGGGGCGCAGGGCGTCGATCAGCTCCGGCTCCGGGGCGCGGAGCGAGGCCACGTAGAGGGGGAGGGGGCGGGCGCCGGCGCGCTCGATCTCGTCGCACAGGGCGTGGACGAACGCGGTGTTGCCGCTCATGTGGTGGGCGCGGTAGTAGAGCACCGCGACGGTCGGGCCGTCCTGCTGCGACGGCGTGCGCTCCAGCGGGCCCCAGGTGGGGGCCGGGGCCGGGGGTTCGAAGCCGTGGCCGGTCAGGAGGACCGTGTCGGAGAGGAAGCGCGCGAGCTGGGCGAGGTTGGCCGGGCCGCCGTGCGCCAGGTAGGCGTGGGCCTCCGCCGCGATGCCGACCGGGACGGTCGACGCCGCCATGAGCTGGGCGTCCGGGGCCTGCTCACCGCTCAGCACCACCAGCGGGACCCCGGCGGCGGTCAGCCGGTCGATGCCGTCCTGCCAGGCGCGGACCCCGCCGAGGAGACGTACGACGACGAGCGCGACGCCGTCGAGCAGCGCCGGGAGTTCGGTGTCGACGTCGAGGCGGGAGGGGTTCGCGAAGCGGTAGGTGACCGCACCCTCGTCAGGGCTCGCGGCGTTGGCCGCGCGGGCGCTGAGCAGGTCGGTGTCGGACGTCGACAGGAGCAGGAGCTGAGCCGGCTGCGAGAGCTGCTGGGGCTGCTGGGGCATGCGTCGTCGGGCCTTCCTCGGGGTGTCCGCGCCCCGGGTGGTCGTTGGACGGCGGGAGTTCCTGGCTCACCCTCTCCCGTATGAGAGGGCTCACAGTGGCGGGACCGCGCCGGAATTCCACCGGGCTTCCTCCCCTGTCGCCGTCGCTGGCGATGGCGGCGGGCCGGACGGGTCCGCCGCGGTTCATCGTACGGGGCGGGGGTGTGACCTGGTACGGGAAGCTACGGGATGCCCGTCACAGGCGGTGGGTATGCTCCGACGCATGCCCGCCTCCCCCATACCCGTCCGCCCCGGTGCGTCCGGTGTGCCCGGAACGTCCGCGACGTTTCCCGGCGACGCCTGCCCCGGCGCGCTGCGGCTGCACGCCGCCGACGACGGGTTCCTGGCGCGGGTCCGCGTCCCGGGTGGTGTGCTCGACGTGGATCGGGCGCGGGCCCTCGGCGACGCCGCCCGGCGGCTCGGGGACGGGGCGCTGCACCTCACGTCGCGGGGGAACGTGCAGCTGCGCGGGTTGCGGGACGGGTGCGGTGGGGAACTCGCGGCTGTGCTGGGCGCGGCCGGGCTGTTGCCGTCCGCCGCGCACGAGCGGGTCCGCAACGTCGTGGCCTCGCCGATGTCCGGGCTCGACGGGCTCGGGTGCGTGGATGTACGGGCCTGGTTGACCGGGCTCGATGCGGCGGTGCTGGCCAGCTCTGTCACACCCGAGCTGTCCGGGCGGTTCCTCTTCGGGCTCGACGACGGGCGCGGGGACGTCGCCGGGCTCCGGCCCGACGTGCTGCTGCGCGGGCGGGCCGACGGTTCGGCCCTGCTCGTCGTCGGCGGCGCGGAGTTCGTCGTGCGGTACGAGGACGCGGCGCGGGCGGCGGTGATCGCGGCGGAGGTCTTCGTCGGGGCCGCGCGCGTGGTCTCCGACCGGCGGGTGTGGAGGGTCTCTGAACTGGGTGCGTCCGGCGCGGAGTTGGGTGCCTGGATCGCCGAGCGGCTGTCCGCGTCGGGGATCGAGGCGGGCCCCGCCAGGGGCGCGGGGAACTGCGCGCCCGGCCACGACGCGTCCGTGCGGGCCGATGAGACCGCAACCGGCGCTGACGCCAAGGCCACGGGGCTCCGCCCCGGACCCCGCTGCCTCTCGTACAAAGGCGGGACTGAATTCTCCGGACCGTCCGCTCCGACACCCGGAGGGGCTGAATTTTCCGGACCGTCCGCTCCGGCACCCGGAGGGGCTGGAATGTACGGGCCGTCCGCTTCGGCGGGGAACCCGGCCGGGGGCGGGCCCGCCCTGCAGGTCATCCCCCGGTTCGGATCCCTCACCGGCGATCAATGGACCGCCCTCACCGACCTCGCCGCCGAACTTCCCGCACGGGAACTCCGGTTGACCCCCTGGCGGCGGGTCGTCGTACCCGGCGCCACCAGCCGCCAGGCCCCCGCCGGGCTGATCACCGACCCGGACTCCCCCTGGTCCCGCCTGGGCGCCTGCATCGGCCGCCCGGGATGCGCCAAGTCCCGTACGGACGTCCGCGCGGACGCCACCGCCCAGTACACCCCGCACCCCACCCTGCCCACCTACTGGTCCGGCTGCGAGCGCCGATGCGGGCACCCCGTCGGGCCGTACGTGGACGTCGTGGCCCGCCCCGACGGAACGTATGACGTCACGACCCTCACGACCGAAAGAGCCGAACCCCGTGTATGACTACGAGAAGGACGGCGCCGCGATCTACCGCGAGTCCTTCGCCACCATCCGCGCCGAGGCGGCGACCGGCCTCGCGGCGTTGCCCGCCGACGTCGCCCAGGCGGCGGTCCGCATGATCCACGCCTGCGGCCAGGTGGATCTCGTGCAGGACATCGGCTACTCGGCCGGGGTCGTGGCGAAGGCGCGCGCCGCCCTGCGCGCGGGCGCGCCGATCCTCTGCGACGCGCGGATGGTCGCGAGTGGCGTCACGCGCAAGCGGCTGCCCGCCGACAACGACGTGATCTGCACCCTGAACGAGCCGGAAGTGCCGGAGCTGGCCGCCGAGTTGGGGACCACCCGCAGCGCCGCCGCGCTCGAACTGTGGCGGGACCGGCTCGACGGTGCCGTCGTCGCCATCGGCAACGCCCCCACCGCCCTCTTCCACCTCCTGGAGATGATCGAGAAGGGCGCGCCCAGGCCGGCGGCCGTGCTCGGCATACCCGTGGGGTTCGTCGGGGCGGCCGAGTCCAAGGACGCGCTGGCCGCGAACGAGCTGGGTCTGGAGTACCTGATCGTCCGTGGGCGCCGGGGCGGCAGCGCCATCACCGCCGCCGCGCTCAACGCCGTCGCGACCGAGGTGGAGATCCAGGCATGAGCGAGCCCCAGGCCAACAAGGGCAAGTTGTACGGGGTCGGGCTCGGGCCCGGTGACCCCGAGCTGATGACCGTCGCCGCCGTCCGGGCCATCGCCGGGGCGGACGTCATCGCGTACCACTGCGCGCGGCACGGGCGTTCCATCGCCCGTTCGATCGCCGCGGAGCACATCCGCGACGACCAGATCGAGGAGCGGCTGATGTATCCGCTCACGGTCGAGACGACCGACCACCCCGGCGGGTACCGCGGGGCGCTCGACGACTTCTACGCCGAGGCCGCGGCGACGCTCGCCGCGCACCTCGACGCGGGGCGTACGGTCGCCGTGCTCGCGGAGGGCGACCCGCTCTTCTACGGCTCCTACCAGCACATGCACAAGCGGCTCGCGGACCGGTACGACACGACGGTCATCCCGGGTGTGACGTCCATCAGCGCGGCGGCGGCGCGGCTCGGGGAGCCGCTGTGCGAGGACAAGGAGACGCTGACGATCATCCCGGGGACGCTCCCCGAGGACGAGCTGGCGGCGCGGATCGCGGCGGCCGACTCGGCGGTCGTGATGAAGCTGGGCCGCACCTTCACCAAGGTGCGCGGCGCGATGGAGAGCGCCGGGCGGCTCGACGACGCGCGGTACGTGGAGCGGGCCTTCATGGCGGGCGAGCGCACCGGCCGCCTCGCCGACATCGACCCGGACTCGGTGCCGTACTTCTCGGTCGCCGTGCTGCCGTCCCGGATCGACGCCACCCCCGTCGAGGGGCGGGAGCGGGGCGAGGTCGTCGTCGTGGGGACCGGGCCCGCCGGGGCGCCCTGGCTGACGCCCGAGTCGCGCGGGGCGCTCGCGGGCGCCGACGACCTGGTCGGCTACACCACCTACCTCGACCGGGTGCCGGTCCGGCCCGGTCAGCGGCGGCACGGTTCCGACAACAAGGTGGAGTCCGAGCGCGCCGAGTTCGCGCTCGACCTCGCCCGGCGCGGGCGGCGCGTCGCCGTCGTCTCGGGCGGCGACCCGGGCGTCTTCGCCATGGCGACGGCCGTTCTCGAAGTCGCGTCGCAGGAGGCGTACGCGGACGTGCCCGTACGGGTGCTGCCCGGGGTGACCGCCGCCAACGCCGCCGCCGCGAAGGCCGGCGCCCCGCTCGGCCACGACTACGCCACGATCTCCCTCTCCGACCGGCTCAAGCCGTGGGAGGTCATCGCGGAGCGCCTGCGCACGGCGGCGGCGGCCGATCTGGTGCTCGCGCTCTACAACCCGGGCTCGCGGTCCCGGAACTGGCAGGTGGGCAAGGCCCGCGAGCTGCTGCTCGAACTCCGGCTGCCCGACACGCCCGTCGTCCTCGCCCGTGATGTGGGCGGGCCCGAGGAGAGCGTCCGGACCGTCCGGCTCGCCGATCTCGACCCGGCCGTCGTCGACATGCGCACGCTGCTCATCGTGGGCTCGTCGCAGACGCAGGCGGTCGTACGGGGCGACGGCTCCACGGTGACATGGACGCCGCGCCGCTACCCGGAGACGGCGGCGGACCGGGCCTGAACCCAGGCGGCGGCCTCCTCGACGGTGGCCGCCACCGGCACCCCCGCCGGGGTCGGCGGGCGCCGGACCACGATCACCGGGATGCCCGCCTCCCTGGCCGCCGTCAGCTTCGGGGCGGTCGCCGCGCCGCCGCTGTCCTTCGTGACCAGGACGTCGACGCGGTGGCGGGCGAGGAGCGCGCGTTCGCCGTCGAGCGTGAACGGGCCCCGGTCCAGGAGCAGCTCCATGTGCGGCGGCGTGGGCGGCTCGGGGGCGTCGACGGAGCGTACGAGGAAGTGGGCGTCGTCGATGTGGGCGAACGCGGCCAGACCCATGCGGCCCGTGGTCAGGAAGACGCGGCGGCCCCCTCCCCCGACCGTGCGTACGGCCTCGGCCGCTTCCCGGAGGTCGTCCACCGTCCGCCAGTCGTCGCCCTCGCCCGGGACCCAGCCGGGCCGCCGCAGCGCCAGCAGGGGAACATGGGTGGTGGCGGCCGCCCCGGCCGCGTTGAAACTGATCCGCTCGGCGAAAGGGTGCGTGGCGTCGATGACCGCGTCCACGGCGTGCTCGCGCAGCCAGCGCGCCATGCCGTCGGCTCCGCCGAAACCGCCGATCCGGACCTCGCCCGGAGGCAGGCGGGGAGCGCTCACGCGGCCCGCGAGTGAGCTGGTGACCCGCAGGTCCGGGCGCGGATGCAGCAGTTCGGCCAGGCGTCGGGCCTCCGTCGTGCCGCCGAGTACCAGTACATGCATCGAGGGGCTCCATGGGTGACATGCCCGAGGCGAAGGGCGGGCGCGGCGCCCAACTCAAGCACACCGGTCTGCGGTCCGGCTGGACGACCGGGGCCTGCGCGACCGCCGCGACGACCGCGGCGTACACCGCGCTGCTCGGCGGGGAGTTCCCCGACCCGGTGACGATCACGTTGCCACGGGGGCAGACACCGGCGTTCGCGCTGGCGGTCGAGGAGCTCGACAGGGGTACGGGGTCGGCCACCGCCGGGGTCGTGAAGGACGCCGGGGACGACCCCGACGTCACGCACGGGGCGCTCGTACGGGCCACGGTGCGGGTGCTGCCCGCCGGGTCCGGGGCCGTCTTCCGGGCCGGGCCGGGCGTCGGGACCGTCACCCGGCCCGGGCTGCCGCTCGACGTCGGGGAGCCCGCGATCAACCCCGTGCCGCGGCAGATGATCCGGGACCACGTCGCGCGGGTCGCGGAGGCGTACGGGGGGAGCGGCGACGTCGAGGTCACCGTCTCCATCGACCACGGCGAGGAGATCGCCCGCTCCACCTGGAACCCCCGGCTCGGCATCCTCGGCGGGCTCTCCGTCCTCGGCACCACGGGGATCGTCGTGCCCTACTCCTGCTCGGCCTGGATCGACTCCATCCGGCGCGGGGTGGATGTGGCGCGGGCGGCCGGGCGTACGCATCTCGCCGGGTGCACCGGGTCCACGTCCGAGAAGACGGTCGTACGGGAGTACGGGCTGCCGGAGGACGCGCTGCTCGACATGGGGGACTTCGCCGGGGCCGTCCTGAAGTACGTCCGGCGGCACCCCGTGGACCGGCTCACCATCTGCGGGGGGTTCGCGAAGCTCTCCAAACTGGCGGCGGGCCATCTCGACCTGCACTCGGGCCGCTCCCAGGTCGACAAGGGGTTCCTGGCGGAGCTGGCGGGGCGGGGCGGGGCCGGGCCCGAACTCGTTGCGCGGGTCGCCGCGGCCAATACCGGGTTGGCGGCGCTTCAGATGTGTGCCGGGGCCGGGGTGCCGCTCGGTGACCTTGTCGCGGCGGAGGCGCGGGGGCAGGCGCTGCTTGTGCTCCGCGGGGCGCCGGTCGAGGTGGACGTCCTCTGCATCGACCGCGCCGGAAACGTGGTGGGCCGGGGTTGACGCCCCGCCGCGACGCCTTGCCCTCGCCGGCCGACCATCCGTCACGTCGTGGCTGGTCGCGCAGTTCCCCGCGCCCCTGGAGGCTACGGCTTCGCCGCGCCTCCCCCCGGGCCCGCGCCCGCTGAGATGGCGCACGAAGTGCGCATCTCAGGGGCGCGGGGAACTGCGCGAGCAACCACGACGTGTCCGCAGGCAACATCGACGCGATGGGGGCAGACGCTCAGGGGCGCGGGGAACTGCGCGCTCAGCCACGGAAAAAGCCGCAGTCGCGTCTGCTCATGTACCGAGCAGACGCGTCCGCGGCTTTTCTGTGGCTGGTCGCGCAGTTCCCCGCGCCCCTGGCGGGGTTTTGTGTACGGGCGTACGCATCGTTATGTACACTTGTACGCATGGGATACGCGCTGCTTGCGGGGGCCATCGCCGCGGAGGTGGCCGCCACGACCGCCATGAAGTACAGCGAGGGGTTCAGCAGGCTCTGGCCCTCGCTGATCACCGTCACCGGGTACGTGATCGCGTTCGCGCTGCTCGCGCAGACGCTGAAGACCGTCCAGATCGGGACCGCGTACGCGATCTGGTCGGGCGCCGGCACCGCCGTCATCGCCGCGATCGGCATGATCTTCCTGGGGGAGGGGCTGAGCCTCGCCAAGGTCGGCGGGATCGTCCTCGTCATCGGCGGTGTCGCGCTGCTCAATCTGGGCGGGGCCCACTGATGCCGCGCCGCTACGACCCCGATCGGCGCCAGCGGATCATCGACGCGGCGATCCGCGTGGTGGGGAAGAAGGGCATAGCCGGGCTCAGCCACCGCACCGTCGCCGCCGAGGCCGATGTGCCGCTCGGCTCGACCACGTACCACTTCGCGACGCTGGATGAGCTGCTGGTGGCCGCGCTGCGACAGGCCAACGAGGGGTTCGCCAAGATCGTCGCGGCGCGCGGCGCGTGGCAGGACCCGGCGCGCGACCTCGCCGACGAGCTGGCGGGCCTGCTGGGCGAGTGGCTGGGCGGCGAGCGCACAGGCGTGGAGCTGGAGTACGAGCTGTACCTGGCCGCCCTGCGCCGCCCCGCGCTGCGCCCCGTCGCCGTCGCATGGTGCCAGGACCTCATGGGCCCTCTGGCCGAGCGCACGGACCCGGCGACGGCCCGCGCGCTCGTCGCCCTGATGGACGGCATCTGTCTGCAAACCCTGCTGACCGGCGAGGAGTACGACGCCGCGTACGCGCGCGAGATGCTGGTCCGGCTCATCCCGTAGCCCGAGACGGGGCCGGGGCGGGTTGGCCTCGACAACCCCGGGCCGGTTAGGTTGCCCTCATGACCGACACGACTGCTACTCGTTCCACCGGCGCCGTCGCCGCGGGCCTCGCCACCGTGGCCGCCGACGGCACCGTTCTCGACACCTGGTTCCCCGCGCCCGAGCTCGTCGCCGAGCCCGGCCCGGCGGGTACGGAGAAGCTCGCCGCCGACAAGGCCGTCGAGCTGCTCGGCGAAGGCGCCGCGAAGGCCATCGGCCCGGACGCCCGGCGCGGCGTGGAGATCATCGCCGTCCGTACGGTCATCGCCTCCGTGGACGACAAGCCGCTGGACGCCCACGACGTCTACCTGCGCCTGCACCTCCTCTCGCACCGCTTGGTCAAGCCGCACGGCGTCAACCTGGACGGCCAGTTCGGCTTCCTCGCCAACGTGGCCTGGACCTCGCTCGGCCCGGTCGCCGTCGACGACATCGAGAAGGCGCGGCTCAACGCGCGCGCCGAGGGCCTGCACCTCCAGGTGACGTCGGTCGACAAGTTCCCGCGCATGACCGACTACGTCGTCCCGAAGGGCGTCCGCATCGCCGACGCCGACCGGGTCCGGCTGGGTGCGCACCTCGCCGAGGGCACCACGGTCATGCACGAGGGCTTCGTCAACTTCAACGCGGGCACGCTCGGCACGTCGATGGTCGAGGGCCGCATCTCCGCGGGCGTCGTCGTCGGCGACGGCTCCGACATCGGCGGCGGCGCCTCCACGATGGGCACCCTCTCCGGCGGCGGCAATGTCCGCATCGTCATCGGCGAGCGCTGCCTGATCGGCGCCGAGGCGGGCGTCGGCATCGCGCTCGGCGACGAGTGCGTGGTCGAGGCGGGCCTCTACGTCACGGCGGGCACCCGCGTGACCATGCCCGACGGCCAGATCGTCAAGGCCCGCGAACTCTCCGGCGCCTCGAACATCCTCTTCCGCCGCAACTCGGTGACGGGCACGGTCGAGGCCCGCCCCAACAACGCCGTGTGGGGCGGCCTCAACGAGGTCCTGCACAGCCACAACTAAGCGCGCACCACACTCTCGTACGCCACCCGCAGCCCGTCGACCGCCTCCCGGTCGGCGGGCTGCAGCGGTGCGCGGACCGGGCCGCCGCCGGGTAGGGCGAGTTCGGTCAGCAGGGCCTTCGCCGTGACCGCGCCGGGGAGGCCGGCGTTCATCATCGAGCCCGTCAGCGGGATCGTGCGGCGCTGGAGGCGGGCCGCCTCGGAGGTGTCGCCCTTGTCGTGGGCGTCGAGGATCGCGCGGAACGCGGCGGGGACCACGTTCGCGACCGTCGAGACGTAGCCGGTGGCGCCGAGGGCGTACAGCGCGAGGACGTACTCGTCGCAGCCGGCGTAGTAGGCGAGATCCGTCGCGGCCATCACCTTCTGGGTGGCCAGGAGGTCGTAGGCGCAGTCCTTCACGGCGACGACGCGCGGGTGCTCCGCGAGGCGCAGCAAGGTGTCCGGCTCGATCCGGGTGCCGGTGCGGGCCGGGATGTCGTACAGCATCACGGGCAGGTCCGTCGCGTCCGCGAGCGCGCGGAAGTGGGCCTCGACGGCGGCCTGGGGCGGGCGGCTGTAGTACGGGGGCGTGGCGAGGAGGCCGTCGGCGCCCGCGCGTTCGGCCTCGCGGGCCAGGCGCACGGTGTGGCCCGTGTCCGCCGTGCTCACGCCCGTGACGACGCTCGCCCGGCCGCCGACCGCCTCGCGCACCGCGCGGACCAGATCCGCCTTCTCGGCGTCCGTCGTCGTCGGGGACTCGCCGCTCGTGCCGGACAGGACGAGGCCCTCGCAGCCCTCACTGACCAGGCGGTCCGCGAGCTTCTGGGCGGCGCCCAGGTCGAGGGCGTCGCCGGAGGCGGTGAAGGGCGTGACCATGGCGCACAGGGCGCGGCCGAAGGGCGGGACGGTACTCGTGTCGCTCATGAGGGCAGTCTCGGCCGCACCCACCGTGAAGCTCCACTTAAATCTGCTACGAGATCGAGCGGAGCAGCGCTGAAGAATGGGCCGGGCGAACGGCTCGATCCGGCCTTTCTCGGTGATCCCGCCTGCGCCACCATGAGCCCACAGCCGTTCAGGGGAGGCACCATGAGGCTCGGCAAAGCACTCGCCACCGGGATCGCCGAAGAAGCCCCGCAGGAGACGACGGAGACCGAGGACGTTCGCACGGAACTCCGGGCGGACGTCGTCGAGCCGCTGCCGGAACCCGCCGAGGCCCCGGCCGTCCGGTGAGGGCGCGGCTCCCCGAGGAACGTCCGACGGAGCCGCCCACCGGTTGGAAGATCGCCCACCCCGTGCTCGACGCGGACGGCGGGCGCGCCGGATTCCTGGGGGTCTCCCTCGGCGCGGCGGCGCCCTACCGCGTGCTCGACGAGGCGCGCTGCGTCTACGGGCGCAGGCACCGCGCCCCGCACCGGCGCTGCGACTGCGGGTTCCACTGCGTGCACGAGCGGGGCACGGCCGAGGCCCTGCTGGTCCACACCGAGCACCGCAGGGCCGTCCTGCTCGAAGTGTCGGTCCTCGGCGCCTACATCCGGTTCGAGCGCGGTTTCCGGTACGCGCGCCAGCGGGTGCGGGCCGCCACCGTCGGGCCGTGCCCCTGCGGCGCCACCGCGTCCGTGCTCGCCGACGCCGGGTGGGGGCGCGACGGGCGGCGGGTCCTCGAGGCGGCCTGCGCCGGATGCGTCGGCGGGCGGCAGCGGTGGACCCTCGACGCCTTCGCGCGGCTGGGCGGGGACGGGCTCACCGTACGCGCCGCGCCCGGCACCGAGGAGGTGAGCCCTTCGGCCGCCGGGGTCCCGGAACTGGCCGCCGAAGCGGCGCTGTTGCAGGCCCGCCTCGACTGGTTCCAGAACCAGCTGGCCCGCCTCGGCCGCGCGAGGGGCGGCGGAGACGGGCCGTCAGGCACGAGCGGTTAGGGGCGGACGCGCAGGACCTGCGGGTCGTGGTCGCTGATCTGGTCGTGGAACTCGCTGTTGATGTGCACGCTGTCGTACCGGAACGCGCCCTTCTTCCGGATCGACGGGCTGACCAGGATCTGGTCGAGGACCTGGCTGTTGCCCTGGTAGTCGTACGTGTACCGCTCGTCGCGCGGCAGCGACTTGATCGCCGACCAGAGCGCCCCACCGTCCTCCAGGCGCTGGGCCGTGCCGGAGAACTCGAAGTCGTTGATGTCGCCGAGCGCGATGACGTCGGCGTTGCGCTGGACCTTGAGCACCTCCTTCACGAACGCGTTCACGGACTCCGCCTGCGCGTGGCGCTGCGTCTCCGAGCTGCGGGCCGGCGGCTGGAACTGCGAGGTCAGGGGCTGGTCGCCGCCCTTCGACGCGAAGTGGTTGGCGATGACGACGACGGGCTTGCCGCGGAAGGTGAACTCGCCCGCGAGCGGCTTGCGGCTGTTCTTCCACGCCGCGTTCGCCGGGTCGATCCGGCCGGGCGACGCGGTGAGCGCCGCCTTGCCGTGGCTGCGGACGACACCGACGGCGGTGGTGGCGTCGCCGCCCGGGCGGTCCGTGAACGACACGCGCTCCGGGTTGAAGAGGAAGACCTGGCGTATGTTGCCGCCCGGCTCGCCGCCGTCCTGCTTGTCGAGCGGGTCGATCGAACGCCAGTCGTAGCGGGGGCCGCCCGCCGCGACGATCGCGTCGATCAGCTTGTTCACCGTCACATCGGCGGCGACCGTGCCGTCGTCCTTCGCGCCGTTGTTGTCCTGGATCTCCTCCAGGGACACGATGTCGGGCGACTTCAGGTTCGTGACGATCGCCGCCGCGTGCTCCTCGAAGGTGGCGTCGGTCGGGTCCAGGTTCTCGACGTTGTACGTGGCCACGGCCAGCTCGTTCGACGCCTGCGCCCGCGTCGTCTCGCGCTGGAGACCACCCTGCTTCAGCGCGCCCAGCTCCCGTGCGACCAGCGTGTATCCGCCGTACTGGCTGAAGTCGAGCGGACCCTCGGTGGTGCCGGTAAGGACGTCGCCGACGTTCGCGACGGGGAAGCCGGCGGCGGCGCCGAGCGACTGGATCTGGAGGCGGCCGGTGTTCTGCGAGGTGTACGAGCCGTAGCGGGCGCCGCCGCGCTCGGTCGGGTTCTCGTGCGGCTTCACCGTGACCCACAGCTCCGCGTACGGGTCGGAGGCGGTGACGACGCGGGAGGACCCGATCCGTACGTTCTGGCCCTCAAGGGACTCGTAGTAGTCCAGGGCGTACGCGGTCGGGCGCAGGGTCAGGCCGTTGATCGAGCCGTTCGCCGCCGGGTCGCCGGCCGGGGTGTACGCGGCCGGGACCGACTTGGCACTGATCGTCGTCACCGGCACCGGGTTGCCGGACGAGTTCACGGTCACCGTCGGCTTGGTGATCTCGGTGAGCGACTGGTTGCCGGACGAGGCGCCGCCGGGCACGTACTCGGTCACCGTGCCCGAGACGGTCACGGCGTCGCCCGCCTTCACGGTCGGCGCGGAGCCGGTGAAGACGAAGACGCCCTCGCTGGTGGCCGGGTCGTTGTCGGGCTTGGTGTCCTGGAACCAGAAGCCGCGGGACGAGCCGTACGTTCTGACCCCGGTCACCACACCGGTCACGCCCGTCACCTGCTGACCGGCGAGCGGGGACATCCGGGTCGAGCCCTGGATGTCGTGGATGGCGGCCGTGGTCGCCGCGTCCGCCGGGCCCGCCGTGACCACGGCGTACGACGCGCAGCAGGCGGTCGTGACGGCGAGGGCGGCGAGGCGGGAGCGGGAGAACACAGAGAGCAGCGGGTGCGCGGTCTTGCTCGGCAAGGGGATCCTCCGGGGACGTGCGAGTGGCGAGCGCCGGGACGAGGACGGCTGCCGGTCGACGGTGGCCGACGGCAGCGGCTCTACGCGCGTCAATCTCTGGCCTGTGACTGGCAGTTGTCAAGGTTTCGCGGATGGATACCGGGCGGCCGGGACCCGACGAGTACATGAACCCGACAGCAAAGGGTCAAATCCGTCTAGGCTGAGCGGTCGCACCGTACGCCTCCAAGGAGAACCAAGCCGATGTCAGACAGCTCCCCCCTGCCGCCGGTCCGGCTGCCCGCCGAAGCGGAGCTGGCGCGGGACGCCCTCGCCACCCCCCTGCTCTCCCGCGCCGTGCGGCTCGCCCGCTGGGCCGGGCCGGAGACCCGCGTCGGCGCGGGCGGTGAACTCGTCGAGGAGCAGCTGCCCGCCGCCGCGGCCGAGCTGGGTCTCGGCGGTGACGACGAGGGCGTCGCCCACGCGAGCGAGGCGTGGAACGCGGCCGTCGACACCGGGCTCGTCGAGATCGTCGACGAGGAGGAAGGCACCGTCACCGCGGGCGCGGAGCTGGCGACGCTCACCTCCGGCGGGCCCGCCGACGTGCTCGCGCTCTGGCTCGGGGCGCTCGACACGGTGCTCGCCGACGCGAGCGTGCCCGACCTCGACGACATCATGGGCGCCCTGGAGGAGGGCGGCGGCGAGATCGACTTCTCGCAGCTCGACTGGGACCCCGAGGCGGAGGCCGAGTTCCTCGAAGGCGTGCTCGGCAATCTGTACGTGCTGACCGTCTCCGAGGGCGCGGGCGACGGGCCCGTGCCGCTGCCCGCGCTCGCCGCGTCGATGATCGTCCCCGACGACATGGGGGAGCCCACCGACGACGTCCTGGAGCAGGTGTCGGACGCGATGATGCGGCTCGACGACCAGTTCCGGCTCCTCGAACCGGTCGGGCTCGTGGAGTTCCAGCCGGTCGACGAGGCGCTGATGGCGGAGATCGACGCGGAGGAGCCGGTCGCCGAGCCGGTCGACGAGGCGGACGTCGCCCGGTACGGGATGGTGCGGCTCACCCCGCTGGGCCTGTTCGGCATCCGCTCCCGGATGCTGGAGGCGGGCGTGGTCGCGCCCGCGGTCGGTGACCTCGTGGACAAGGGCGCGGACACGCTCCTCGACAGCACGTCCTCCTTCCCCCAGGCCGCCGCGCAGGCCGAGATCGAGCAGTGGCTCGCCCGGCGCGAACCGCTGGGCGCGGCACGGGAGTTGCTCGCGGCGGCGCGGGGTGCGGACCTGGGGGCGCCCCTGCGCCGGCTGCGGTGCCAGCAGGCGCTGTCCCTCGTCGGGGCCGAGGCCGAGCCCGCGCTCCGCGAGGTCCTCGACGACGCGGAACTCGGCGGCCTCGCCCGCGTCTGGCTCGCCGAGCACGGCGCGACGGACGTGCCCCCGCCCTCCGAGGCCCTCATCTTCTGGCTGACCATCGACACGATCGCCGCGCAGCTCTCCCTTGAGGGCAACTCCGACGAACTCCAGTCCCTGGTCGAGGGGCTCGCCGCGCAGCACAGCGGCTTCTTCTCGACGGCCTGGCGCGTCGACCACCCCGCCACGGCCGACGTCCTGGAGGCGATGGGCCGCCTCCACCCGGACAAGAAGGTGGCGAAGGAGGCCCGCAAAGCCGCCTTCAAAGCGAGGTCGGCATCGGCCCCCTAGGGGCGCGGGGAACTGCGCGCTCAGCCACGTACAGGCCGCACCCGCCATAGCATCTCGCGAGGCAGACGCGTCTGCGGCCTTCGTCGTGGCTGGTCGCGCAGTTCCCCGCGCCCCTGGAAGGCGCACTCCGTGCGCCCCAGGGGCGGGGCCGACCGGTGAGGCCCGCAGGATCCTCACCGGTCAGCCTCACACCTGCTAGCAGAGATACCTCGTCGTGTGTTTGAAGCTCGACGTCGCCCCGTCGAACCCATACGTCCCCCGGTACGCCGGAGGGTTCTGGTACTCGCCGACCACGGTGATCGTGTTGGCGCAGGACCCCTGCCCGGAGCGCTTGGCGTCGAGCCGCAGGGAGTCGCCGATGAAGCCACCGGTGATGTCCCACGGGGCCCCGCAGATGCCGGACGTGATCTGGCCGCCGGTCACCACGTAGGGGTGCGTGTTGGGGTCGACCTTCGCGGTGATGGCGAAGGTGACCGCACCGTTGTTGAGCTCCAGCTTGCAGTCGACCGACACGGCCTCCGTGGACACGTCCTGCTGCGCGGCGAACGCCTCGTCACGCGTCTTGACCTCCGCGCCCTGCGGATTGTGGAAGCGGTGCTCGCCGCGGGTCTGGCCCTTCTGCTTGCGTGCCTGAGTGGTCATGGACCGGCCTCCTTTCGGGGGGTGTGGGGTCAGGCGAGCAGTTCGGCGATCTCGACGCGCAGCAGCGCGCGTACGTTCTCGATGTGGTTGGCGATGGTGACCTGCGAGGAACCGGCGTACAGCAGGCCGACCGCCACGTTGTCGAGGGAGGTCACCAGGGAGCCGGAGTCGCCGCCCGCCGACATGTTCGTCGTCATGATCTGGTCCTTGAAGCGGGCGGTGCCGGCCGTGCCGTAGTTGACGTCGACGGTCGCGTCGGTGGCGATGATGCGGCCGAAGGAGATGTTGGTCGTGCGGCCGGACTTCTTGACGAGATCGCCGACGGCGACGTTCGCCTTGCGGCGCCAGGCGCGCGGTGCCCCGCTGAAGTACTGCTCGCGGGTCGCGTCCTGGAAGGCGACCTCGCCGAGCGCGCAGTCGACCACGTTGTTCTGCTGGTCGAGCGGGGTCTGCGGGGCGAACTGGATGGTGATGAACCGGGACAGGGTCGCGATCCGGTCGGCGGGGTTCGTGCCGCCGTCGAAGGTGCCGGGCTGCACGATGGCGCTGCCGAGCTGGGCCCGGTTGGAGTCGGCGAGGACGTGGTTGTTGGAGAGGATGTAGAACTTGGACGGGGTGCCGAGCCCGGCGCCGGGCGGGTCGACGGTGGCGCCCGGCAGGAAGTCGTAGACGACGCTGCCGAGGGTGCCGGCGGTGACGGCCACGTTGCCGACGGAGAAGCCGGAGGGCGCGGGCCGCATCCGGCGGACGAGGAGCTGCGGCTCGAACGTCGCCATGGAGCCGTACTCCTCGCGCAGCGTCTGCCCGTACTGGCCGAGCTGCTGGGAGACGCCGCCGTCGGGCCCGTAGGAGATGCCTTCCTCGGAGCGGGCGCCGGACGGCCTGGACTGGCGCCGCTGGGCGGAGATCTGGCCGACGGCCACGATGTCGGTGGGGGTGCCGTCGTCCATCTGGCGCGGGATCACGTCGCGCTCGGGCAGCAGCGACTCGGGCACCTTCTGGGTCACGAAGACGAGGACGGCCGGTTCGCCGGTGGGCTGCCCATCGATCCACTTCACGCCGTGGCCGAAGCCGACGACGTTGGCGAGCGGCGCCTCGCGCCGCAGGAAGTCACTGGTCGCCTGCTGGCGGGAGCTGTCGCTGAGCTGACCGCCTGCGGGTCCTCGCATCAATTCGGGCTGGTTCACGCCAGACCACCTCTTCCCCTGACTTTCGCCTGAGTACGTGGTCCCTACGGCTCGTCGCCCGCTCCGTCCTGGGCGCTGAGCCCGCCGACCGCGAGCACGCGGACCGGTACGCCTTCGAGCTCGTCGGGGATCACGTCGTGCGCGCGGAGCCGGTCGCGGGGCACTTTCCGGACGACGAAGACGACGATGACGTCCGCGCCCGAGTGCTCGTCCTTCCCGGTGGCGACCCCGTTGACATTGGCCAGCTGCAACAGCCGGTCGGCATGGAGGTCGCGTGCCTGGCGTGCGTCCACTGGGCTCGCCACCCCCTAGACGGGTGATGCGGTGATGCGGTGGTGCAGGTAGGGCCTGTCTATTGCCGTCCGGGAAGGGGGTCAAGGCGTTTCGCGTGAAATCTTGGGTTCCCTCCGGAACTGCCCCCGTCGACCTTCTTTACGAAGATTCTTCCGGTCGTCCGTGCGGTGTCCGCGTGCGCCCCGGGCGTTCACGGAAGTCGGCGAAGCGGGCTCCTGGACGTAGGGCCGCGTTCAACCGCCGTTCAGGAGCGGACGGGAACGTGTGGCCGGAAACAGGGTCCGTGACCCCACCCGGCCCCGCCCCCGTTCATCCTCAGCAGGAGACAGCCACATGTCACTCACTCGCAGGGACTTCGCCGTACGCTCGGCGGCCACCGGTGCGGGCGTCGCCCTGGCCGGGTCCGTCGGCGCCCTCGCCACGGCGCCGGGCGCGCTCGCGGCCACGGACGACCTCGACGACGCCGCTCTCGCGGGCAAGGGCCACGGTCACGGTCACGGCCACCACGGTGCCGGGTACGGTCCGCTGCGCTCCGACCCCAAGGGCATCCTCGCGCTGCCCGCCGGGTTCTCGTACAAGATCGTCACCTACTGCGGGAAGACGAAGCTGGAGTCCGGCGAGTTCACGCCGTCCAACCACGACGGCACCGCCACCTTCGAGGGCCCGCGCGGCGCGACCCTCCTCGTCAACAACCACGAGCTGGCGGGCGCCCGCGCCGACTGGCCGCACCCGGTGCCGCTGACCGAGGGCCTGGTCTACGACCCGATGGCGGCCGGCGGCTGCACGGTCGTCGAGGTGCGGCGCGGCGGCGAGGTCGCCGAGTGGGTCGGCATCGCGGGCACCGCCACCAACTGCGCGGGCGGCTCCACCCCCTGGCACACCTGGCTGACCTGCGAGGAGACCGAGGACAAGGCCGGGAAGAACGGCTTCACCAAGGACCACGGCTACGTCTTCGAGGTCGACCCCGCCGACCGCCGCGCCAACCGCTCCCCGAAGCCGATCAAGGCGTTCGGCCGGTACGCGCACGAGGCGGTCGTCATCGACCCCAAGCGCGGCCACGCCTACCTCACCGAGGACGCCTCGGGCCCCAACGGCCTGCTGTACCGCTGGGTTCCGCCGCACGGCTTCCACCACGGCCGCGGCAAGCTCCGTACGCTCGCCGACGACGCGGGTGTCCTCCAGGCGTTCAAGTGCTTCGACTCGGGCGGCCGGTTCGTCGACGACCTGTCCCGCGCCACCAAGACCGGCACGGTCTACGGCGTGGACTGGGTGGACGTCCCCGACCGCGACGCCAGGACGGTCTCCACCCGCAAGCAGTTCAAGGACGGCGAGGTCACCCGCGCCCGCAAGCTGGAGGGCATGTGGTGGGCGGACGGCGGCGCCTACGTCGTCTCCTCCTTCGCCCGCTCCGAGAGCCCGGTCGCGCACGACGGCCAGGTCTGGTTCTACGACCCGAAGCGCCGCACGCTGACGCTGAAGGTGCTGCTCGGCGTCAACCCGGACCCGTCCGTCGACGGCGCCTTCGACGGTCCGGACAACATCACCGTCTCCCCGTACGGCGGTCTGGTCATCGCCGAGGACGGCGACGGCGTCCAGCACCTGTTCGGCGCGACCGAGCGCGGCAACACCTACCCGATCGCGCGCAACGAGCTGAACATCGGCACCGCGGAGGAGCCGGAGTACAGCGAGTTCACCGGCGTCACCTTCTCGCCCGACGGGCGGACCCTGTACGCCAACATCCAGACGCCGGGCATCATGCTGGCGATCACCGGCCCGTGGAAGCGCCAGCGCTGACGGACGGTTCTCAGCCCAGCGGGTCCACCGGAGGCGCCTCCCGTTCGGCGGCGATCCGGTGGACCCTGCGCCGTACCGCGAACCAGCCCGCCACGAGCGCGAGAGCGATGGGGACGAGCAGCAGGATCGTGTCGCGGCCCGGTCCTTCCGTGTCGAACCACATCATCACGAGCACGGCGAGCAGGAACGCGAGCGTCACCAGCTCGGTCCAGGGCGAGCCCCACAGCCGGAACGCGGGCCGCCGCACGAGCCCCTGCCGGGCGCGGCGTACGAAGACCAGATGGCAGAGCATGATCATGCACCAGGTGGAGATGACGCCGAGCGACGCCACGTTGGTGACGATCCCGAACGCGTCCTCGGGCAGCCACGCGTTGAGCGCGACCCCGAACAGCGCCACGGTCGCCGTCAGCAGGATGCCCGCGTACGGGACGTGGCTGCGGCTCATCCGCGCGGTGAAGGAGGGCGCGGAACCGGCCATCGCCATCGAGCGCAGGATGCGCCCCGTCGTGTAGAGCCCGGAGTTGAGCGACGACATCGCGGCGGTCAGCACGACCAGGTTCATGATGCCGCCCGCCGCCGGGACCCCGACCTTCGACAGGACCGTCACGAACGGGCTCTCGTCCGCCGAGTACGCCGTCCACGGCAGCAGCAGCGTCAGCATCACGACCGAGCCGACGTAGAAGATCGCCACGCGCCACATGATCGAGTTCACCGCCTTCGGCACCACCGTCCCCGGATCGGCCGTCTCGCCCGCCGTCACGCCGACCATCTCGACCGCCGCGTACGCGAAGATCACTGTCTGTGTGATGAGGACGACGGGCAGCACGCCCATCGGGAACCAGCCGCCGTGGTCGCCGATGAGCGAGAGCCCCGCCGCGTGGTCCGCGATCTCCTGGCGCGAGGCGAGGAAGAAGACGCCGATCAGCAGGAACACGACGATCGCCACGACCTTGACGATGGCGAACCAGAACTCCATCTCGCCGAAGCTCTTGACCGAGATCAGGTTCACCGTGAGCACGACGGCGAGGGCGACGGCCGCGAGCACCCACTGCGGCACGGCGGTGAACATCGACCAGTAGTGCACGTACAGGGCGATGGCCGTGATGTCGGCCATGCCGGTGGTCGACCAGTTCAGGACGTACATCCAGCCCGCGATGTAGGCGCCCTGCTCGCCCAGGAACTCGCGCGCGTAGCTCACGAACGAGCCCGACGACGGCCGGTGCACGACGAGTTCGCCGAGGGCCCGCACGACGAAGAACGCGAACACACCGCTCACCGCGTACGCGAAGGCCAGCGCGGGGCCCGCCTTGGCGAGGTTGCCGCCCGCGCCGAGGAAGAGCCCCGTGCCGATCGCGCCGCCGATCGCGATCATGCTGATGTGCCGGGGTCTGAGGGCCTTGGCGTAGCCGAGGTCGCCCGCGTCGGCGACCCCCTCGGCGGTCGTGGGAGCGTCCGGCGAATGTCCGTGTCGGTGGTGATGGTCGTCTTTGCGCAGGTTCACGCCGGGAACTCTCGCACTGCCCGGCGCCGATCCTTGGCTTCTGCAAGGGGCCCCGCGCCGTGTCGTCCGTACGGGGGAGGGCGCGCTCCGTACGGGGGAGGGGCCGGGCAAAAAGGTCTTCGGTAAGGGAACGGTAAAGCGGAGTCGCTCGTTATCCCCGGCATGACAGCAATGACCCCAGGTTCGAACATCCCGCTCACGGCGCAGCGTGTCGCGGTGGACGTCTCGGCCCCCGTGCGGCTCGACGTGTCGGGCCTGCTGCTCACCGCCGACGGCAAGGTGCGCTCGGACGACGACTTCATCTTCTACAACCAGCCGTCCGGCCCCGGTGTCACCTACACCTCGGGCGGGGGCACGAGCCCCGACTCGATCACCGTGGACACGGCCGCGGTGCCGCCGGGCATCGAGAAGATCGTCGTCACCGCGAGCCCCGACGCGGCGGGCCAGACGTTCCAGGGCATCGAGCCGACCGCCACGATCCGCAGCGCGGACGACGGCTCGGTCCTGGCCACGTTCACGCCGCCGCAGCTCGGCAGCGAGACGGCGCTGATCGTCATGGAGGTCTACCTGCGCAATGGCGCGTGGAAGGCCCGCGCGGTCGGCCAGGGCTACGCCAACGGGCTCGCGGGGATCGCCACCGACTTCGGCGTCTCGGTGGAGGAACCGGCGGCCCCCGCCGCCCAGCCCGCCGCCCCGCCGGTCGCGGCGCCCGCCGCGTCCCCGGCCGCCGCCATGCCCGCGCCGACCACCCCGCCGGTCGACCCGCGCATCGCGCCGCCCCCGCCGCCCGCCGCGCCCCCGGCCGCCGCACCGGCCGCGCCCGCGCCCGGCTCGGGGAAGATCAACCTCGACAAGGGCCGCGTCTCCCTCCAGAAGAACCAGACGGTGTCCCTGGTCAAGGGCGGCAAGCCGCTCCTCAGCCAGGTCAAGATGGGCCTCGGCTGGGAGCCCGCGTTCCGCGGCAAGGACATCGACCTCGACGCGTCGGTCATCGCGTACGGGCCGCAGCGCAACCACATCGACAGCTGCTACTTCGGCAAGCTGTCGATCCTGAACGGCGCGATCAAGCACTCCGGTGACAACCTGACGGGCGAGGGCGCGGGCGACGACGAGGTGATCGTCGTGGACCTCGGCCGCCTCCCGCAGGAGGTCACGGGCCTGGTCTTCACGGTGAACTCGTTCTCGGGCCAGAAGTTCACCGACGTCGCCAAGGCGTACTGCCGCCTGCTCGACGCGGCGACGGGCGAGGAGCTGGTCCGCTTCGACCTGACGAACGCGGAGGCGCAGACCGGCGTCATGATGGCGAAGCTCATCCGGCAGTTCTCCGGCGAGTGGGAGATGACGGCGATGGGCGACTTCGTGAAGTCGCGCACGGTGCGCGGGATGGTCAAGCCCGCCGCCCAGGCCCTCTGACGGGCGCTGGTCACCGCTGGTTGCGCGGGTGGGAGCGGGCCTGCCGCTCGTTCCCCCGGCGGTAGTTCCCGGTCCACCGGGCCATGACCGACTGGGCGTCGCCCGCGGTCACCTCGGCCAGGAACCGCTCGGCCCGCGCACCGCGCAGCACGCCCGCGGCGCGCCCGGAGTGGGTGATCGTGACGCTGCCGTCGGCGCGTTCGGTGTAGGTGAATCCGTGGGGTCTCGGCACGGCCGGGAGACTAGTCCCGGCCGTGCCTCGCGTTCCAGCGGATTACGGCACGACGACGATCTTGCGGCCCACCCCGGACGCGAACTGGTCGAGCGCCTGCGGGTACTGGTCGAGCGGCAGCCGGTCGCTGATGAAGACCTCCGGGTCGAGGACCCCGCCCGCGAACAGTTCGGCGGCCCGCTCGTAGCTGTGCAGGACGGCCATCGAGCCGGTGATGGTGATCTCCTGGTTGTAGATCCGGTACGGGTCGATCTCCACCCGCGTCGCGTAGTCGGCGACGCCGAACTGGAGGAACGTGCCCGCCTTGGCGACGCGGCCGAGACCGTCCTGGATCGCCGCCGCGTTGCCCGTCGCGTCGATGACCACGTCCCAGCCCTCGGGCCGGTCCAGCTCGTCCGGTGTCGCGGCGGAGGCCGAGACGCCGAGCTGCTTGGCGGTGGCGAGCCGCTCCGGGTTGAGGTCGACGACGTCGACGCTCGCCGCGCCGGTCCGCTTGGCCAGCTCCAGCATCATCAGCCCCATGGTCCCGGACCCGTAGATCAGGACGTGCGAGGCGAGCCGGGACTGGAGCACGTCGTAGCCGCGCACCGCGCAGGACAGCGGTTCGATGAGGGCCGCGTCCTGGGTGCGTACGTGGTCGGGGAGGCGGACGCAGTTGGCGACGGGGGCGAGGGCGTACTGGGCGGCGCCGCCCGCCGTGGTGACGCCGATGGCGGCCCAGCGCTCGCACAGGTTGCCGCGGCCGGCGCGGCAGAAGCGGCACTCGTGACAGTGCAGCGAGGGGTCGACGGCGACCCGGTCGCCGACCCGGACCTCGGTGACGGCGCTGCCGACCTCGGCCACCGTGCCCGCGAACTCATGGCCCGGCACGACCGGAAGCGTGGGCGCGAACTCGCCCTGCCGGATGTGCAGATCGGTCCCGCACAGGCCGCAGGCCGCCACCTCCACGACGACGTCGCGGGGGCCCGGCGTGGGGTCGGGCACCTCCCCGACGACGACCTTGCCGACGGACTCGACGATCGCGGCCTTCATTTCACAGCTCCCAACGACAGGCCCTGGACCAGCTTGTCCTGGGCGGCGAACCCCGCGGCGAGCACCGGCAGGGAGATGACGAGCGACGCGGCGCACACCTTCGCCAGGAACAGGCCCTGGCTGGTGATGAAGCCGGTCAGGAAGACGGGGGCGGTCTCGGCGACGACGCCGGTCAGCACCCGTGCGAAGAGGAGTTCGTTCCAGCTGAAGATGAAGCAGATCAGCGCCGTCGCCGCGATACCGGGCAGCGCGATCGGGGCCACCACCCGGGTCAGGACGGTGGGCAGCCGCGCGCCGTCGATCTGCGCGGCCTCGATGACCGCGACCGGCACCTCCGACAGGAAGGAGTGCATCATCCACACCGCGATCGGCAGGTTCATCGAGGTGTAGAGGATGACGAGCAGCCAGATGTTGTCGAGGAAGTCGGTGTTCTTCGCGAAGAGGTAGAGGGGGAGGAGCCCCGCGACGACCGGCAGCATCTTCGTCGAAAGGAAGAAGAAGAGGACATCGGTCCACTTCTTCACCGGCCGGATCGACAGCGCGTACGCCGCCGGGAGGGCCAGGACCAGGACGAGGAGGGTGGACGCGAGCGAGGCGACGGTCGAGTTGATCAGCGCGGGCCAGGGGCTCGCGCCGCCGCCCGCGCCGAAGAAGTCGCGGTAGCCGTCGAGGGTGAGGGAGGCCGCGAAGGACGGCGGGTTGGTCGCCGCGTCCTCCTCGGAGTGGAAGGAGGTGAGGACCATCCAGGCGATGGGCAGGAAGAAGACGATGCCGAGCAGCCAGGCGGCGAGACCGAGGCCCTTGCTCTTGAGGAAGCCCTTCTTCGGGGGCTGGTTCGGGCTGATGGCGGTGGAGGTCATCCGCGTGACACCTCCTCGCGGAACAGGGACGACACGACGCGCAGCGCGAACGTCGCGATGATGATCGAACCGATGACGACCAGGACGCCGGCGGCCGACGCGAGGCCGTTCTCGTGGGCCTGGTAGAAGCTCTGGTAGACGGTGTAGGGCAGGTTGGCCGTGCCCAGGCCGCCGGAGGTGAGGGTGAAGACGGCGTCGAAGTTCTGCACGATGTAGATCGAACCGAGCAGCGCGCCCAGCTCCAGGTAGCGGCGCAGGTGCGGCAGGGTGAGGTGGCGGAAGATCTGCCAGGGGCTCGCGCCGTCCATCCGGGCGGCCTCGATCTGCTCGGGGGAGCGCGACTGGAGGCCCGCGAGCAGGATCAGCATCATGAACGGGGTCCACTGCCAGATCAGCGCCACCTCCACCGCGATCAGCGGGGTGTTGGAGATCCAGTCCGGCTGCGGCCCTCCGACGTAGTGCAGCAGGCCGTTGAGGAGCCCGTACTCGGGGTTGTAGAGCACGTGCTTCCACAGCAGCGCGGCCGCCACCGGCACCACGAGGAACGGCGCGATGAGCAGCGTACGGACGAGCCCGCGCCCCCGGAACCTGCGGTCGAGGAGCAGGGCGAGCCCGAGTCCGGCGACGAGGCTGACGAGCACGACGGTGACAGTCAGGACGATCGTCGTCAGGACGGATTTGCGCAGGTCGGCGTCGGAGAGGACCTCCGAGTAGTTGCCGAACCAGGTGAAGTGGCGGGCGTCCGGGTAGAGCGCGTTCCAGTCGAACAGGGAGATGACCAGCGTCGCCACGAACGGCAGCTGGGTCACGACGATCATGAAGATCAGGGCGGGCAGGAGGGGCGCGCGGGTGGCCCAGGCGCGGAGCTTGTTGGGCGCGTCGGGGCGGGCGTCGGAGACGCGGGTGCGGGTGGCGGGGGCCGCGGGCACCGGCGGTGTTGTCGATGTGCTGGTCATCGGCCCTCGTACTCCTTCGCGATCTCGGCGGCGAGGTCCTGGGACTTGTTCAGGGCCGAGTCGACGGACTGGCGCCCGGCGATGGCCGCGCTGATCTCCTGGGAGACCTTGGTGCCGAGGTCGGTGAACTCGGGGATGCCGACGAACTGGATGCCGGGCGCGGGCCGCTTCTGCACGCCCGGGTCGCGCGGCCGTGCGCCCTCGATGGCGGTGCGGGTGACGTCGACGAAGGCGGCGGCCTCGCGCCGGTACTCCGGGATCTCGTACGTCGAGGCGCGCTTGCCGGCCGGGACGTCGGACCAGCCGACCTTCTCGCCGACGAGCTTCTCGTAGCCCTTGCCGGAGGCCCAGGAGATGAACTTCCAGGCGTTGTCGGGGTTGTGGGACGCCTTCTGCAAGCCCCACGCCCAGGTGTAGAGCCAGCCGCTGCCCTCGGTCTTCACGACGGGCGCGGGCACGTACCCGATCTTCCCCTTGACCGGCGAGTTCGCGGACTCCAGCGAACCGGCGGCGGAGGTCGCGTCGTACCACATGGCCGTCTTGGACTGGGTGAGGTTGTTGAGGCACTCGGCGAACCCGGCCTGCGCGGCACCGGACTCACCGTGCTCGCGCACAAGATCGACATAGAACTTGGTGGCGTCCTTGAAGCCCTTGTCGTCCAGGCGCGCGGTCCAGTCCTTGTCGAACCAGGTGCCGCCGAAGGTGTTGACGACGGTGGTCAGCGGCGCCATCAGCTCGCCCCAGCCGGGAAGCCCGCGCAGACAGATGCCCTTCATGCCGGACTGGGCGCCGTCCACCTTCGCGGCGAGGTCGGCGACCTGCTGCCAGGTGGGGCGCGCGGGCATCTTCAGCCCCTTCTTCGCGAAGACGTCCTTGCGGTACATGAGGAAGGACGACTCGCCGTAGAAGGGCTCACCGTAGAGCTTGCCGTCGTCGCCGGTGAGCGACTCGCGCATGGGCTTGAGGATGTCCTGCTGGTCGAAGCCGGTGTCCTTCTGCACGTACGGGTCGAGGTCGTGCAGCCAGCCGTTGCGGGCGTAGATGGGGATCTCGTAGTTGGAGAGCGTCGCCACGTCGTACTGGCCCGCCTGGTTGGCGAAGTCCTGGCTGATCTTGTCGCGGACGTCGTTCTCGGGCAGCACGGTGAAGTTGACCTTGATGCCGGTCTCGCGCGTGAAGTAGCGGGAGGTCAGCTTCTGCAACTGGGTCATCTGCGGGTTGTTCACCATCAGTACGTTGATGGCGTCGCCGCCCGTACCGAGCCCGCCGGCGCCGGCCCAGCAGCCGGACAGGAGGGGGATGAGCAGCGTCCCTGCGGCGGCCGTGGCGAGCAGGGCGCCCGGCGGCCTCCGTCGGCTCTGGGTTCGCATGGATGCTCCTGGACTTATGTCACTTATGGGGATGAAGGGGGAGGTGCGGGCATGGGGGTGCCCGAGCGGTGGTGCGGTCTGCGGTGACGTGGGCGGGATCGGACTCAGACCCGGATGACCTGCGGGCCCATCAGTGAGTACCGGTGTGCTTCGGACGTGGGCAACTGGCTGCCGGTGACGATCGCCTCAAGCGCGCCCACCGGTGCGAACCGGCAGAAGCTGACCGCGCCGAACTTGGTGTGGACGCCGACGAAGACCGTGCGCCGGGCGGCCCGGATCGCCTGTGCCTTGACCTCGCTCACGGCGGGGTCGGGGGTGGTGAGGCCGTGGTCGCGGGAGATGCCGTTGGCGCCGATGTAGGCGAGGTCGATGACGAACCCGGCCAGCATCTTCGTCGTCCAGTGGTCGACGGTGGCGAGCGTGCCCGCGCGGACCCGGCCGCCGAGCAGCAGCACCGTGGTGTTGTCGGCCTCGGCGAGCGCGCCGGCGGTGGCGAGGGACGCGGTGACGACGGTCAGCGGCCGGTCGCGCGGCAGGGCCTCGGCGATCAGCTGCGGGGTGAACCCCTCGTCGATGAAGACGGTCTCGGCGTCGCCGAGCAGATCGGCGGCGGCGGAGGCGATCCGCCGCTTCTCCGGCACGTGCATCGTCGTACGGAACGCGAGCGTCGTCTCGAACCCGGCGCTCTCCACCGGGTACGCCCCGCCGTGCGTGCGCCGGACCAGACCGTGCTCCTCCAGGGCGCGCAGGTCGCGGCGGACGGTCTCCTTGGCGACGCCCAGCTCGATCGCGAGTTCCGTGACGTCGACGGAGCCGGTGCGGCGCGCGGTGCGCACGATCTCCCGCTGACGTTCCTCCGCGCTCATGCCGACCCGCCTCCCTGGCGCAGCTCCGTTGCCCGTTCGGGCCCGGAAGGGCCCGCACCGGAAGTTCTACCGGCGCGGGGCGGCGGTGACCAGGTCTGTTGCGGACTTGATGCTGCCCGAATCGGTCCGTTCGGAAAAGGGGCCGTCCGGCGCGGACCTGCGGGGAAGCGGTGCGGCGTGTTCATTCGGGCACCCTGAATGCCCGAACCGGAGGGCGGACGGGCCCGTTCGGTGCCCGCGTCAACTTTCGGCGCCGCTCTCAGCGCTGTACGGACAACGGATCGGTGGCCTGCACGCGCAGGGGCGGCCCGTCGTCGAGGCCCAGGACGACGGCGGTGCCCAGGGTCGCGCAGGGCTCGGTATGCGTGCTGCGGACGGTGAGCCACGCACCCCAGACCCGGAGGCGTTGTGTTCCTCTTTCCATGCCGGCAGTTCGGTCTGACCGCGCTCGCGGCGATGCGGAAGGACCAGACCGGTGCCCCGGTAGCCGCCGTCCGCGATCGCCGTGGTCCTGCCGACGGCGTCCTCGGCTCCGGACAACTGCCACGCCGTGCAGTCGTTGCGGTTGCCGGGCAGCGGTCGACCGACCACGACGACGAGTCGGCTGTCGGCGTCGATCACGGGCGTCCTTGATGCCGAACGGCAGGGCCGGCTGGCACATTGTCAGGTTCTTACGCCAGTAGGCCGCGCTCAGCACAGCCGGCAACCTTCAGCGTCGGCTGCGCAGGAACGATCCGAGCGCCAGGCCGGCGCCCAGGCCGATCAGGGCACCGGCTGACGTCCGCCATGCGGGCGCTGCTCCGGCGGCGGGCACGTCAGGTGGGCGGGGTGCGACGGCCGACGGCGTTGGTGGTCCGGCAGCGACAGCGCGAGCGTGCTCCTCGCCCACGATGGCCAGGAACCGACGACCGATACGGCTTCCGGACGAACTGGCGGTCCATGAGATGTGGGCCCTGCTCCAGTAGGACCGCCCAGCTTCTCCGGTGAACATCCCGCCCAGCATGTCCCGCAGGAGAGGCTCGCGTATGGTCCCGATCTCGAAGCCCATCCACGCGTAGTTCATCATGAGGTCGGCATAGACATGCCGCTTACGCTCATGGGGATCGGCAATGTCCGTGGCGCCCCACACAGGCTGGTAGAGCGCCATGTCATCAAGTTCCAGGCGGACCAGCTCAAGGTAGTAATTACGAATTCCCTGGACCTGCTCCGCCCTGGCCTGGCGGTTCTGCACGACCAGCGAGGCAGCGACGCCGGCCAACGCGAGCGCCGAGACGATCGCCGACGTGAAACCGTAGGCCGCGCCGACCTGGCTCAGCCTGTTCCAGTCGACTCCCTTGGAGCCGGAGACGTCCTCCAGTACGAAAGGTGACAACAGCAGCGCCGCCAGCACGGCCGCCGCAGCGGCGACCAGCCCCAGAGCTCTGCCCGCCCTGCGAGCCACTGATGCTGCAGCCACGGACCGATCACGAGCTATCAGGTAAATCACCCCCAGGCGAGCCTGCCCCAGTGACTAGGCCGAGCCAGGGGGCAGCCTACGTGCAGTCGTCATGCTCGGCATCAACCGACTGTCGCGCCTGCCGGTCGAACGAATGCGCCCTGTTCGAACAGGGACTGGAACACGAACCCCCTGATCGCCCTGGCACCGGAACTCGCGAACACCACCTACCGGAACCTGTTGATCGACTACGCATGTGCGGTCCGAAGCTGCCTCGCAGACGGAACTCAGTGCCTAGTGCGGCCAGATCGGCGGGTCGTTGACGAAGCGGCCGCCCATGTGCTGGTGCGCCGGGTCCTCGTCCGTCAGCGGGCCGAACTCGGCGAGGAGGGTCTCCGCGTACTCCTCCGAGTCGTCCTGGGGGTCGTAGCCGAGGGCGCGGGCGCTGGTGAGGTCCCACCACAGGCGGGTGTTGGCGGAGGAGCCGTAGACGACGGTGTGGCCGACGTCCGGGGCGGTCAGGGCCGCGTGGAAGAGGCGGGCGCCGTCGGCGGGGCTCAGCCACACCGACATCATGCGGACGTCGGTGGGCTCCTTGAAGCAGGAGCCGATGCGGACCGAGACCGTCTCCACGCCGAACTTGTCCCAGTAGAGCTGGGCCAGGTCCTCGCCGAAGGACTTCGACAGGCCGTAGTACGTGTCGGGGCGGCGCGGCGTCGAGACGGGGACGAGCGGGTCGCCCTCGTCCGTGTGCGGGCGGGGGGTGAAGCCGATGGCGTGGTTGGAGGAGGCGAAGACGACACGCGGGGCCTTGCCGTCCGCGCGGGCCCCGGCCTCGGCGCGCACGGCCTCGTAGAGGTGGTAGGTGCCCCTGATGTTCGAGTCGAGGATCTTGTCGAAGGTGGATTCCAGGGAGATGCCCGCCAGGTGCAGCACGCCGTCGACGCCGCGGACCGCCTCGCGCAGCGCCTCCGTGTCGTTGAGGTCGGCGACGATCGCGTCCGGCGCGTCCGCGATGGGGCGCACGTCGAACAGGCGCAGCTCGTGACCGTGCGCGGGCAGCAGCTCCCGCATCAGGGTGCCGAGCCCGCCGGCGGCGCCGGTCAGGAGGATGGTGCGGGGTCCGGCCGGCGGGGAGGACTCTGACATGCGCGTGGTCTCCGTGTCTGTTCCGGGTGCGGGGGCTCGCAAAGCGCCTCATTCACATGCGTGGACACGGTAGGGAGCGCCGTCCGAGCCCGTCAAGGGTGGTGCTGCCGCGATGAGTTCGAGTGCTTGACCGTCCCCTTTGCGGCGGCTTACCGTGAGTGCGTTCAGAAATATAGACGCGGATCAGAAACGTGCACATGCTTGTGTCCAGGAACGTGCACACGCTCGCGTTCATGTCCAGGGAGAGCCCGTGACCTCAGCCGCCCTCGCCGCCCGACTCAGCGTCCCCAGCGGTCCGCTGTTCTTCCCCGTCACCGCGTACGGGCCCGGCGGCGACGGCGCCGCTGTCGACCTCGACACCTACCGCGCCCACGTACGGCGCGGCGTCGAGGCCGGTGCCGCCGCCGTCTTCGCCTGCTGCGGCACCGGCGAGTTCCACGCGCTCGCCCCGGAGGAGTTCGAGGCGTGCGTCGCCGCCGCGGTCGAGGCGGCCGAGGGCCGGGTGCCCGTCGTCGCGGGCGCCGGGTACGGCACGGCGCTCGCCGTCCAGTACGCGCGGCTCGCCGAACGGGCGGGCGCCGACGGCCTGTTGGCCATGCCGCCCTATCTTGTCGTCGCCGGGCAGGAAGGCTTGCTGCGGCACTACACACAGCTCGCGGAGGCAACCTCCCTCGACGTCATCGTCTACCAGCGCGACAACGCCGTCTTCACCCCGGAGGCCGTCGTCGGCCTCGCCCGCCACCCCAAGATCCTCGGCCTGAAGGACGGGCTCGGCGACCTCGACCTGATGCAGCGCACCGTCAGCGCCGTACGCGCCGAGGCCCCCGGCGAGGACTTCCTCTACTTCAACGGGCTGCCCACCGCCGAACTGACCGGCCTCGCCTACCGCGGCATCGGCATCACCCTCTACTCCTCCGCCGTCTTCTGCTTCGCGCCCGAGATCGCGCAGGCGTTCCACAAGGCGCTGAACACGGGTGACGACGCGACGGTGCACAAGCTGCTCGACGGCTTCTACCGGCCGCTCGTCGAACTCCGCAACCAGGGCAAGGGATACGCGGTCTCCCTGGTCAAGGCGGGGGTACGGCTGCGCGGCCTCGACGTCGGCGAGGTCCGCCCGCCGCTCCAGGAGCCGACCGGCGAACACGTCAAGCAGCTCGCCGAACTCATCGAGCGCGGCCAGGCGCTCCTCGAAGGACCCTCGGGCGCGGAAGGGAGCGACGCGTGAAGGTCTCCGCGTTCGTCTACCCCTGGGACGTCAACGGTGACCCGGACGCCGCCCGCCGCATCGCCCGCCTCGGTGTCCAGCAGGTCACCCTCGCCGCCGCCTACCACTCCACCCGCGCCCTCACCCCCCGCCACCCGCGCCACCGCGTCGTCACCGCCGAACACGCCTCGGTGCTGTACCCGGCCGACGAACGACGCTGGCGGGGGCGGCGGTTGAGGCCCTACGCCGCCGGGGACTGGGCCCCCGGCGACGCCTACGGGGAAGCCGCCGCCGCCCTCGCCGACGCCGGGCTCGACGTCCACACCTGGGTCGTCCTCGCCCACAACAGCCGCCTCGGCGCCGACCACCCGGACACCTCCGTCCGCAACGCCTACGGCGACCGCTACCCCTGGGCCCCCTGCATCGCGCAGCCCGCCACCCGCGCCTACCTGACCGACCTCGCCGCCGAGGCCGCCACCCGCCCCGGCGCCTCCGGCACCGAACTGGAGTCCCTCGGCTGGTACGGCCTCGCCCATCTGCACGCCCACGACAAGACGGCCGGCGTCGGCCTCGGCGAGGCCGGGCAGTACCTGATGTCCCTCTGCTTCTGCCCGGCCTGCGCACAGGGGTACGAGCAGCAGGGCGTGGCGAACGCCGATCTCGCGGCGGCCGTCCGCGCCGCCCTCGAACCCCTCTGGCGCGGCCACGAGGTGGACGACGGCTGGCCCACCGTCGAGAAGCTCCTCGGCGCCGACACCGCCGCCGCCACCCGCGCCCACCGCGACGCGACCGCCCGTTCCCTGCAGGAAGCCGCGGTGGCGGCGGTACGGGAAGCGGCCCCGCCGGGCTTCCACGTGCTGCTCCACGCCGACCCGGTCCCGTACCACTGCGGCGCCAACGCCGGGGTCGACCCGGCGCACGTCCTCTCCGTCGCGGACGGCGTCGTCGTGCCCTGCACGGGCGGCGCGGACCTGGTGCGCCCGTTCGCCGCGCAGGGCAGGGGCGTCGTCGCCGCGAACCTCACCGTCGTACGCGGCATGGGCGGCAGCCCCGGCACCCTCGCCGAGGACGCCCGCGCCGCCCGTGACCTGGGCGCGCACGAGCTGCGGCTCTACCACGCCGGGCTCGCCTCCGACGCGGACCTGGCCGCCGTCACGGAGGCGCTCACGCGGATCTGAGAGCGCGGGCACCGATGATTTCCGGGCCGCCGGCGGGTCCACCCCGGCGAGGCGTCCGACCAGGACGCCGTACCCACCGGAAGGTCAGCCTCCGCCATGAGTGACACCCCAGTGGACCTCGGCCCGCAGGCCCGCGTCGTCGCGCGCCTCGCCCACGGCGTCCGCGACGACCAACTCTGCCTGCCCACACCGTGCCCCGACTACGCCGTGCGCGAGCTGCTCGGCCACCTCGTCGGCCTGGCCGCGGGCCTGCGCGCCGCCGGACGCAAGGAGAACGAGGGCACGAACCCCGGCCCGGGGCTGCCCCAGCTCCCGCCCGACTGGCGCGCCCTCCTGCCCGTGGCGCTGGACGAACTGGTCGACACCTGGAACGACCCCGCCGCCTGGGAGGGCATGACGCGGGCGGGCGGCCTCGACCTGCCCGGCGCGGTCGCGGGCCTGATCACCGCCGACGAGCTGGTCGTGCACGGCTGGGACCTGGCCCGCGCCACCGGCCAGGAGTACGTGCCCGACGAGGCGGCGGTGCGCGCCGCCCGCGACCTCCTCGCGCCGACGGACGGCGACGGGGGCGACGGTCCCGACGGCCTGTTCGGGCCGGTCGTACCCGTGCCCGACGGGGCCCCGCTGCTCGACCGGGTCATCGGCCTGAGCGGCCGCGACCCGGCCTGGACGGCGTGACCGGGGCGGCCGAACTTCTTTCGTCGGAAGCGTTGACGAAACATCGCCGTGCTTCTAGCTTCAACGCGTCGTACTTCGTACGTCATATATGAGACGCGATACGCGATACGGGATGCACGAACGACCCCGTACCGCCGCACCCACACGCGAGAGGCGCGCATGACCTCAGTGCCCACCCCGATCCCCTCCTCCCGTACGCAGTACGTGCAGGACGAGATCAAGCACCGCATCCTGACCGGGCAGTTGCGGCCGGGCCAGCCACTGGTGGAGACCGATCTCGCCGCGCAGTTCGGCGTCTCCAAGACACCGGTGCGCGAGGCGCTCAAGACCCTGGCGGGGACCGGACTCGTCGTGATGAGCCAGTACAAGGGCGTCACGGTGCGCATGGTGGACGCGGACATGGCCCGCGAGGTCTACGACGTGCGCCTCCTCCTCGAACCCGAGGCGCTGCGCCGCACGGTGCACCGCCGCGCCTCCCTCGACGCCGCCCGCGAGGCCCTGGAGCGCGCCGCCACGGCGAACGACACGGCTCAGCGCTCCCTCGCCAACCGGGAGTTCCACCGCGCGCTCTACGTCCCCTGCGGCAACCCGCTGCTCGGCAAGATGCTCGACGAGGTCCGCGACCAGGCCGCGCTCGTCTCCGCCGTCGCCTGGGCCGCGCACCCCTCCTGGGACCGGGAGGCCGCCGAGCACCAGGAGATCCTGGAGCTGGCGCTCGCCGGTGACGCGCAGGGCGCCTCCCGGGCGCTGCGCGACCACATCGCCTCGTTCGTGCGCCGGGCGTTCCCCGAGATCGAGATCCTCGGCCCGGACCAGCCGAAGCAGCAGCCGAACCGGAAGGGCGGGCCGCGCTCATGACCGGCACGCCGATAGCGTCGTACGCGTTCCAGGCCCAGCGGACCGCGCTGGCCGACGTGGTGGCGATCCCCGTGACCCCGTTCGCCGAGGACGGGTCGGTCGACGAGGCCGCGTACAAGGCCCTGCTGCGGCGGCTGCTCGACGCCGGGGTGCGCACGCTCACGCCGAACGGGAACACCGGCGAGTTCTACGCCCTGACCCCGCGGGAGCGGCGGCTCGTCACCGAGCTGACCCTCACCGAGGCGGGGGAGCGGCCCGGCGCCTCGGTCCTGGTCGGCGTCGGGCACGACGTCCCGACGGCCGTCGAGGCCGCCCGCCACGCCCGTGACCTCGGCGCCGACATGGTGATGGTGCACCAGCCCGTGCACCCGTACGTCTCCGACGGCGGCTGGGTCGACTACCACCGGGCCATCGCGCGGGCCGTCCCCGAGATCGGCGTCGTCCCGTACCTGAAGAACGCGGCGCTGCCCGGCGCCCGCCTCGCCGAGCTTGGCGCGGACTGCCCGAACGTGATCGGTGTGAAGTACGCGGTGCCGGACGCCGCGCGGTTCGCCGCGTTCGCCCGGGACGCGGGCCTGGACCGGTTCGTCTGGGTCGCCGGGCTCGCCGAGCCGTACGCCCCCTCGTACTTCTCGGCGGGGGCCAGCGGCTTCACGTCGGGGCTCGTGAACGTCGCGCCGGGCATCTCCCTGTCCATGATCGAAGCGCTTCGATCCGGCGACTATCCGAAGGCCATGAAGGTGTGGGAGCAGATCCGCCGCTTCGAGGAGCTGCGCGGCGCCGACGCCTCCGCCAACAACGTCACCGTCGTCAAGGAGGCCCTCGCCTCGCTCGGCCTGTGCCGCCGCGAGGTGCGCCCGCCCAGCCAGGAGCTGCCGGAGGCGGAGCGCGCCGAGGTCGCCGCGATCGCCGCGGGGTGGTCCATATGACCGACGGCCGCCCGAGACTGGCCCCGGAAGCGCTCCGCTCCCACCAGTGGTACGGCACCGAGGGCGCCCTGCGCACCTGGTCGCACAACGCGCGGATGCGCCAGCTCGGCTACGAGGCCGAGGAGTACCGGGGCCGACCGGTGATCGCCGTCCTCAACACCTGGTCGGACATCAACCCCTGCCACGTCCACCTGCGCGAACGCGCCGAGGCGGTCAAGCGGGGTGTTTGGCAGGCGGGCGGCTTCCCCCTGGAGTTCCCCGTCTCCACGCTCTCGGAGACGTACCAGAAGCCGACCCCGATGCTCTACCGCAACCTCCTCGCGATGGAGACCGAGGAGCTGCTGCGCTCCTACCCGGTCGACGCGGCGGTCCTGCTCGGCGGCTGCGACAAGTCGACCCCGGCCCTGCTCATGGGTGCGACCTCCGCCGACGTGCCGTCCCTCTTCGTGCCCGCCGGGCCGATGCTGCCCGGACACTGGCGCGGCGAGACGCTCGGCTCCGGCACCGACATGTGGAAGTACTGGGACGAGCACCGCGCCGGGAACCTCACCGACTGCGAACTGCGGGAGTTGCAAGGCGGATTGGCGCGCTCGCCCGGTCACTGCATGACCATGGGCACCGCCTCCACGATGACCGCCGCCGCGGAAGCGCTCGGCATGACGCTGCCCGGCGCCTCCTCGATCCCCGCGGTCGACTCGGCGCACGAGCGGATGGCCGCGGCCTCCGGACGCCGCGCCGTCGAGCTGGCCTGGGCCGCCCTCAAGCCGTCCGAGATCCTCACGGCGAACGCCTTCGAGGACGCCGTCACCACGGTCCTCGGTCTCGGTGGCTCGACCAACGCCGTGATCCACCTGATCGCCATGGCGGGCCGCGCGGGCGTCCGGCTGACACTCGACGACTTCGACCGCATCGCCCGCAGCGTGCCGGTCCTCGCCAACGTACGGCCGGGCGGACAGACGTACCTGATGGAGGACTTCTACTTCGCGGGCGGCCTGCCCGCCTTCCTCTCCCGCATCACGGATCTGCTCCACCTGGACCGCCCGACCGTCAACGGCCGCCTCGGCGACCAGCTCGCGGGCGCCACCGTCCACCACGACGACGTCATCCGCACCCGCGACAACCCCGTCGCCACCGAGGGCGGAGTCGCCGTCCTGCGCGGCAACCTCTGCCCCGACGGCGCGGTCATCAAGCACATCTCCGCCGAGCCGCACCTGCTCAAGCACACCGGGCCCGCCGTCGTCTTCGACGACTACAAGACGATGCAGCGCACCATCGACGACCCGGACCTCGGCATCACCGCCGACAGCGTCCTCGTCCTGCGCAACTCAGGACCCAAGGGCGGTCCCGGCATGCCCGAGTACGGGATGCTGCCGATCCCCGACCACCTGCTCAAGCAGGGCGTACGGGACATGGTGCGGATCTCCGACGCCCGCATGAGCGGCACCAGCTACGGGGCGTGCGTGCTGCACATCGCCCCCGAGTCGTACGTCGGCGGACCGCTGGCACTCGTACGGACCGGGGACAGCATCACCCTCGACGTCGCCGCCCGCACTCTGCAACTCAACGTGTCCGACGACGAGTTGGCCCGGCGCCGCGCCGCATGGGCCGCGCCGCCCGAGCGCTACGAGCGCGGTTACGGCGCGCTCTACAACGAGCAGATCACCCAGGCCGACACCGGCTGCGACTTCGCCTTCCTGGCCAGGCCGGGCGAGGTCCCCGACCCCTACGCGGGCTGACCCGCGCCCGTCGCCCCTCCCGGCACCCGCCACCGCCCGCCCTGCGCCCAGACACCGCGCACCCCGTTTGGAAAGCGCTTTCGAGAACGGAGTCCAGTCATGGCCCAAGCCACCGCCGTGGCGAAAGCCCCGCCCGGCCGGCGCCGCACGTCGGCCACCCCGCGCAGGCTGCCGTACCTGCTGATCGCCCCCGCCGGGCTGCTGATGCTGGGCTTCATCGCGTACCCCGTGATCAGCGTCTTCTACTACAGCCTCCAGCACTACAACCCCACCAAGCCATGGCGGAACGGCTTCGCCGGGTTCGACAACTTCGTCACCGCGTTCACCGACGACCCCGACTTCTGGCACACGCTCGGCTTCAGCCTCCAGTGGGTCGTCGTACAGGTGGTGCTCCAACTGCTGCTCGGGCTCGGCCTCGCGCTCGTCGTCAACCAGACCTTCGTCGGCCGCGCGATGGCCCGCGCCCTCGTCTTTTCCCCGTGGGCCGTCTCCGGCGTGCTGACCTCCGCCGTCTGGATGCTGCTCTACAACTCCCAGACCGGCATCACCCGTTACCTCGCCGACGTGGGCGTGGGCAGTTACGGCACCTCGTGGCTGTCGGACACCGCGACCGTCTTCCCGGCCGTCGTCACCGCCGAACTCTGGCGCGGCGTCCCCTTCTTCGCGATCCTCATCCTCGCCGACCTCCAGTCCGTCCCGAAGGACCTGTACGAGGCCGCCGAGGTCGACGGCGCGAGCCGCTGGCGGCAGTTCCTGCACATCACGCTGCCGCACCTGAAGGACGCGATCATCCTGTCCACGCTGCTGCGCGCGGTGTGGGAGTTCAACAACGTCGACCTGCTCTACACCCTCACCGGCGGCGGGCCCGCGGGCGAGACGACCACCCTGCCGCTGCGCATCGCCTCCATCGCCGTCGACAGCCACGACTTCGGCTACGCGTCCGCGCTGACCTCCATCGCCTTCGTGATCCTCCTGTTCTGCTCGATGGTCTATCTGCGGCTGAGCAAGTTCGGGGGCGGAGAGAAGTGAACGTCAAGGAAGCCCAGTCGACCACCGTCACCGCACCCGCCGCCACGACGTCCGGCGGCCGCCACCGGATCGCCCCCGCACCCCCGAGGAAGGGCCGCTCCTACGACGACGTGCCGCGCTGGCAGATCTATGTGCCGCTCGGCGTCTACCTCCTCTTCACGCTGGTCCCGTTCTACTGGATGCTGCTCTTCGCGTTCCGGCCCGCCGGGTCCACCTCGCTCGTGCCGTGGCCGCTGACCTTCGACCACTTCGACAAGGTCTGGAACGAGCGGTCCTTCGGGATCTTCTTCCAGAACAGCCTGCTCGTCGGCGTCGCCTCGATGCTGATGACGACGGTGGTCGCCCTGGCCGGCGGCTACGCTCTCGCCCGCTTCAACTTCCGGATCAAGCAGAGCTTCATGCTGGCGCTGCTGTGCTCGCAGTTCATCCCGGGCGCGCTGATGCTGGTCCCGCTGTTCCAGATCTTCGCCAACCTGAAGATGATCAACTCGCTCGGCTCCGTCATCATCGCCGAGACCGTCTTCCAACTGCCGCTGACCATGATCCTGATCAGCGGGTTCATCAAGAACGTGCCGTACTCCCTGGAGGAGGCGGCCTGGGTCGACGGCTGCGGACGCTTCCGCGCCTTCTGCGCGGTCGTGCTTCCCCTGCTGCGGCCGGGCCTGATCGCGGTCGGCTCCTTCGCCTTCGTGCACAGCTGGAACCACTTCCTGTTCGCCCTGATGTTCCTCTCGGACCAGGACAAGCAGACGATCCCGGTCGGGCTCGCGACGCTGATGGGCGCCGACTCGGTGGACCTGGGGGCGCTCGCGGCGGGCGGTGTCGTCGCGGCGGTGCCGGTCGTCATCGTCTTCGCGTTCATCCAGAAGTGGCTGGTCACGGGGTTCAGCGCCGGGGCGGTGAAGGGATGAGCGGGGCGCGGATCGCTGAGCCGGTCCCCGTCGTCCTCGCGGGCGCGCGCGGGCACGGCCGCTGGCACCTGAACAACCTGCGGCGCCTCACCGACGCCGGACGGGTCACACTCGCCGGGGTCTGCGAACTGAAGCCGCTGGAGGGACCGGAGCTGGAGGGGTTCGGGGCGGACGGGAAGGGCGGCGGCGTCGCGCAGGGCGACGACCTCGGCGCTCTCCTCGACGCGACCGGCGCCCGCGTGGCCATCGTCTGCACCCCGATCCCGACCCACACGGACCTGGCGCTGACCGCCGCGCGCCGGGGCGTCCACCTCCTCCTGGAGAAGCCGCCCGCCCCGTCATATACGGAATACGAGCGGATGGTGCGGGGCGTGGAGGAGGCGGGGGTCGCCTGCCAGATCGGGTTCCAGTCGCTCGGCTCGCACGCGATGTCTCATATACGAGATCTCGTGCGCGACGGCCACATCGGCGAACCCCTCGGCTTCGGCGCCGCCGGGGCCTGGGTCCGCGACGAGGCGTACTTCCGGCGCGCCCCGTGGGCCGGTCGCCGCCGCCTCCCCGCCCCCGCCCCCACCGGCACGGGCCCCGGCGCCGGATACATCGACGTCGTCGACGGCGTCCTCACCAACCCCCTCGCCCACGCCGTCTCCACCGCCCTCGCCCTCTCCGGCGCGACCGGCGGCGACGACCTCGCCGCCGTCCGCACCGAACTCTTCCGCGCCAACGCCATCGAGGCCGACGACACCTCCTTCGTCGAGATCACCCCGCGCGACGGCGCGCGCGTCACCGTCGCCGCCACGCTCTGCGCCGAGCGCGCCGAGGAGCCGTACGTCGTCGTGCACGGCAGCCGGGGCCGGATCACCTTCTGGTACAAGCAGGACCGCGTCCTCGTCCAGCGCGCGGGGCACGGCCCCGAGGAGACCGTCTTCGGCCGCACGGACCTCCTGGAGAACCTCCTCGACCATCTGACGTCCGGCGCCGACCTCCTCGTACCGCCCGCAGCGACCGGCGCCTTCATGCGCGTCGTCGAGGAGATCCGGCGCGCCCCGGACCCGCGCGCCCTGCCCGCCGACGCCTGGACGACGCTCCCCGGCGCGGGCGAGGGCGCCGCCCCCCGCCGTGTCGTGCACGGCATCGACGCGCTCGTCGCCGCCAGCGCGGACTCCCTCACCGGCTACGCCGGGCTCGGCGCGCGATGGGCCGGGCCCCGGTCAGGACTGGAGGCAGCATCATGAGCCCACTCGCCACCGCCCCGCTGACGCTGAGCTGCGCGGGCCGCCCCGTCGCCCGCTACGACCCGCGCCCCGACGTCGGGCACCGCCTTTCGCCGCGCCCCTGCCTGCACCCGGTCACCACCCTCGGCGGCGTCCCCGTCACCGAGTTCGCGCCCGCCGACCACCGCCACCACCTCGGCGTGAGCGTCGCCGTGCCCGACGTCGCCGGGTTCAACTTCTGGGGCGGCCGCACCTACGTCCGCGACCAGGGCCCCACCGAACTGGACAACCACGGCGAGCAACGCCACATCGAGTTCAAGCTGTGCGACCCGGACGGCTTCGTCGAGGACCTGGAGTGGACGGCGGGCGGCTGCCTCGTCCTGCGCGAGCGCCGCACGGTCGCCACGACACGGCTCGCCCCCGACGCCTGGGCGCTGGACCTCACCTTCTCCCTCACCAACCCCGGCGCCGAGGAGATCAGCATCGGCAGCCCGGCCACCAACGGCCGCCCCGGCGCCGCGTACGGCGGCTTCTTCTGGCGCGCGCCCAAGGAGGCGGCCCCGCCCGCCGTCCTCACCGCCGCCGCCGAGGGCGAGTCCGCCGTGCACGGCCGTACCGCCGACTGGCTGGCCATGGCGGGCGACGGCTGGACCCTCGTCTTCGCGGGGGCCACCGCCGAGACCCGCCGCGACCCGTGGTTCGTGCGTACGGGGGAGTACCCGGGCGTCGGCTCCTCGCTGGCCTCGCGAGCGCGGCTGCGGATCGGGGCGGGGGAGACCGCCGTGCGCCGCGTCGTCACGGTCGTCGCCGACGGCCGTCTCGACCGGGCCCGCGCCGCCGCCCTCGTCCGCAAGGCGGTGACCGCGTGAGCGCGGCAGCCCGCACCGGCGACCTGGGCGACGGCACGTACCGCAACCCGGTCCTCGCGGCCGACTGGTCCGACCCCGACGTCGTCCGCGTCGGCGACGACTTCTACCTGACCGCCTCCAGCTTCGGCCGCGTCCCCGGCCTGCCGCTCCTGCACTCCCGTGACCTCGTCAACTGGACGCTCGTCGGCCACGCCCTGGACCGGCTCGAACCCGCCGAGGCGTTCACGACGCCCCACCACGACTGCGGTGTCTGGGCCCCGTCCCTGCGCCACCACGACGGCCGCTTCTGGATCTTCTGGGGCGACCCCGACCACGGCATCCACCAGATCAACTCGCCGTCAATCAGGGGCCCATGGACGACACCCCACCTCCTCAAGGCGGGCAAAGGGCTCATCGACGCGTGCCCGCTCTGGGACGAGGAGAGCGGTGAGGCGTTCCTCGTGCACGCCTACGCCCGCTCGCGGGCCGGCGTCAAGAACCGGCTCACCGGCCACCGCATGAGCCCCGACGGCCGCGCACTCCTCGACGAGGGGCAGGTGATCATCGACGGGGACGCGCTCCCCGGCTGGTTCACCATCGAGGGCCCGAAGGTCTACCGCCACGACGGCTGGTACTGGATCTTCGCTCCGGCAGGCGGCGTGGAGACCGGCTGGCAGGGCGCGTTCCGCTCCCGCTCCTTCTTCGGCCCGTACGAGGAGCGCGTCGTCCTGGAACAGGGGACGACCGCGATCAACGGCCCCCACCAGGGCGGCTGGGTGCGGACCGGCGCGGGCGAGGACTGGTTCCTGCACTTCCAGCAGCGCGGCCCGTACGGGCGTGTCGTGCATCTGCAACCGATGCGCTGGGGTGCCGACGGCTGGCCCGTGCTCGGTGACGAAGCCGCCCCCGGCGCCCCCGTTCTCGTACACCGCAAGCCCGATCTGCCCGCGCAGCCCGTGGCCGCGCCCGCCACCGACGACGACTTCCCCGGCGGCCGGTTCGGGCGGCAGTGGCAGTGGACCGCCAACCCCCGCGACGGCTGGGCCGTCTCGCACGCCGGGGACGGGCTGCGGCTGACCTGCGTCCGGTCGGCGGACGGGGTGCGCGACCTGCGCCGCACCCCGCACCTGCTCACCCAGCGGCTGCCGCTCCGGCCCTCCCGCGTCGAGGTCGGCCTCTCCCTCACCAGCACCGCGCCCGGCGCACGGGCCGGTCTCGTCGTCCTCGGTGACGCCTACCCCTGGATCGGCCTGGAGCGCGGCGAGGACGGCACCGCCCGCGCCGTGCACCGGTTCGCCGAGACCGTCGCCGACGCCGAACGCGACGCCGCCGGCGAGCGCCCCGTGCCGCACGGCACGGCCCGGCTGCGGATCGACATCACCGACGGGGCGCGCTGCCGCTTCGCCCTCGACACGGGCGACGGCGCCGGGTTCCGGCCCTCGGGGCAGGTCTTCGCCGCGACGCCCTGGCGCTGGGTCGGCGCGCTCCTCGCCCTGTTCGCGGCGGCACCGCCCGGCACGGGCCCGGCCGGCACCGCCCTGTTCACGCACTTCGGCATCACCCCCCGCGACAACCCGTTGGATCCAGCAGAAGAGATGAGCCGACCATGAACATCCGCATGCGCAAAGGCGCGCTCCGCACCGGCACCGCCCTCGCCCTGACCACCGTCCTCGCGCTCACCGCGACCGCCTGCGGCGACGACGGCAGCGGTGCGGGCGGCGACAAGGGCGACGAGGGTTCCGGCAAGGGGGAGATCACCTTCTGGGACAACAACACGGCGGTGCGCCGCGACGTCTGGATGGAGATCATCAAGGACTTCGAGAAGGCCAACCCGGACATCAAGGTCAAGTACGTCGGCATCCCCGCCGAGAACGTGCAGTCCAAGTACGACACCGCGATCCAGGGCGGCGGCCTGCCCGACGTCGGCGGCGTCGGCACCGCCATGCTCGCCGGGATCGCCGCGCAGAACGCCCTCGAACCCCTCGACGACCGGCTCGCCACCAGCTCCCTCAACGGCAAGCTGAACGACGCCTTCCTGCGGTCCGTGAAGTCCGCGGGCGGCTCGAACTCCACACTGTTCACCGTCCCCACCTCGGCCAACAACGGCGTCCTGTACTACCGCACCGACCTGTTCAAGGCGGCCGGCCTGGACGCGCCGACGACGTGGAGCAAGTTCTACGAGGCCGCCGCCAAGCTCACCGACACGAGCAAGAACAGATTCGGCTACACCATCCGCGGCGGCGAGGGCTCCATCGCGCAGGCCCTCGACGCGATGTACGGGCAGAGCGGCATCACGTCGTTCTGGGACGCGGACAACACCAGGACCACGGTCAACGACCCGAAGAACGTGGCCGCGCTGGAGAAGTACGTCGGCCTCTACAAGAAGGCCACGCCGTCCGCCGACGTCAACAACGACTTCACCAAGATGGTCGCCCAGTTCGACAGCGGCCAGATCGGCATGCTCAGCCACAACCTGGGCTCCTACGGCGACCACGTGAAGGCGTTCGGCGACAAGTTCCGCGGCCTGCCGAGCCCGACCGCGGAGGACGGCACGCGCGTCCAGGTCTCCAACCCCGTCGACGGCCTGGGCCTGTTCAAGGCGAGCAAGAACAAGCAGGCCGCCTGGAAGTTCATCGAGTTCGCCGCCTCGCACGCCTCGAACAGCAAGTGGAACGAGCAGGCCAGGCAGATCCCGGCCAACACCGACGCCGCCAAGGACGCCTGGGTGCGGAAGTCGGAGCCGACCCGGCTCGCCGCCGAGGCGCTCTCCTCCGGCTCCACCAAGATCGTGGACCTGCCGTACTACCTGCCCGACTGGAACACCGTCTCCAAGGCCGACAACGAGGACGACCTGCAGAAGGTCCTGCTCGGCAAGCAGTCCGCGAAGCAGTTCCTCGACCACCTCGCCGAGCAGCTCAACAAGGCGCAGGACGAATGGAAGGCGCAGGCGAAGTAGGCCGCCACGCGCCCATACGAGACCGGTCCGGCGGCGGGGCGCACCGGGCAGCCCCGCCATACCCCCGCCGTCGGGCCCACCCATCCGTACCCTTCGCAGTTTCGAATCGAGGAGCCGCACAGTGAACACCGTCATATGTCATGCTCGCGTCATAGCCGGGATCGTCGGGTGCACCGCCCTCTTCCTCGCTGCCACCACCACAGGCGCCGCCCAGGCCCACGGCCGCGACCTCGCGCGGCAGACGCTGCCCGCCCGCGACGGCTGGGCGGCCGCGACGACCGGCACCACGGGCGGCGCCGCCGCCACCCGTGACCGCGTCTTCACCGTCACCACCTGGGCCGAGTTCAAGGCGGCCCTCGCCGTCGAGGGCACCGCCCCGCGCATCGTCAAGGTCAAGGGCACGCTCGACGCCGACGGCGCGGACTGCTCCGACTTCGCCGTCCCCGGCTACGACTTCGACCGGTACCTCGCCGACTACGACCCCGCCGTCTGGGGCTACGACACGGACCTGGAGGGCGAGAAGGCGACCCCCGGCACCCAGGAGTACCTGCGCGACCAGTCCGCCGCTGCCCAGGCCAAGGCCATCAAGGCGGCCGTTCCCGCCAACACCACCATCATCGGCGTCGGCCACGGCGCGGGTATCGTCGGCGGCAGCCTCCAGATCAACGGCGTCGACAACGTCATCGTGCGCGGCCTCACCCTGGAGTCCCCGCTCGACTGCTTCCCGCAGTGGGACCCGACCGACGGTTCCACCGGCAACTGGAACTCCGAGTACGACGCCGCCGTAGTCCACAACGCCACCCACGTCTGGCTCGACCACAACACGTTCACCGACGGCGACCACCCCGACTCCACGCTGCCCAGCCACTACGGCCGCCTCTTCCAGCAGCACGACGGCGAGCTCGACGTCGTCCGGGGCGCCGACCACGTCACCGCGTCCTGGAACGTCTTCGAGGACCACGACAAGACCTTCATGATCGGCAACAGCGACAGCGCGGGCGCCACCGACGAGGGCAAGCTCCGGGTCACCCTGCACCACAACCTCTTCAGGAACCTCGTCGAACGCGCCCCGCGCGTCCGGTTCGGGCAGGTCGACGCGTACAACAACTCCTATGTCGCGGGCGACGACTACGGCTACTCGTTCGGCATCGGGTTCAAGTCGCGGCTCCACGCCGAGAAGAACGCGTTCACGCTGCCGCCCGGGGTCGGGGCCTCGGCGGTGCTGCACCGGTGGAGCGACTCGCCGCTCACCGCCGAGGGCAATGTCGTGAACGGCACGGAGACCGATCTGATCGCCGCCTACAACGCGGCCAATCCGTCGGCCCCGCTGGCCTCGGGGGCCGGGTGGACGCCGGTCCTGCGTATGCGGGTGGACCCGGCGGAGGTCGTGGCCCGGGTTGTCGGTCGGGGGGCCGGGGCGGATCGGCTTCGTTGAGGTTCTGTTGTTCGCCGGGTGCGGGAGCGTCGTGGTTGCTCGCGCAGTTCCCCGCGCCCCTGGATACCTGGAGTGCACGCATGTTTCCTCAGCAACGTCAACTCGGCTTCAGCCGCCGGGCGTTCGTGTCGGCAGGTGTCGGTGTCGGACTCGCTCTCAGGAGTGGTGGGGCCTATGGGGCGCCCCCTCGGCGGGGCGCCCCCCGTACCCTCCACATCGATCCGCGCGGCGGTGGTGACCACACCACCGTTCAGGCCGCCGTCGACGCCGTCAGCGGGGACGGATGGACCCTCGTCCTCGCGCCCGGTGTCTACCGCGAGACCGTCTCCGTGCCCGCCACCGCCACCGGCATGACCTGGCTCGGCGCCGCACGCGATCCGCGTCGTACGGTCGTCGTGTTCGGCAACGCGGCGGGCACGCCCAGGCCCGACGGGTCCGGTACGTACGGCACCAGCGGGTCCGCCACCGTCACCTTGCGGCCCGACGGGTTCACCGCGCGCGGGATCACCTTCGCCAACGACTGGCTGCGCGCCGACCATCCCGGCGTCACCGGGACGCAGGCCGTCGCGCTCAAGGTCACGGGCGACCGTTCCGCCTTCTTCGACTGCCGCTTCCTCGGGCACCAGGACACCCTGTACGCGGACTCGCCCGCCCTCACCACGTTCGCGCGGCAGTACTTCCACGGCTGCTACGTCGAGGGCGACGTGGACTTCGTCTTCGGGCGCGCCACCGCCGTCTTCGAGGACTGCCACTTCCGCACGCTCGCCCGTACCGATCTGGCGGGCGCCCCGTACGGCTTCGTCCTCGCGCCGTCCACCGCCGCGGCCAACCCGCTCGGCTACCTGGTCACCCGGTCCCGGATCAGCTCGGCGGCGCCCGACGGCTACTACAAGCTGGCCCGGCCATGGGTGCCCAGCTCCGACACCACCGCCCGGCCGATGCTCGTCGTCCGCGACACGCACCTGGGGCCCGGCATCGACGCCGTCGCGCCCTACGCCGCCATGTCCGACGCCCATCCGTGGCAGGAGCAGCGGTTCGCCGAGTACCGCAACTCCGGGCCGGGCGCGGTCGTCACCGTGCCGGAGAACCGGCCGCGGCTCACCCGCGCCGAAGCCGCCCGGCACACCCCGGCGAGATACCTCGGGGACTGGCGTCCGCGCGTGTGAAACAGGTCAGCCCAGTTGCCACAGTGCGTACACGATGCCGAGGAGAACAAGGCCGGCGAGAGCGAGGAGAGCACCGAGCAGACGGAGCTGCCCGGCGGTGTTCGTGCGCCGCACGGGCAGACCGCGCATGTCGAACGCCCAGCTCAGACCGGCCCACAGCGCCACGACACCGCCCACGGCGAACACGGTGAGCAATACGGGCGACTGCCCGTGCGCGGAGGAGGCGACGGCGAACTGCGACTGCACTGAGTGAGCGTAGGACGAGCCGCCCAAAGGCCGGGTCAAGCCGCCGCCATCCCTGAGCAATGGATCGACCGATACGTGTATCGATCCAGTAACCCCTCTCGCGCCGCCCCGTGTGATGCGCGTAGACATCGGGCCATGCGGAAGTCCATCACAGTCGCGGGTATCGCCGCCGCGTGCGCCCTCGCGGGCGGCGCCCTCTACGGCACCGGCACGGCCGGCGCCGACGCTCCCACCGCCAAGGTCACGGCGGAGCCCTACAACATCGGCAAGCTCGTCGGCGACATCAAGTCGTACTACGGCGCCACGCAGGACGCCGACGGCACCTGGCGCGCCGACCCCCACAGCGCCTACGCCGACGACCTGGCGCGCATCGAGGCGCGCGCCAAGAAGGACATCGCCAAGGCGGCCGAGCAGGCCCGCCACCACCGCGCCAAGCCCGCGGTCGTCTTCGACATCGACGACACGCTGCTGCTCAGCCTCGACTACGAGGTGCGCACCAACTACGTCTACAACGGCGCCACCTGGGCGGCCTACGTGGCGGAGGCCGACCGCCCCGCCGTCTTCGGCACCCCCGACCTCATCACGTACGCACGGAGCAAGGGCGTCGAGGTCTTCTACAACTCCGGGCTCACCGAGGCGCAGCGCGACGCGGCCGTCGCGAACCTGAAGAAGGTCGGGATCAACACGGACTTCGACGCGCGCCATCTCTACCTGAAGAACGCCGACGACCCGCCCGCCTACCTCAGCGGCTGCGCCACCGCCGGGGCCTGGAAGTGCACGACCGTGCAGTACAAGTCGGGCACCCGCAAGCACATCGAGTCGCTCGGCTACGACATCGTCGGCGACTTCGGCGACCAGCAGTCCGACCTCGACGGCGGCTACGCGGACAAGACGTACAAGTTCCCCAACCCGACGTACTTCGTCGGCTGAGACGCGGCCGGTACGGCGGATCAGTCGTAGGTGAGGTCCGACGCCGTGTACCTGCAGTACGTGCCGTCGGGCCCGCTGCCGGCCTCCGTCGGCTCCGCGCCGGTGCTGTTGCCGTTGTAGCGGACGCACGGCTTGATCTTCCTGCCGCTGTCGCCGTGGATGCGGACGTTGCGCAGCGCGGCCGTGTCGCCGTAGTTGGAGTTGATGCCGACGATCGACTTGCCCGGGGCGGTCACATCGACGTCGTTGACGGTGATGTTGCGGTTCTTGTACTGCGTCGAGCAGTTGCCGCACGAGCGGACCAGCTTGCCGAAGTCCGACACCTGGAACTTGGTGACGACGAGCTTGCCCGCGCCGTTGAACTGGAACACCTTGTCCGACGCCTTCCTCGCGCCGCCCCCGTACACCGTGTAGACGGACGACGTGGACTTGCCCTTGAAGGTCGCGGCGTCCTCGCCGACATCCTCCCACCAGACGTTCTGCAGCGTGCAGGTGCCCGCGCAGTGCACGCCGTCGGCGGCGGGGGAGCCGATGATGACGTTCTTCAGGGTGGCGCCGTCCTTCAGATTGAAGATCGGGTCCTGGCCCTCGTCCTGGCCGTCGCCTCCGAGGTCGCCTGAGCCGTAGAACCGCTTGTAGGAGCCGTCGTAGGTGCCCGAGACGGAGATGGTGCTGCTCACCGCCTGCTTGCCGGTGGCGGTCGGCCAGGCGGTCGCGGCCCCGGCGGAGCCGAGCATGCCGGCGGTGGCGAGGGCGGCGCCGGTCAGGGTCAGCGCGAGGAGCCCGCCGAGGGTGGCCCGGCGCCGGGTGACGCGGCGCCGGTGGCGCTGCGGGGAGAGGGTGCCTGTCTTGGTCATGCCCCTTGGTCGCCGGGCCGCGGGGAAAGGTTGCCGCCTCGTCCCCGGACGTTCAGGTCATGCGAAGTCCCCGCTCACGGCCACTTGCTCGCCGTCCGCGGTGCGGCCCCACACCGAGTACGAGTCACCGCCCGCGTCCCGGTCGCCATCGGCGTGGTTGTACTGCCCGGCGAACACGTACTGCCCGGCCGGCACCGTACGGCCGTTCTTCAGGACCCACCGGTACACCAGGAAGCCGCCGCGCTCGCCGACGGACACCGTGAAGTCCTCGGCGGGCAGCGAGCGCCAGTTGCCGGTGTCGGCGACCCCGCCGGTCTGCGCGATCCGCAGCTCCAGCGTGAGCGCGGTGAGCTGCCGCCGCGCCTTGAACGTGATGTCGCTCTGCGCCCAGTACCTGTTCGAGCCGGGGTCGACGGTCCCTTCCGACCACAGGGCCGGGGGCGCGGCCGTGCGCGTGGGTGTCGGTGTCGCCGTCGGCATCGGCGTCACGGCCACCGTCCCGCGCGGGCCGTCGTCGTCCTGGCGCAGTGCGGGGCCCACCGCGAACGCGCCCACGACGAGGACGCCCGCGACCCCCGCCACCGCGCCCGCGATCCGCACCCATCCGGCCGCCGGACGGCGCCGCCCGGCCGCCGCCGGGTGCGGCCGTGCCATGCCGCGCTCGATCCGGGCGAGCATCCGCTCCCGGTCCGGGTGGTGCGCGTCGGCGGACTCGCGCAGCCGCCGCCGCACTTCCTCGCTCACCGCCGCCACCCCTCCGCCGTCGCCCCGACGGCCCGCACGCGGCGCGGGGCCGGGTCCTCCCGCTCGCCGGACCCGAGCCGCTTCTCCAGCTCGGCCATGCCCTTGGACGTCTGGCTCTTCACCGTACCCACCGAGATGCCGAGGGCGAGCGCGGTGTCCTTCTCCGACAGGTCGAACGCGTGCCGCAGCACCACGCAGGCCCGCTTGCGGAAGGGGAGTTCGCGCAGCGCGCCCTGCACGTCGACCACGGCGGGCACGTCCGGGTCCTCGGCGCGCTCCTGCCGGCCCGACCAGAACAGGGCCACGCGCCGCCGCTCACGGACCGCGCTGCGGATCCGGGTACGGGCGAGATTGGCGACGACGCCCCGCGCGTACGCCACCGGATGCTCCGCCTGCCTGACCCGGTCCCAGCGGTGCCAGAGCGCGAGCAGCGCGTCCGCCGCGAGGTCGTCGGCGGCGTCCGCCTCACCCGTCAGGAGGTGGGCGAGACGGGCGAGTTCAGCGTGGTGCCGTTCGAAGAAGGCATGGAACTCGGCGGAGTTGTCGTCGTCCACGACAGCGCTCACACGGATCCCTCCCCTCACTGTGCGGCTCGATACGGCTCGACGGGATGCGAGAGCGTACCAGCGTTGCGTACAGCGCTTCGAAGGACGTGCGAGATTTCGGACATGATCGGATCGGGGGGATCGGTATCCGAGCTAGGTTGCGTAACTGACTAGGTAGTCATACGGTCTATGTCATGAACGCCGCTCCGTACATCTCGCCGCACCTCACCACCGCGTCCGTCGTGACGGCCGCCGCCGTCACGCTCTACCTCGCGGCCGGGGAGCCGTTCGTGGGGCGGCGCATGTACGCCTCGCTCGCGCGGCGCCGCGACAGCGAACCGGCGGCGCTGGTGCGGTACTTCCGGGCGACGCTGGGGTTCTGGGCGGTCCTCGTGGCCCTGTGCGGCGCGGTGTACGCGCTGTCGCCCGGGCTCACGGCCGCCGACCTCGGGCTCGTCGCCGGGGACGGGCCGGTCGCGGCGACCGGGTTCACCGGGGCGCTGCTCGCCGCCGTCGCGCTGGGCAAGCGCCGGATGCGGGCGCCGGCCGGCGACGGCAAGCATGTCCGCGGCCTCGACGCGGTCTCGGCGATGCTGCCCCGCACGCGGCGGGAGCGGGGGTACGCGGTGGCCGTCGCCCTCGTGGACGCGATCGGCTCCGAACTCCTGTACCGGGGCCTCCTCATCGCCTTCGGTGTCGGCGCGCTCGGTCTGCACGTGTACGTGGCCGCCGCCCTCGCCGTGCTGGTGTACGCGGGCGCCGGGCTCTACCAGGGCCGCTCCGGTGTCCGCGCCTTCGCCCTCTTCGGCGGCCTGTGCACCGCGCTGTACCTCCTCACCGGGAGCCTGCTCCTGCCGGTGGCCGTGCACGCGCTGCTGTCGCTCCGCGACCTGGTCGTCCTGCCGGGCGCCGTCATGAAGGGCAGGACCGCATGAGCGGCGACCGTCGCGCCAGCTGGTTCAAGGGCGTGCTCGACCTGCTCGTCCTCGCCGCCCTCACCGACGGCGAGAGCTACGGCTACGAGATCGGCAAGAGGCTGGACGGCGCCGGGTTCGGGCAGATCAAGGGCGGCACGCTCTACCCCGTGCTCAACCGGCTCGAGGAGGCCGGTCTCGTCGCGGCCGAGTTCCGGGCCACCGAGAAGGGGCCGGGCCGCCGGTACTACACACTCACGGACGCGGGGCGGGCCACGCTCGCCGAACAGGGGGCATTGTGGCGGGAGTTCGACGCGTCGGTACGGGCGATGCTGGCGAAGGGCGGAGTGCGATGACGGCCGACGACTACCTGGCCGAGCTGAGCCGCCTGCTCCGCGACCACGGCCTGCCCCCGGCCCATGTCACCGCGACCGTCGACGACCTGGCGGCGCACCTGGCGGAGTCCGGGCCGGTCGACCCCGAGGACGAGTTCGGCCCCGTGGCGGAGTTCGCGCGGCAACTGGCGCCGGAGGGCGCGGCGGCGGACGCCGTCGCCCCCGACGAGCACGTCGAGACCTGGCGCTGGACCGCCGACACCTACGCCGACGAGGCGCTCCTCGACCGCTTCGGCGACGAGGGCTGGGAGGTGGAACGCATCGACGCCCTGGGCCGCTTCGTCAGCCACCGCGACCCGGAACACCCCCAGCGCTGGGAGTACCGCCGCGAACTGGTGACCCGGGGCCGTGCCGCCCTGGACCGCGAACTGGCCGTCGAGGGCTGGGAGCCGTGCGGCACGTGGGTCGTGTACGGCTGGTACAAGCGGCCGAAGGCGGCGACGCTGGGCCCGGCGGCCCGGATGGCGGCCCCGCCCCCGGCCACCCCCACCCGCACCACGTTCTTCAGCCGCCGCTTCTACGCGACGCTGGCGACGGCGACCGTGGCGCTGGTCGCCGCGGCGATCGCCCTGGCCGTGCGGGACGGCGAGCCGAGCACGGGGGCGGGCTTCGTGACGGGCGCCTTGGCCGGTGCGGCGGTACCGCTGCTGGCGGGCTGGGCGGTGGTGGCCTGGCAGATGCGGCGCCGTCGCGGCGGGGCGCGCAGCTCCCCGCGCCCCTGAGGTGGCGCATCGCGTGCGCCACCTCGGAGGCCCGGTCCGCGCCCGGGGCTAACCCTTCAGCCCCGCCGACATCATCGCCCTGGCGATCGGTGCGGCCAGGCCGTTGCCGCTTACCTCGGAGCGGGCCGCGTCCGACTGTTCCACCACCACCGCCACGGCGATCTGCTTGCCGGTCGTGTTGTCCTTGGCGTACGAGGTGAACCAGGCGTACGGCGTCTTGCTGTTGTTCTCGCCGTGCTGGGCCGTGCCCGTCTTGCCGCCGACCGTCGCGCCCGCGATCTGCGCGTTCGTGCCCGTGCCCTTCGTCACCACGGTCTCCATCGCGGACTGGAGCTGGGACGCGGTGGAGGCGCTGACGACCCGGGTGGTGTCGGAGTCCGGGTAGGTCCTGATCGCGTCACCGTCCGCGTTCGTCACCTCGGAGACCATGTGGGGGGACGCCTGTCGGCCGCCGTTGGCGAGCGTCGCGGAGACCATCGCCATCTGGAGCGGCGTGGCGGTCACGTCGAACTGGCCGATGCCGGAGAGCGCGGTCTGCGCCTTGTCCATGCCGGACGGGTAGACGCTCTCGGCGGCCCGCACCGGCACGTCCCGCTTCTTGTCGTCGAAGCCGAACTTCTCGGCCATCGCCCGCACCTTGTCCTGCCCCAGCTCGACGGCGATCTTGCCGAAGACGTTGTTGCAGGAGTACTGGAGCGCCGTGCGCAGGGAGGCGTTCTCGCAGGGCGCGCTCGCGCTCTCGTTCCGCAGGTAGGTCCTGGTGCCGGGGAGGAGATACGGGTTGGGGGAGTCCGTGCGCTCGTCCACCGACCCGTACAGGCCGTTCTCCAGGGCGGCGGCGGCCACGACCAGCTTGAACGTCGAGCCCGGCGGCAGCGCCTGCTTCAGCGCCCGGTTCAGGGTCGGCACGTCCTTGTCGTCGGACAGCTTCTTCCACGCCTTCGCGTCGGCCGCGCCGGAGCCGCTGATCGTCGACGCGTCGTACGACGGCGACGACACCATGCCGAGGATCCGCCCGGTCCTGGGGTCGATCGCGACGGCGGCGCCCTTGGTGGAGCCGAGCGCCTTCGCCGCCGCCTTCTGCACGGCCGGGTCGATCGTCGTGATCACGTCACCGGGGGCGGGGCGCTTGCCGGTGAGCGTGTCGAGCGGGTTCGTCAGCCGTGTCGCCGTGCCGTCGAGCACGTCCTGGTACAGGGCCTCCAGTTGTGTGGATCCGTACACCTGCGAGGTGTACCCGGTGACCGCCGTGTACAGGGAGCCGCCCGGGTACGTCCGCTTGTACCCGAGGTCGCTCCCGCCGCCCGTCGGCGCCGAACCGGTCACCGCCTTTCCGCCCACGATGATGTCGCCGAGCGGGTACGCGTACCGCGCTATCGTCTTCCGCCGGTTGTCGTCGTTGTCCGCGAGGGCCTTGCCGTCGTAGAACTGCACCCATGTCGCCCTGACCAGCAGAGCGAGCACGAGCAGCAGACTGAAGACGGAGGCGCGCCTGATCGTCTTGTTCATCCCACACAGAGGACGAGCGGCCGTGAGCGGATCGTTCCGAAAAGGCCGGTTTTCTCAGGAAGCTCTCATCGACCCGGCGGAGCGGACGTCAGAGCCGGCGCGTCGCCAGCGTCAGCCGGTCCCGCGCGTCGAACAGCGCGTCCTTGACCATCTGCTCGTGCGCGGGGGTGAGCCGCGCGACCGGCACCGAGCAGGAGATCGCGTCCCGCGCCGGGGTCCGGTAGGGGATGGCGACGCCGAAGCAGCGCAGGCCGAGCGTGTTCTCCTCGCGGTCGACCGCGAAGCCCTGCTCGCGCACCGCGTGCAGCTCCTCGATGAGCTTCTCGCGGTCGGTGATCGTGTGCTCGGTCAGCGCGGGCAGCGTCTCGGGGAGCATCTTGCGGACCTGCTCGTCGCTGTAGGTGGCGAGCAGCGCCTTGCCGAGCGAGGTGGAGTGCGCGGGCAGGCGGCGCCCGACGCGCGTGAAGGGCCGCAGGTAGTGCTGGGACTGGCGGGTGGCGAGGTAGACGACGTTGGTGCCGTCGAGGCGCGCGAGGTGGATGGTCTCGGTGGTGTCGTCGGAGAGCCGGTCGAGCGTGGGCCGGGCGGCGGCCACGACCTCGTCGCCGTCGATGTAGGAGGTGCCGACGAGCAGCGCCCGCACCCCGATCCCGTACCGCGTGCCGGTCGCGTCGGTCTCCACCCAGCCCAGCTCGACGAGCGTGCGCAGCAGCATGTAGAGGCTGGACTTCGGGTAGCCGACGGCTTCCTGGACGGCGGCCAGGGAGTGCATGCCGGGGCGCCCGGCGAAGTATTCGAGCAGTTCGACCGTGCGCACCGCCGACTTGACCTGCGCGCCACCCTGCGCGGCCCCCGTCGCGGTACTCGCGACGGCCCCCGTCTCGTCTGCCGACATCGCCCTTGACCCCTTCGTTCGACGAGAAATAGTCTCCGTAGGGTTCATCAACAGAGACAGCGTTCAGTATATCGAACGACTCCCCTGGCTCGTCCGCCGAGCCGCGGGAAAAGCTGGAGGATTCGCCGTGGCAGCAGCACCAGTCTGGAGTGTCGACCCCCGAACCGGGAAGCAGCGGGAGCAGGTCGCGGTCGAGGCCACGGCCCAGGAGGTGGACGAGGCGGTCCGCGCCGCCCACGACGCCCGTTCCGCTCTCGCCGACCGCGCCGTGCGCTCCGCGTTCCTGCGCACCGCCGCCGACCTGCTCGACGAGTCCAAGGACCATCTGGTCGAGGCCGCCGACGCGGAGACCGCGCTCGGCCCGGTCCGGCTCGGCGGTGAACTGGCCCGTACGAGCTTCCAGTTGCGCGCGTTCGCGGACATCGTCGACGAGGGCGCCTTCCTCGGCGTCGTCATCGACCACCCGGACGACACCGCCACCCCGCCCATCCCGGACCTCCGCCGCTACAAGATCCCGCTGGGCGTCGTCGCCGTCTACTCGGCCTCCAACTTCCCCTTCGCCTTCTCCGTGCCCGGCGGCGACACCGCGAGCGCGCTCGCCGCGGGCTGCCCCGTCGTCGTCAAGGCGCACCCGGACCACCCGGCCACCTCCGAGCTGGTCGCCTCCGTCCTCCGCCGCGCCGCCGCACGGCACGACATCCCCGAGGGCGTCCTCGGTCTCGTGCACGGCTTCGACGCGGGCGTCGAGCTGGTCAAGCACCCGCTGATCGCGGCCGCCGGGTTCACCGGTTCCGTACGCGGCGGCCGCGCCCTCTTCGACGCGGCGGCGGCGCGCCCGGTGCCGATCCCGTTCCACGGCGAGCTGGGCTCCCTCAACCCGGTCGTGATCACCGAGGCGGCCGCCGCCGAGCGCCCCGAGCAGATCGGTACGGGGCTCGCGGGCTCCATGACGCTCGGCGTCGGCCAGTTCTGCGTCAAGCCGGGCCTGGTGTTCGCGCCGAGCGGCGAGGCGGGCGACAGCCTCGTCAAGTCCCTCACCGCCGCCGTCAGCGACACCGCCGGGGGCGTGCTCCTCGACCACCGGATGCGGGACAACTTCGTCGCGGGCGTCGCCGAGCGCGCGCAGCTCCCGGACGTCGAGGCGCCGGTGACGCCCGGCGCGGGCGGCGAGCACACCGTCAGCCCCGGCTTCCTCACCGTCCCGGCGACGAGGCTCGCCGTCGAGGGCTCGGAGCACGACCTGCTCCTGGAGGAGTGCTTCGGGCCGGTCACCGTCGTCGCCCGCTACGAGAGCGCCGACGAGATCACCGCCGTCCTCAACCGGCTGCCCGGCAACCTCACCGCGACCGTCCAGCTCTCCGCCGAGGAGGCCGCCGGCGAGGGCCGCGGCACCGAGATCCTCGCCGAGCTGACGCCCCTCGCGGGCCGCGTCCTGGTCAACGGCTGGCCGACCGGCGTCGCCGTCGCCCCCGCCCAGCACCACGGCGGCCCGTACCCGGCGACGACCTCCACCTCCACCTCGGTCGGCGGCACCGCGATCGAGCGTTGGCTGCGCCCGGTCTCGTACCAGACGACGCCCGAGGCGCTGCTCCCACCGGAGCTGCGCGACGACAACCCGCTGGGTCTGCCGCGCCGCTTCAACGGCCGCCTGGAGAACGGACGGCAGACCAAGTGACCACCGCGGAGCTGCGCCTCCCCGAGCTGCCCTTCCCGCTGTACGCCCACGGTCCCGAGGGCCACTGGGCGTACGCGGACGGCGTGCTCACCGGCCGCGCGGGCGCCCGCCAGGACCGCTTCGTGCCTCCGGCGGGCGACTCCCTCGCACCCGCCTCCGACGCGCCCCGCCTCCTCGGCACACCGCCCGGGGGCGACTTCCAGCTCATCGCCCGGGTGACGGTCGGCTTCGCGGCGGCGTTCGACGCGGGCGTCCTCTACCTCCACGTCGGCGACCGCGAGTGGGCCAAGCTCTGCTACGAGCGCTCCCCGGACGAGCCCACGATCTGCACGGTCGTCACGCGCGGGCGCTCCGACGACGCGAACTCCTTCGTCGTCCCCGGCTCCACGGTGTGGCTGCGGATCACCCGCACCGGCTCGGCGTTCGCCTTCCACGCCTCCACCGACGGCGAGAAATGGACCTTCGTCCGCGTCTTCGCCCTCGGCGACGAGAAGGCAGCGGCGGCGGCCCGGGTCGGCTTCCTCGCGCAGTCGCCGACGGGGGAGGGGTGCGAGGTCGCCTTCGACCGCGTCGAGCTGCGCCCCGGCGCGCCCAAGGACCTGCGGGACGGGAATTAGCCACCGCCGCCACCGGTTGACGTACGGCGCAGGGCACCCCCTGCGCCGTACGTATCCACTGGAGCGAGAGACCCCATGCGCGTCGAGATCTGGACCGACATCAACTGCCCGTTCTGCTACATCGGCAAGTCCCGGTTCGAGCAGGCCCTCGACGCCTTCCCGCACAAGGACCAGGTCGAGGTCGTGCACCGCTCCTTCGAGCTCGACCCGACCATCGCCAAGGGCGACACCGGCCTCGTCGTGCCGCACATCGCCGAGAAGTACGGGATCAGCGAGGCGCAGGCCGCCGCCAACGAGCAGGGGCTCGGGCAGCAGGCCCAGGCGCTCGGCCTGCCCTACCTCACCGAGGGCCGCGACTACGGCAACAGCTTCGACCTGCACCGCCTCCTGCACTTCGCGCACGAGAAGGGCGTCCAGGACGCCATGATCGACGCCCTGTACCGGGGGAACTTCGCCGAGCGGGAGTCCGTCTTCGCCGACGAGGAGCACGTCGTGCGCCTCGCCGTCGACGCCGGTCTGGACGAGGCCGAGGTCCGCGCGGTCCTCGCCGACCCCGAGCGGTACGCGGAGGAGGTGCGCGCCGACGAGCGGGAGGCCGCCCAGCTCGGCGCCAACGGCGTCCCCTTCTTCGTCCTCGACCGCACGTACGGCGTCTCCGGCGCCCAGCCCGCCGAGGTCTTCACGCAGGCCCTCACCCAGGCGTGGGAGAACCGCTCCCCGCTGACGGTGATCGACAGCGCGCAGGGCGGCGACGCGTGCGGGCCCGACGGATGCGCGGTCCCGCAGAGCTGAACCGAGGAGCGCATGGGGCGTGGTCGCACACGCGGTCGGGCATGGTGAGGTCATGCAGACCACTGACGAGACCACACGCGACCAGCAGCCCGACGTCCCCGCCCTGGACCTCCCGCCGGAGCCCGCGCTCGACCTCGATCTCGTCCGCGCCCAGTACCACCCGGACGCCACCTACCTGAACACCGCCGGCTTCGGGGTGCTGCCCGCGCGGGCGGCCGACGCGGTGCGCATCGCCGTCGACACCATGGCGGCGGGCCGCCCCCTCGACGCCCTCTTCGCCGACGTGGAGGAGGCCCGCGCCTCCTTCGCGCGGATAGCCGGGGTGCCGGTGGCGCGGGTCGCGGCCGGCGCGTCCGTCGCGGTCTACGGCGGCCTGGTCGCCGCGTCGCTGCCCCCGGGCGCGGAGGTCCTCACGGCGGAGAACGACTTCAGCTCCACCGTCAACCCCTTCCACGTCCGCGGCGACCTCCGGGTCCGCGTCGTCCCGCTGGACACGCTCGCCGAGTCGGTCCGCCCCGGCACCGCGCTCGTCGCCGTCAGCGCGGCGCAGTCCGCCGACGGCCGCGTCGCCGACCTGGCCGCCCTGCGCGAGGCGACCCGCGCCCACGGCGCCCGGCTCTACGTCGACGCCTCGCAGGCCGCGGGGTGGTACCCGCTCGACGAGCACGCGGCGGACGCCGACTACGTCTCCGCCGTCGCCTACAAGTGGCTCTCCTGCCCGCGCGGCACCGCCTTCTTCGTCGGCCCCGAGGACCCGGACGAACTGCGGCCCGTCTTCGGCGGCTACGTCTCCGGCGAGGTCCCCATGGACAGCTGCTACGGCCCCGTCACCGAGCCCGCCCGCTCCGGGCGCCGCTTCGACGAGGCGCCGAGCCTCCTCGCGTACACCGCCGCCAGGCAGTCCCTCGCCCTGATCGAGGAGCTGGGCACGGCCGCCGTCCGCGCCCACGACCTCGCGCTCGCCGACCGCTTCCGCACGGGCCTCGCCGCCCTCGGCCACACGCCGGTCCCGTCGCCCGGCTCCCCGATCGTGTCCGTGCCCCGGCTCGGGGCGAAGGCGGCCGAGATGCGCGCGGACGGCATCGAGGTCGCCGACCGGGCCGGCCACCTGCGGGCCGCCTTCCACCTCTACAACACGCCCGAGGACGTCGACCGGCTCCTGGCCGCCCTGTCCCACTGACCGCACCCCGCCCCTGTCACGCCGCCACACCTGGCGCCCGGGCCCGCCGGACGCTAGGAAGGCAGGGACGAGGTGGTGGTGCCGGTGGCCCGCAAGCACGGGACAGGACCGACGGCCGACGCCGAGCTGCACCGGCGGCTGGTCTACGGCGACGAGGCCGCGCTCACCGAGGTGTACGACGCCTACGGCGGGCTCGTGCGGGCGGTCGCCGTCCGGGTGACCCGCCAGACCGGCGCCGCCGACGACGTCGCACAGGAGGTCTTCGCCCACCTGTGGGCCCGCCCCTACGCCTACGACGAACGCCGCGGCACCCTGCGCACCTGGCTGACGATGCTGGCCCACCGCCGCGCCGTCGACTGGGTGCGCAGCGAGGCCCGCCACCGCAAGGCCGCCGCCGACGACGAGGTCCTGCACGCGATCCCCGCGCAGGACCCCGGCCCCGACGAACGGGTCGTGGACCGCGAACGCGCCCTCCTGCTCCACTCCGCCCTCGCCGAACTCCCGCTGCCCCAGCGGCAGGTGGTCCACTTGGCGTACTTCGCCGGACGGACGTACCGTCAAGCGGCGGCCGAGCTCGGCATCCCCGAGGGCACCGCGAAGACCCGGCTGCGCACGGCCCTGCACCGGCTGGCCGAGACCCTGGCCGACCCCCCCGACCCGGCCAGGGAAAGGAGCGCGTGATGGCGACCGACGCCTACGACCACGCGGCGATCTGCGAACTCCTCGGCGCCTGGGCCCTGCGCGCCCTGCCCCCGGCCGAGGAGCACACGGTCCCCGAACACCTGGCGACCTGCGCGCAGTGCGCGGCGGAGGCGGAGCGCCTGCGCGAGACCGTACGACTCCTCGACGGCCCGGGGCAGGCCCCGGACCCGGCCCCGCCGACGGCCGGGGACGACACCCTGGCCCGCGTGCTCGCCGCCCGCCCCGCCGTGCCCCGCACCGCCCCGCACGCCGAGCCCTACGCCGCGGCTGTCGCCGCGTTGCAGGCGCTGATCGCCGAGTTCGACGCCGACGTGTGGCGCACGCCCGTCGTGCACGACTGGACCGTGCAGGACACGATCGCCCACTTGATCGCCGCCGACGAACACCTCGCCGTCCACCTCGGACTGCCCGCCAACGAGCCGCCGCCCGGCCCCGCGACGCCGGGCGGGACCGGGTGGCGTACGGCGTGGGCCACCCGCACCCACCGCGTCATCGCCCACGAGCGCACCCGTGCCCCGCGCGACACCGTCGCCGTATGGCGCGCGCAGGCCGCCGCGCTGCTCGCGACCCCGGCCGCGCACGACCCGGAGACCGCCGCGCTGCCGGTCACGGTGGTGGGGGCGCGGCTGCCCGTCGCCGACCACTTCCTGGTCCGCGGCTTCGAGGCGTGGATCCACGCCGACGACATCGGGCGCGCCCTCGGCCGGACCGTGCCCCCGCCGCCCGCCGCCCACCTGTGGCGGCTCGTGCGCCTCGCCGTGCGGATCGTCGGGCTCGCCCTCGGCCCGGCCGCCGAGACGGTCGCCCTCACCGTCACCGACGCCGGGCGCTCCACGGAGTGGATCCTCGGCGCCGAGGGCGAACCGGTCTGCGGCGAACTCACCATGACCGCCGTCGACTTCTGTCTCCTCGTCGGCGGACGCGTCGCCCCGCACACCGTGCCGATGGCCGCCCGGGGCGATCACGCCGCCGTGCACGCCGTCCTCGGCAAGGCGGCCCGCCTCGCCTGGCTGTGAACACCAGGGAACAGCGGTGGGGCGGGACCGGTGGCCGGTCCCGCCCCACTCCTACGCGTACGAGCGCTACCTCACCGGGGTGAAGTCCCGCGCCCCGATGAACTCCGGGCGGCGCACGGGCGCCGCGAACGGCTCCACCGCCGCGTTCTCCACGCTGTTGAACACGATGAAGACGTTCGAGCGCGGGTAGGGCGTGATGTTGTCGCCCGAGCCGTGCATGGCGTTGCAGTCGAACCAGGTCGCCGAGCCCGCCTTGCCGGTGAACAGCCTGATGCCGTGCGCGTCGGCGAACTTGGACAGCGCCTCGTTCGACGGGATGCCCGCGTCCTGCATCTGCAGCGACTTCTTGTAGTTGTCCTTCGGCGTCTCGCCCGCGCAGCCGAGGAACGTCTTGTGCGACCCCGGCATGATCATGAGGCCGCCGTTGGTGTCGTAGTTCTCCGTCAGGGCGATGGAGACCGACACCGTCCGCATGTTCGGCAGACCGTCCTCGGCGTGCCAGGTCTCGAAGTCCGAGTGCCAGTAGAAGCCGCTCGCCCCGAAGCCGGGCTTGACGTTGATCCGCGACTGGTGGACATAGACGTCCGAGCCGAGGATCTGCCGCGCCCGGCCCACGACGCGCTCGTCGCGCACCAGGTTCGCGAACACCTCACTGATCTTGTGGACCTCGAAGACCGACCGCACGTCCTGCGACTTCGGCTCGACGATGGAGCGCTCATCGGCCTTGATCACCGGGTCGCTGATCAGCCGCTTCAGCTCGGCCTGGTAGGTGCCGATCTCGTCCGGGCCGAGCAGTTCGTCGATCGCGAGGAAGCCGTCCCGCTCGAAGCCCGCGAGGTCGGACTCGCGGATCGGGCCCCGGGCGCCCGGCGGCGACCAGACGACCGGGTCGACGCGCGGGGTGGCCACCTCGGAGGTGCCCCGGGTCGGGTACAGGTCGGTGACGGCGTGCTCCGTGGGGATGGCGGTCATGCGGATCAGGCCTCCTCGGGTTCGGTCAGCAGCGGGTAGACGCCGTTCTCGTCGTGGTCCTCCCGCCCGGTCACGGGCGGATTGAACACGCACACGCAGCGGAAGTCCGTCTTGGGCCGCAGCGTGTGGCGCTCGTGGCCGTTCAGGAGGTACATGGTGCCCGGCTCGATCCAGTGCTTCTCGCCGGTCTCCCGGTTGGTGAGCTCGGCCTCGCCCTCCACGCACAGTACGGCCTCGATGTGGTTGGCGTACCACATGTCGGTCTCCGTGCCCGCGTACAGGATCGTCTCGTGCAGGGAGAAGCCGACACCCTCCTTGGCGAGGACGATGCGCTTGCTCTCCCACGTGCCGGACGCCGATTTCACGTGCCGGTCGGTGTTCTCGATCTCCTTGAACGATCGGACAATCACGGGATGTCGCTGCCTCTCTCTGTTGCGTTCCTGAGGGGTCGTCAGGCGGTCTCGCGCACGGCCCTGGTGAGCGTGCGCAGCCCCTCTTCCAGCTCGTCCGGCGTGATCGTCAGCGCCGGCAGGAGCTTGACGACCTCGCTGTTCGGGCCGGAGGTCTCGATCAGCAGGCCGAGCTCGAAGGCGCGCTTGGCGACCTTGCCGGCCCGCTCCTTGTCGCGGAACTCCAGGCCCCACACCAGGCCCCGGCCGCGGTACTGCACCGTCTCCTCGCGGAACTCCTCGCGCAGCGCGACGAGCGCCTCCTCGACCTGCTGGCCGCGCGAGAGCGTCTGCTTCTCCATGGCCGGACCGTCGGTCCAGTACGTCTCCAGGGCGGCGGCGGCCGTCACGAACGCGGGGTTGTTGCCGCGGAACGTGCCGTTGTGCTCGCCGGGCTCCCACACGTCGAGCTCCGGCTTGAACAGGCACAGCGACATCGGCAGGCCGTAGCCGCTGATGGACTTCGACACGGTCACGATGTCGGGGACGATGCCCGCCTCCTCGAAGGAGAAGAAGGCGCCGGTGCGGCCGCAGCCCATCTGGATGTCGTCGACGATGAGCAGCATGTCCCAGCGCTCGCACACGTCGGCGAGCTTGCGCAGCCACTCGGCGCGGGCGACGTTGATGCCGCCCTCGCCCTGCACCGTCTCGACGATCACGGCGGCGGGCTGGTTCAGGCCGGAGCCCTGGTCGGCGAGGAGCCGCTCGAACCAGATGAAGTCCGGGGTCTGTCCGTCGAGGTAGTTGTCGAACGGCATCGGCGTGCCGTGCACCAGCGGGATGCCCGCGCCGGCCCGCTTGAAGGCGTTGCCGGTCACCGCGAGCGAGCCGAGCGACATGCCGTGGAAGGCGTTGGTGAAGGACACGATCGACTCGCGGCCCTTGACCTTGCGGGCCAGCTTCAGCGCGGACTCGACGGCGTTGGTGCCCGTCGGGCCCGGGAACATGACCTTGTAGGGCAGGTCGCGCGGGCGCAGGATGATGTTCTGGAAGGACTCCAGGAAGTTGCGCTTCGCCGTCGTCGACATGTCCAGGCCGTGCGTGACGCCGTCGCGCTCCAGGTAGTCGATGAGCGCGCGTTTCAGCACGGGGTTGTTGTGGCCGTAGTTGAGTGAACCGGCACCCGCGAAGAAGTCCAGGTACTCGTGGCCGTCCTCGTCGTACATACGGCTGCCGTGGGCCCGGTCGAAGACGGTGGGCCAGCCGCGGCAGTAGCTGCGCACCTCCGACTCAAGGGTCTCGAAGACGCTCAGGTCCGGCTGGGTGATGGTCACAGCGAATGCTCCTCTTGGGAGGGGAGTGTGCGGGGGGTTGGCTTGGATGGCTTCGGTGTGCGGGGCCCGGCGGCTACGCGGCCGGCGCGAGCGGCCCGATCCGGTACAGCTCTTCCGGCAGGTGTCCGTCGTCGGGGAAGAGCCCGGCGTCGAACAGGACGGTGCGCTCCACGCCGGCCCCGTGCCTGCGGGCGAAGGAGTGGAACAGCGCCTGCGACGCCTCGTTGTCCGGCGTGATGGTCGTCTCCACGGTGGTGACCTGCCGCTCGGCGACGACCCTCGCGGCCAGGCCGTCCAGGAGTTCGCCGGCGAGACCGTGCCCGCGGTGGGCGGCGTCCACGGCTATCTGCCATACGACCAGAGTGCCCGGGCGGTCCGGCCGTGTGTAGCCGGTGACGAACCCGGCGACCTCGCCGTTCTCGTCCCGCGCGACCGCGGAGGTGGCGGCGAAGTCACGGCACCACAGCAGATAGCTGTAGGACGAGTTCAGGTCAAGCACCTTCGAGTCACGTGCGATACGCCAGATCGCGGCACCGTCGGCCACGCCGGGCTGGTCGAGCTGGAATTTCGCTTGTACGGCGGTCATGCGATTTGAATTTACCCAGCAATTTTTGGAATTGCATCTGGGAGGGGGGTTACGTGGCGCGGCGATCTGTGTTATCGCGCGCAGGTGGGCCCGCGCAGGAGAGGGCAGGGAAATATACCGATTTGCCCTGCACATAAGCGGGCATACCACCCGTGGTGTGGAGTGTGTCACACCGTCCCGCGTGGCGGAAACCTGTCCGATTCGCGTCGACTCGCGTTGTTGAAATCTTAGTGTTTACGTTCTGTGGATCCGGGCAGAAGCAGTACGGGAAGCTACCCCGATAATAAGCGGAAGAATGTAGTGCAATAGTTCTTGCGGAAGATAAAGAAAAGCGCCGCCCGGTAAATGGGCGGCGCCACTTTGTGGACGGCGGAATTGCTTGGTCCTGTTTCTGCTGAAGCCCTCCGGCTACGCCCAGGCGGCGGCGACCGCCTTGCGCGCGCCCTCCAGATCCACCGCGAACCCGGCCTCCGCCAGCGCCCCGCCGAGCGCGGCGAGCGAGGACTGCACGACACCGCGCGTCGCCTGCGGGCCGTAGTGGTTGACCCGGATCATCTCCTGCGCCAGCGCCCCGCCGCCCGCCACGAGCGGCAGCACCGGGTCGACGGCCAGCGCCTTCGCGACCAGGTCGCGCGCGTCGGTCCCGGCGGGCGCCCGCAGCGTCGTCGCGACCGGCGCGGCGTCCCGCGCCTCGTGCACGTAGGGCTCAAGTCCCCCGCCCAGCGCGAGCGTTCCGGCGCGGGTCGCCGCCGCCGCGCTCGCGTGACGGGCCATCAGCGCGTCGAGTCCCTCGCTCTCGATCCGCTCCACACAGGCTTCGAGCGCGAGCATCTCCAACTGCGCGGGCGCGTGGAGCAGCGCCTTGCGGCCACCGTCGATCCAGCGCTGCTTCCAGTCGAGCAGGGAGAGGTAGGAGTGGCGCGGCGCCTGCGGGTTCGCGGTCATCCGCTCCCAGGCCCGCGCGCTCACCGACACCGCCGAGACACCGGCCGGGCCGCCCATCGCCTTCTGCGCGCCGATCACGCACAGGTCCACGCCCCAGGCGTCCGGCAGCACCGGCTCGGCCGCGATCGACGCCACCGCGTCCAGGTAGAACAGCGCGCCGTGCTCGCGCACGACCTCGCCGATCTCGGCGACGGGGTTGGTGTTGCCGGTCGCCGCCTCCGCGTGCACGAGCGAGACGAAGTCGATGTCGGGGTGGGCGGCGAACGCCTCCCGGATCTGCTCCGCCGTGACCGCCGTGTGGAACGGCACCGCCAGGTCGTGCACGGTCGCCCCGCAGTCGCGCAGCCAGTCGCCGAAGGTCTGCCCGTACGGGCCCGTGATCACGTTGAGGGCGACGGTGCCCGGCCCGGCGACGCCCCGGATCGCGCCCTCCAGGGGGAGCAGCGCCTCCCCCTGCATGATCACGACGTCCTGGGAGGTCTTCAGGAGGCGGGCCACACGGTCCTCGACGGCGGCGAAGTGCTCGGCGCTCAGGGGGGCCAGATCGAGAAACGGATGCGTCACGGTGGTGCTCTCTTCGCTCACGGTTTCGGACAGATGCTCAAGGGTTCGGGCTGATGCCGCTGTCGAGCGTACCCACCCGCCTCATAGGCTTCGCGCATGAGTGAGCCGAGCCCGGCGGGGGCGCTGCACGTGACCGGACGGGTCCTGGCCGGACCCGATGACGTACGCGACGAACTGTGGGTGATCGACGGCAAGGTCACCTACGACCGTCCGCGCACCCCGGGCCTGGACGTGACGACGGTCCGGGGCTGGGCGCTGCCGGGCCTGGTCGACGCCCACTGCCACGTCGGCCTCGACGCCCACGGCCCCGTCCCCGCCGAGACCGCCGAGAAGCAGGCCCTGACCGACCGCGACCACGGCACGCTGCTCCTGCGCGACGCGGGCTCGCCGTCCGACACCCGCTGGATCGACGACCGCGAGGACCTGCCGAGGATCATCCGCGCGGGCCGGCACATCGCCCGCACCCGCCGCTACATCCGCAACTACGCCCACGAGATCGAGCCCGAGGACCTCACCGCCTACGTCGCCCAGGAGGCCCGGCGCGGCGACGGCTGGGTCAAGCTCGTCGGCGACTGGATCGACCGCTCCACCGGCGACCTCGGCGCCTGCTGGCCGCGCGGCGCCGTCGAGTCCGCCATTGCCGAGGCCCACCGGCTCGGCGCCCGCGTCACCGCCCACTGCTTCGCCGAGGACTCGCTGCGCGACCTCGTCGAGGCGGGCATCGACTGCATCGAACACGCCACGGGCCTCACCGACGACCTCATCCCCCTCTTCGCCGAACGCGGCGTCGCGATCGTCCCGACCCTGGTCAACATCGCCACGTTCCCGGACCTCGCCAAGGGCGGCGAGCAGAAGTTCCCGCGCTGGTCGGCCCATATGCGCCGCCTCCACGACCGCCGCTACGACACGGTGCGCGACGCCTACGACGCGGGCATCCCGGTCTACGTGGGCACGGACGCGGGCGGCTCCCTCGCCCACGGCCTCGTCGCGGGCGAGGTCGCCGAGCTGGTGAAGGCGGGCATCCCTCCGGTCGAGGCGCTCGCGGCGACGGCCTGGAAGGCCCGCGCCTGGCTCGGCCGCCCCGCCCTGGAGGAAGGCGCCCCGGCGGACCTGGTGGTGTACGGCTCGGACCCGCGCGAGGACGTACGCGTCCTGGCCGCTCCGCGCAGGATCGTGGTGCGGGGACGGGTGGTCGGGTAAGGCGCGGGAGCGGACAGGGCGTTGACAGAGCGTTACCCGGTCAGGCAGCTGCTCGTTGCACACAACTCCGCCGCGCCCGCGCGGGGTGACACAAGAGGGACTTCAGGGAACAGGCGAGCCCCAAGATTCGAAGGCGTGAGCTAAAACCCCTCGTTGGAGTGAACTGACCTCGGGTGGCCGCCCGTTCACTCTCAGTGCGTAAAGATTCCCTCATCGATGACCAGTCGACACCGTCGGCGGCGCTCGTGCTGTCCCTGCACGCGCACCGCCCCGGGGGATCTGCTCTGACCATCGCCTGTCCTGAAATCTGTTCTGTCCTCTCCTGGGGGTCCCACCAGCATGCCCAGCTCCACTGTCACCACCGCCCCGCGCACGCCCGCCCGCCGTCTCGCCGCGACGGCCGCCGCGACCGTGCTCGCCGTCGGGCCCCTCGCGCTCGCCACCGCGGGCCCCGCCGCGGCGACGGGCGACCACGGCGGCAAGGCCGGCGCGGTCGTGCTCCGCACGGGCCTGGACGTCTCGCTCCTCAACAAGACCGTGAACGTCCCCCTCAAGGCCGCGCTGAACGAGGTGCAGGCCCCCGCGAGCGCCGACAAGACCACGCTCACCGTCAACCTGGACGGCGTCGACCACGGCCGCCCGGTCAACGTGCTGCGCGCGGACGTGGCCAAGGCGAAGGCGACCGTCGACGCGCGGAAGGCGGAGGGCTTCACCCAGCTCGTCCACGCCAAGGTGCACGTCCCCGGTCTGCCGCTGCTCTCCCTCATCGAGGTGGACCAGGTCACGTCCAGGGCGCTGTGCGAGGCGGGCAAGAAGCCGGTCGCGACCTCAAACCTCCTCGGCTCCGTCACGGTCCTCGGCAAGAAGGTCACGCTGACGGCGGGCGGTACGACCGAGGTGAAGGTGCCGGGCGTCGGCGACGTCTCCCTGGCCCTCTCCTCCACGTCGACGACGTCCCGGACGGCGGCCGCGTCCGCGCTGCGACTGCGGGTCTCGGTCAACCCGCTGAAGCTGAACGTCGCCGAGGTCAACGGCGAGGTCACCCTGGCCGAGGCCACCTGCGAGTCCCCGAAGCCCCAGGCGCCCGGGAAGGAAACGCCGGTGGTCTCCACCCCGTCCCCCGACACGGTCGTCCCCCAGGGCACCAAGGAGGAGCCCCCGGCCGACCTCGCCGAAACGGGCGGCAACTCAGCCACCCCGTACATCGCGGGCGGCGCCTTCCTCCTGCTGGCAGCGGGCGCCGGCTCAGTAGCCCTGACCCGCAGGAACCGAGCAAGGGCCTAAGAAAAAAAGGGGCGCCGGCCACCCCGGCGCCCCGCCAGGGGCGCGGGGAACGGCGCGACCAGCCACAACGAACAAGCACCCGCGACACAACGTCACCCCCGCGGCGCGAAGGCGCACCCCAGCCCCCTCACCCGAAGGAACCCAGAACCCGCTTCAACCCGGCCACAAACTCCGCACTGGTGCCCCGGCCCCGCACAGCGACCCGCACCCAATCCCGCCCCAACCCCGGAAACGTATCCCCCCGCCGCACAGCGAACCCGACCCCGCGCAACACCTCCCGCACCACCCCCGCCGAAGGCACCCGCACCAGCACGAACGGCCCGTGCGCGGGCCCCGCCACCTCCACCCCGAACTCCGCCAGCCCCTCAAGCAGCCCCACCAGATACGCCCGGTCCGCCGCAACGCCCCGCGCCGCAGCCTCCGCCTCCGCAACTCCCCGCGCGGACACACACGCCTGCGCGGCGACAAGCGCGGGCGACGACACGGGCCACAAGGGCTGCGCCCGCTGGAGCGCCGTGATGACGCCCGGTTCGGCGAGCACGTACCCGATGCGCAGCCCCGCCAGCCCCCACGTCTTCGTCAGACTCCGCAGCACCACGAGCCCGGGCACGTCGGTCCGCCCGGCGAGGGCCTCCCGCTCACCCGGCACCGCGTCCATGAACGCCTCGTCGACGACGAGCACCCGCCCCGGCCGCGCGAGCCGGACGATCTCCTCCGCCGGATGCAGGACGGAGGTCGGATTGGTCGGATTCCCGACGACGACGAGATCCGCCCCCTCGGGCACGAGCGACGCGTCGAGCCGGAACCCGTCGGACTCCCGCAACAGCACCCGCTCCACGACGTGGCCCGCGTCGGCGAGCGCCGCTTCCGGCTCGGTGAACTGCGGATGCACGACGACGGGCCGCCGCACCCCGAGCGCCCGCGCGAGCAGCACGAACGCCTCCGCCGCCCCGGCGGTGAGCAGAACCCGTTCGACGGGCACCCCGTGCCGGGCCGCGACCGCCGCGCGGGCCGCGCGCCCGTCCGGGTACGCCGCAAGCCCTTCCAGGGAGGCGGCGATGTGTTCCCGCAGCCATGTGGGCGGCGTGCCGGTGCGGACGTTCACGGCGAGGTCGATCAGCTTCTCGCCGTCGTCCCGCACCTCGGCGTCCCCGTGATGCCGCAGATCGGGCCCGCCCTTCTCGCCGTCGACCTCGGGGGGCGCGCCCAGCCGCACCTCCACACCCGGATGCGCGGCGGCCCATTCCCGTACCTGGACCTCGTCCGGCGCCACCGCCTCGTACGGCTGCACGACGATCCGCCGCGCCCCGAGCGCCGCGCACCGGTCGAGCCCGGACGCCACATCCGGCGAGGCGCCCGAGACGAACGCCGGCTCGACCCCCGCGAACGCGCCATCCTCCCACAACAGCCGCGCGGCGGCCACGAGTTCGGCGTTCACGACGGGGTCGGCCGAGCCGCGCCCCACGAGCAGGACCGACACGTCGTCCCGCCCGGACGGAAAGCGATCGGCAGACCGCGCGAGGGCGGCGAGCAGGGCCGGGGGAGGGGTGAGCACGAACGGACTCCTAGCGACTGGTGACCAGAGGGACGAAGGGGCGGCCGGGACCGAGGGCGGCCACCGCACAGGTCACCCGCCCACGGGAGACCCGCTTCGGCACGACCAGCTCCCCCCGGGACGCGGCCAGCGCCGCCGCCTCCGCGACCGACGGCGTACCGGCGACCGCGCCCACCCGGGCCGACGGATGCGGCACCGGCACATCGGCGAGGAGCTCGGCCGCGTACGACAGCAACGGCACCCCGAGCCGCGAAGCCGCCGCCATCAGCCCCGGCTCCCGCCCCCGCGCCTCGACGGTCGCGAGCGCGGCCACGTCACCCGGGCCCGCGCCGGCCTCGTCGAGGACGGCGCCGACGAGCCCCAGGACCTCGTCGGCGCTCACCCCGGCGCGCGCGCCGACCCCGACCACCACGATGTGCGCCGGGGGTGTCGCATGGGTTAGCAAAGGCCCATGGCGGTGTTCGTGGCGCTCGGCGCCTTTGTGATGACCCTGGTCGGCGGCTGGACCGCGAGGAGGGTCACCGACCGGCGCCATCTGGTGCTCGGCCTCGCGGGCGGGCTGATGCTGGGCGTCGTCGGCCTCGACCTGCTGCCGGAGGCGCTCGACGCGGCGGGCGGGCCGGTCTTCGGGGTGCCCGCCGCGCTGCTGCTGTTCGTCGCCGGGTTCCTCGCCGCACACGTCCTCGAACACCTCCTCGCCCAGCGCCAGGCCGCCCACGGCGCCGACGAGCACGCGCACGGCCGGGCCCCCGAGGTGGGCCTCACGGCGGCCGGGGCGATGGTCGGGCACAGCATGATGGACGGCATCGCGATCGGCGCCGCGTTCCAGGTGGGCGGCGGGATGGGTGTCGCCGTGGCGCTCGCGGTGATCGCCCACGACTTCGCCGACGGCTTCAACACGTACACGATCACGCGCCTGTACGGGAACGCCCGCCGCAAGGCGACGATCATGCTCCTGGCCGACGCGGCGGCGCCCGTCGTCGGCTCCGCCACCACACTCCTGTTCACCATTCCGGAGCAACTGCTCGGCGGCTATCTCGGCTTCTTCGGCGGCGTCCTGCTCTACCTGGCCGCCGCCGAGATCCTGCCCGAGGCCCACCACGACCACCCGGCCCGTTCGACCCTGCTGTGCACGGTCGCGGGCGCGGCCTTCATCTGGCTCGTCGTGGGCGTCGCGGGCTGAGGTCACGGCGCGGCGCACCGCTCCACGAGCCGCCGGGCGATGTCCGGCAGCGCCGCCCAGTGCGTGTGCAGATAGCTGGCGTGCACACCCTGCTGTACGAAGCCCTCGACGCGCGGCTCCGGGAGCCGCAGGCCCCACGCCGGGGACGGGCCCGCGCCCGGTTCGAGGACCGTGCGGTGGAACTCGTGGCCGCGCAGCCGTGTCCCCGCCGGGGCGAGCACGCTGTCGGAGACGGCGACCGCGTCCCGGTAGCCGAGCGTGAGCCGCTTCGTCATCCGGGCGTCGGCGTCCAGTACCCCGCACATCTCCTGGCCGTCGAGGGACCTGGCGAGGTACAGGAGGCCCGCGCATTCGGCGACGACGGGGGCGCCCGTGCGGGCCAGCTCCGCGACGGCCTTGCGGAGCTGGTTGTTCGCCGAGAGTTCGGGGGCGTAGACCTCGGGGAAGCCGCCGCCTATGACGATGCCGGCGGTGCCCTCCGGGAGGTGTTCGTCGTTCAGGGGGTCGAATGTGGCTACCTGGGCGCCTGCCGCCGTGAGGAGTTCTGTGTGCTCGGCGTAGGAGAAGGTGAAGGCTGCGCCTCCTGCCACTGCCACGATCGGGTTCGTCGGCGGGTGCGGGTTCGTTGTGGTTGCTCGCGCAGTTCCCCGCGCCCCTGAGGCTGCTGGATTCCAGCCCTCCTCGGACAGTGGCGGGGCCGTTCTTGCCAGCGCCAGCAAGCCCTCCAGGTCGCAGGCGTCGCGGACCATCGCCGCCGATGCCCGTACCGAGTCCACCGCCTCCGCGCTCCGTTCGGCCACCGGGACCAGGCCCAAGTGGCGGGACGGCGTCTCCACCTGTGGGGCGCGGCGCAGGGCCCCGTACACCGGGACGCCGACCTCCTCCAGCGCCTCGCGGAGCAGCTGCTCGTGGCGGTCCGAGCCGACCTTGTTCAGGATGACGCCCGCGAGCCGGACCTCCGGGTCGAAGGAGGCGAAGCCGTGGACGAGTGCCGCCACCGAGCGTGACTGCGACGACGCGTCGACGACGAGCACGACGGGGGCCTTGAGCAGCTTGGCGACGTGGGCCGTGGACGCGAGTTCGCCCTGGCCGGAGACGCCGTCGAAGAGGCCCATCACGCCCTCGACGACGGCCAGGTCGCAGCCCTGCGCGCCGTGTACGAACAGCGGGCCGACCAGGTCGGGGCCGCACATGTACGCGTCCAGGTTGCGGCCCGGGCGCCCGGTCGCGAGGGCGTGGTAGCCCGGGTCGATGTAGTCGGGGCCCACCTTGTGCGGCGACACGGCGAGGCCGCGCTCGGCGAACGCGGCCATCAGGCCCGTCGCCACGGTCGTCTTGCCCGATCCGGACGCGGGCGCCGCGACGACCAGACGGGGTACGGCGGATGCGGACGTCACCACTCGATGCCCCGCTGGCCCTTCTGGCCCGTGTCCATCGGGTGCTTCACCTTCGACATGTCGGTCACGAGGTCGGCGAAGTCGATCAGCTTCTCGGGGGCGTTGCGGCCCGTGATGACGACATGCTGCGTGCCCGGCCGGTCCCGCAACACCTGCACCACCTCGTCCACGTCGATCCAGCCCCAGTGCAGGGGGTACGCGAACTCGTCCAGCACGTACAGCTTGTACGTCTCGGCGGCCAGGTCCCGCTTGACCTGCTCCCAGCCCTCGCGGGCCTTCTCCTCGTTGTCGGCCTGGTCATCGCGCTGGACCCAGGACCAGCCCTCGCCCATCTTGTGCCAGTCGACGGTGCCGCCCTCGCCGGAGGCGCCGAGCACCTTGAGCGCGTTCTCCTCGCCGACCTTCCACTTCGCCGACTTGACGAACTGGAACACCCCGATCGGCCACCCCTGGTTCCAGGCGCGCAGAGCGAGCCCGAAGGCCGCCGTCGACTTCCCCTTGCCGACGCCCGTGTGCACGAACACCAGCGGACGGTTGCGGCGCTGACGCGTCGTCAGTCCGTCGTCCGGTACGACACTCGGCTGTCCCTGCGGCATCAGGCGGCCCTCCTGCGGGTCTGGTTCGTTGTCTGTCGCTGTCCCTGTACGTCCTTGACGAGCCCGGCGATGGCGTCCGCCCGCAGCTCGTCCAACGTGACGGCCGTGCCGCCCAATTGACCGGCGAGCTGGGCGGCGAGCCCGAGCCGGACCATGCCCGACTCGCAGTCGACGACCACGGACGCCGTGCCCTCGACGGCGTGCAGCCCGGCCGCGCGCCCCGCCAGCTTCACCGGCTCGGGCCCGCCCGTGGCGCGCCCGTCGGTGACGACGACCATCAGCGGGCGGCGCGCCGGGTCCCGCAGCCGCTCCACGCGCAGCACCTCGTGCGCCGTGAGGAGACCTGCGGCCAGCGGCGTACGGCCACCGGTCGGCAGCGTCTCCAGGCGGGCGGCGGCGGTGTCCACGCTCGACGTCGGCGGCAGCGCCACCTCGGCCTTGGTCCCGCGGAACGTCACGAGCCCCACCTTGTCGCGCCGCTGGTAGGCGTCGAGGAGCAGGGAGAGGACGGCACCCTTCACCGCGCCCATGCGCTGTCGCGCGGCCATCGAACCGGAGGCGTCCACGACGAAGAGGACCAGATTCCCCTCGCGGCCCTCGCGCGTCGCCTGCCGCAGGTCGTCCCGGCGCACGACGAGCCCCGGGCCCGACCGTCCGCGCGCCCGCTGGTGCGGCGCGGCGGCCTGCACGGTGGCGGCCAGGTGCAGCTTGGTGAGGGCGCCCCGGGGGCGTACGGCACCCGTCGTGCGGCCGTGCTCGGTCCGCGCCCTGGACCGGCGCCCGGCGGCGCCCTCGCCCAGGCCCGGGACGCTCAGCATCTTCGTACGGAAGGGTTCGCCGGGGGAGACGGGGCGCTGTTCCTGCGCCGCGGGGCCGGGCGCGGGGGGCGCCGCCGGTGTCTCGGGGGCTTCCCGCGGGCCGGGGCCCTCCTGCTCGGAGGTCTCCGGCGCGGGCCCGTCCTGCGGCGGCAGCCCGCCCCCGCCCCCGGGACCGTCATCGTCGGGGCCCTGGTCGTCCGGCCCCTCGGGCTCCGGATCGTCGTCAGGGGTGTCGTCGGGGCCGAACTCGTCCAGCGTCTCGTCGAGCTTGTCCTCGTCGAGGCCGGGCGCGTCGAACGGGTTGCGGCGCCGCCGGTGCGGCAGCGCGAGCAGCGCGGCCTGGCGCACGTCCTCGGCGAGCACATCGGTACGCCCCGCCCACGCGGCGAGCGCGGTCGCGGTCCTCGCCATCACGATGTCGGCCCGCATCCCGTCCACCTCGAACGCGGCGCAGGTCGCGGCGATCCGCGTCAACGCCCCGTCGCCGAGCCGGACATGGGGCAGCAGGGCGCGCGCGGCGGCGATCCGCTCCCGTACCTCCGCCTCCTCGGCGGCGAAGCGCGCGGCGAACCCCTCGGGGTCGTCGTCGTACGCGAGCCGGCGCCTGACGACCTCGACGCGCTGCTCCGGCTCGCGCGACGCGGCGACCTCGACGGTCAGCCCGAACCGGTCGAGCAGCTGCGGCCGCAGCTCGCCCTCCTCCGGGTTCATCGTGCCGACGAGGAGGAAGCGGGCGGCGTGCCGTACGGAGACGCCCTCGCGCTCCACGTACGAGGCGCCCATGGCGGCGGCGTCGAGGAGCAGGTCGACCAGGTGGTCGTGGAGGAGGTTGACCTCGTCGACGTAGAGGATGCCGCGGTGCGCGTCCGCGAGCAGGCCGGGCTCGAACGCCTTCACGCCCTCGGCGAGCGCCCGCTCGATGTCGAGCGCGCCGACGAGCCGGTCCTCGGAGGCGCCGACGGGCAGCTCGACCATCCGCGCGGCCCGCTGGACCCCGGGTCCGACCTCGTGCGGCCCGTCCGGGCACTGCGGGTCGGGCGCGTCCGGGGCGCAGGAGAACCGGCAGCCGGGGACGACGTCCACGTCGGGAAGGAGTGCGGACAGGGCGCGTACGGCGGTGGACTTGGCGGTCCCCTTCTCACCGCGCACGAGAACGCCGCCGACGGCGGGCGAGACGGCGTTGAGCAGGAGAGCGAGCCGCAGATCGTCCTGCCCGACGAGCGCGGTGAACGGATACGGGTCGGGCATCAGCGATCAACCTCCGGTGAACGGGAACTGCCTAGGGGCGCGGGGAACGGCGCGACAAGCCCCCACGAACCGGCACGTACGACCGAACGCATGGGGGTCCGGGGGCGCAGCGCCCGGGGACGGGACGGGAAGGGGCGGCGGGGGCGACGCACAGGCCCCGCGCTCACGACGGCGCCCCGGGCGGAACGAACGGCAACCCCTTGGGCACGCCCCCCTCGATCAACCGCCACAACGCATCCGTGTCCGCGGCCCGCTCGATCAGATCCCCGAGCCGGTCGAGCTGCTCCTCCCGCAACGCCGCGAACGACGTATCAGGCGCAGGCACGAACCGCCGCCCGGCCGCGTCGGAGACAGCCTGCAGAAAGGCGCGCCGGAACCCGTCCGACTCCAGGGACCCGTGCCAGTGCGTCCCCCACACGGCCCCCACCCGGCACCCGTCCAGGAACGGATCGCCGCCGAGGACATCGGCGACCCCGTGATGGATCTCGTACCCCTCGACGTGCTCGCCGAGCGCCTCGCCCACCGGCCGCGCGAGCGTCTTCTCGCGGGCGAACCGTACGCGTACGGGAAGCAGCCCGAGCCCGTCCACGACGCCCGCCCGGGACTCGACCTCGTCCTCGATGCGCTCGCCGAGGAGCTGGAACCCGCCGCAGATGCCGAGCACGGGACGCCCTTCGGCGGCCCGCCGGACCAGCGCGTCAGCGAGCCCGCGCTCGCGCAGCCACTCAAGAGCCTTGACGGTCCCGCGCGTGCCCGGCACGACCACCAGGTCGGCGTCGGCCAGCTCCTCCGCGCGGTCCACGAAACGGACCACGACGCCCGGCTCGGCGGCCAGCGCGTCGACGTCCGTGAAGTTCGACATCAGCGGCACCGCGCACACCGCGACCCGCAGCACGTCGGCGCCGACCGGCGGCGCGACGACGGACTCGCGCACGGCGCCCCGCAGGGAGACCCGCAGCCCGTCCTCCTCGTCGATGCCGAGCCCGTGCTGGTAGGGGAGGACGCCGTAAGTCGGCCGCCCCGTGAGGGACTTGAGCATGTCGAGACCCGGTTCGAGCAGGCTGACATCGCCCCGGAACTTGTTCACCACATACCCGGCGAGCAGCTCCTGGTCCTCGGGGGCGAGCAGCGCCGTCGTGCCGAAGAAGGAGGCGAAGACCCCGCCCCGGTCGATGTCGCCGACGACGAGCACGGGCAGCCGGGCCGCCCGCGCGATGCCCATGTTCACGATGTCGGTACGGCGCAGGTTGATCTCGGCGGGGGAGCCGGCGCCTTCGCAGATCACAGCGTCATGACTGCCCCGCAACTCCTCCAGGCACCCCACGACGGTGTCGAGCAGCGCGCCCTGCCGCGCGCCGTGGTACCCCCGCGCGCTCATCTCGCCCACGGGCTTGCCCATGAGCACGACCTGGCTGCTGCGGTCGCTGCCGGGCTTGAGCAGCACCGGGTTCATGAGCGCGGTCGGCTCGACCCGGGCGGCCTGCGCCTGCATGGCCTGCGCCCGCCCGATCTCGGCGCCCTCGCGGGTCACGAACGAGTTCAGGGACATGTTCTGCCCCTTGAACGGCGCGACCTTCACGCCCTGCCGTACGAGCCACCGGCAGATCCCCGCGGTGACCACGCTCTTCCCGGCGTCGGACGTGGTGCCCGCGACGAGCAGCCCGCCGCCCCTCATCGGCCCGCACCCGTCATCCGTCGCCTCCGCGCCCACAGCGCCCGTCCGCCCACGCACACTCCCCAAGCCAGCCAGCTCACCCGCCGCGACAGCCGCGCGGCCCGTTCGACGTCCTCGACCCGTACCGGGCGCCCGCCCGCGTTGAGCACGGGCCGGTGCTCGACCCTGCCGCCGTACGCGAGCGTCCCGCCGAGCCGCACCCCGAGCGCGCCCGCGAACGACGCCTCGACCACGCCCGCGTTCGGGCTGGGGTGGCGCCCCGCGTCGGCGCGCCAGGCGCGGGCCGCCTCGCGCGGACGCCCGCCCGCGAGCACCGCGAGGGCGCCGGTCAGCCGCGCGCCGGGCCACCCGGCGACGTCGTCGAGCCGGGCCGAGGCCCAGCCGAACCGGCGGTAGCGGGGCGACTTGTGCCCGACCATGGCGTCGAGCGTGTTCACGGCGCGGAACGCGAGGAGGCCCGGCACTCCGCCCACGGCCCCCCACACCAGCGCGCCCACGACGGCGTCCGAGGTGTTCTCGGCGACGGACTCGACGACGCCGCGCGCGATCCCGTCGGCGTCGAGGCCTTGCGGATCCCGCCCGCACAGGCGCGGCAGCAGCTCCCGGGCCGCCTCCACCTCACCCGCTCGCAGCGCGGCCCCGATGCCCCGGGCCTCCCGCCCGAGCGTGGTCCCGCCGACGACGGCCCAGGTGGCGACGGCGGTCAGCGCGATCGAGGCGACAGGAGACGTCCGTACGGCCCGCGTGGCGAGCGCCCCCACCGCGGCGGCGCCCCCGGCGCAGACCACGGCATGGGCGGCGCCCCAGCCCCGGTGGTCCCGCCACAGCACCCGCTCCACGGCGCCCGCGGCCCGGCCGAAACCGGCGACGGGGTGCCCCCGGCGCGGATCACCGAGCAACAGGTCGGCTACGAGTCCGGCGGCGGCACCGTACGCGAACACGCGCCCGGCCCGCACCGTGCCGCGCGGGGCGAACATGGTGGTGGTTGTCCTCACTCAGGGTGTCCACGCCCTGGTTCGACGAGACCGACAGCAGAGAGTTCCTGGCTCGCCCCCTTCGCGGAGGGCTCACAGTGGCGGGACCGCGCCGGATTCGCACCGGCTTCCTCGGACTGCTGCCGTACATGGCCCGGGAAGTCCACCACGCAGCGCGAATGCGCGTCAACTTGCTGTTGACCTGGGAAGGGGGAGTGTGGGGAGGTCCACAGGGCACGCAGAAGGGTGGGGTGGGGGACGCGGCGCGCCCCCCACCCCACCCTTCGGACGTCGTCTCAGGCCACGATCAGATAGATCCCGTACGCCACCGCCGCCGCACACAGTGCGAAGCAGACGTACGCGCCCGATGTGACCGCCGTGGCCGAGGCCCCGCGCTGCGCCGCCGCCTCCCGCTTGGAGAGGCCGACGATGCCGAGGGTGAACAGGCCCACCAGGGCCACCGTGGTCACGAGGCTGACGCCGAAGACGGAGCCGAGGGCCGCCCAGTCGATGTTCATGGCTTCGGTTCCTTACAGCGTGGCGCCGGCGGGGCGCGCGGGGTCGGCCGCGGCCGGGGCGGACGAGGGGGAGGGGATCGCGGGGATCGTGGCCTTCAGGTCGACCGGGACCGGGGCCCCGGCCTCCGCGACCGCGCCGGCCGGCGGCGGGGAGACGGCGGCGATGGCCGTCGTTATGACCCCGGCCGGTTCCTCCACGGCACCCGGCGTGTCCGGGGTGACGCTCGTGTGGTCGACGGTCTCGCGGCGGGACAGCTTCCAGATGACGGCGGAGCCGCCGACGAGGAGGGCCGCGGTGAGGCCGACGCCCCAGGGCCCCTGCTTGGTGAGGAACTCGGCGCCCGCGCCGACCAGACCGGCGGCCGGCAGGGTCAGGCCCCACGCCACGAACATCCGGGTCGCGGTGGACCAGCGGACGACGCCGCCCTTGCGGCCGAGGCCCGCGCCCATCACGGCGCCCGAGCAGACCTGGGTGGTGGAGAGGGAGAAGCCGATGTGCGAGGAGGCGAGGATCGCGGTCGCGGCGCTGGTCTGGGCGGTGAAGCCCTGCTGCGGCGCCAGTTCGGTGAGGCCCTTGCCCATGGTGCGGATGATCCGCCAGCCGCCCAGGTAGGTGCCGAGCGCGATGGCGAGACCGGCCGAGACGATGACCCACAGCGGCGGGTTGGCGCCGGGCGCGAGGACGCCGCCGGTGATCAGGGCGAGGGTGATGATGCCCATCGTCTTCTGCGCGTCGTTGGTGCCGTGGGCGAGGGAGACGAGCCCGGCGGAGGCGATCTGCCCGGCGCGGTACCCCTTCGAGGTGGCCTTCTCGTCGGTGTGCTTGCTGATGCGGTAGGTCAGCCGTGTGGCGAGCGTCGCGGCGAGTCCGGCGACGATCGGCGCGGCGACCGCGGGCAGCAGCACCTTGGTGACGACGGTCCCGCCGTTCACCGAGGACCAGCCCATCGACATGACCGCGGCGCCGATGAGGCCGCCGAACAGGGCGTGCGAGGAGCTGGAGGGCAGGCCGACCAGCCAGGTGACCAGGTTCCAGAGGATGGCGCCGACGAGCGCCGCGAAGATGACCTCTGTCTTGAGGCCGTCCTCGTTGATGATGCCGCCGGAGATGGTCTTGGCGACCTCGACGGAGAGGAAGGCTCCGACGAGGTTCAGCACGGCGGACATGGCCACCGCCGTCTTCGGCTTGAGGGCGCCTGTCGAGATGGTCGTCGCCATCGCGTTGGCGGTGTCGTGGAAACCGTTGGTGAAATCAAAGACCAGCGCGGTAACGATCACGATCGCGAGGAGCAGCGTGATGTGTTCCATTTACCCAGGCTTCGGTTGGACGTCAGTGGCACGCTGAACGTAAGTAAGCAGGGTGAACGGAAGATGAACTGGGCGGGGCGTCATGGTGACCCGATCCGGAGTGATCTCGCCCCGCTTCGTCCGGCACGGTGTGCGCCGTTCCGGATCGGCCCCCGGAGAAGCCCGGAATCCCGGGTTCCGGGAGGCCCGATCCTTGCTCGGCTACCCGTTGGCCAGACGCCGCAACTGGGTCATCGACCCGTTGAAGAGATTCTGGTCACCCGGCAGGCTGCCGCCGTTGTCGTACTGCCAGAACGTCCAGAAGGACCATCCGGCGGGCAGGGGCCCCACGTTCTTGCTGTAGTGGGCGAGCCAGAGGGGGTGCTTGGCGGCGAAGGCGCGGCTGTTCCCGGTGCACAGCCTCCACCAGCGGGCGTTGGTGTAGATCACCGGGTACCGGCCGGTCCTGCGCAGGGTCTCGGCGCTGAAGGACTTGATCCACGAGACCATCTTCGCCTTGCTGAGCCCGTAGCACTTGGCCTTGCCGTACGGGTTGTACTCGATGTCGAGCGCGGGCGGCAGCGTCCATCCGTCCCGCGACCAGCTGCCGCCGTTGCGCACGAAGTAGGAGGCTTGCGCCTTGCCGGAGGACTTGTTCGGCAGGGCGAAGTGGTAGGCGCCCCGGATGATGCCCGCGCGGCGGGCGCCACCGTACTGCTGTGAGAAGTAGGGGTTCTTGTAGGTGGTCGACTCGGTCGCCTTCACATAGACGAACCGGGAGCCTTTGCTCTTGGCCTTCGCCCAGTTCACGCTCTTCTGGTGCGAGGACACGTCGTGCCCCCGCGGCTTGGCCGCGGCCTGCGCGGGCGGCTCGGCCAGCGCGGCCGCCCCCAGCGCGAGAGCGGCCACGGACGTCGCCACGGTGAGGCGGGCGCGGCGGGACGGTCGGTGATCACGAGCCATGTCTCCCCCGGATCTGCTCGGCACAGCCCGAATTGGGGTCTGTGGTCGTTTTGTACCCATATGCGACTTAGGATGCCTGACAGGATGCTCCGCATGACGCAACTCGAGCAGGCGTGGCAAGAATTGGTGGAGACGGCCCGCAGGACCGTGCGCGACGGCCTGGTCGTCGGCACGTCGGGCAATGTCTCCATACGCGTGGGGGACACCGTCCTCGTCACCCCCAGCGGCGTGCCCTACGACCGGCTCGGCCCGGACGACCTCGTCGCCGTCGACCTGTACGGCGAGCGGCAGGCCGGCACGCTCACGCCGACCAGCGAGCTCCCGATGCACCTCGCCGTGTACCGCCACACGGACGCGCGCGCCGTCGTGCACACCCACGCCGTGCACGCCACCGCCGTCTCCACGCTCGTCACCGAGCTGCCCGCCATCCACTACATGACGGCGGCCCTGGGCGGCCGCGTCCGCGTCGCCCCCTACGCGACGTACGGCACGCAGGAGCTCGCCGAACACGTGCTCGACGCCCTCTCCGGCCGCACCGGCTGCCTCCTGCGCAACCACGGCACCCTCACCTACGGGGACACGCTCGACGCCGCCTACGACCGCACCGCTCAACTGGAGTGGATGTGCCGTCTCTGGCTCACCGCCCACTCCGTCCCCGGCCGCGCCCCCGCGCTCCTGTCCGACGCGCAGCTACGGGAGGCGGGCGAGCGCCTCAGCGGATACGGACAGCCCTGACACGCCCGGCCCGCACCGGCGGTGACACGCCATGAGACATCCGGATCATGGCGCGACCGCGTCACCCCGACCCCGCACCCCACTGGCCCGCGCGGGCCCGGACGCGGACACTGGACGGGTGCGTATCGCCAGAGCGACGGCCGCTGCCGTCACCGCCGTCCTCGGAACCTCCGCGGCCGCGATCGCCGCCGGCCGGCTGGCCAGCGACGCCGCGCTGAAGGCGCCCGCGGGCCACCCCCTGCCCACCGAACCCCGGCTCACCGTCCACACCACCGCCGCCGGGCACATCACCCTGACCCGCGACCTGTCGTCGCTGCGCCCGGGCACGTACGGGCTCGCGGGCGACGACTGGCACGCGGTCGTCGGGCCCGTCATCGAGTCGGCCGAGCACCCCGCGGACACCGTCGTGCGCCGGCTGGAGCGCGTCACGCTCGGCGCGCCCCAGCCCGGCGCGAAGGCCTGGCTCACCCCGCGGGTCCACACCGGCACCCCCAAGACCGCGCTCGGCCTCGACCACGCCGACGTCGACGTGCCCGGCGAACTCGGGACGCTGCCCGCCTGGTTCCTGCCCGGCGTCCGCGACACCTGGGTCATCACCGTGCACGGGCTCGGCACCACCCGCGAACACCCCATGAACGTCATGGGCTTCCTGCGCCACCAGCAGTTCCCGGTGCTCGACCTCGCCCACCGCGGCGACCCCGGCGCGCCCCCCGCCCCCGACGGTCTGCACCACTTCGGCACGACGGAGTGGCACGACCTGGACGCCGCCATCCGCTACGCCGTGCGCCACGGCGCCCAGCAGGTCATCCTCTACGGCTGGTCCACCGGCGCCGCCATGGCGCTGCGCGCCGCCACGTACTCCGCGCTGCGCGACCGCGTCAGCGGCCTGATCCTCGACTCCCCGGTGCTCGACTGGGAGGCGACCCTGCGCGCCCTGGCCCGCGCCCGGCACACCCCGTCCGCGCTCCTGCCGCTCGCGGTCCGCGCCGCGCAGGGCCGCACCGGGCTGACCGGCGACCGGTTCGCCGAGGTGGTCGTACCGGGCACCCTCGCCGTCCCCACCCTCCTCGTGCACGGCCCCGACGACGAGGTGGCGCCCTGGGAGCTGTCCCGCCGCCTCGCGGACCGCCGCCCGGACCTCGTCACCCTCCACACGGTCGACGACGCCCCGCACAACGCGATGTGGAACGCCGACCCGGAGGCGTACGAGGAGCGGCTGCGGCGCTTCCTGACCCCGCTGATGTGAGCCCCCGGCGGGCCTGCGAACCACGACGCGAACTCCGAACAAGGGCTCCCGTTTGGGAATTCGCGGGGTCACCCTGGACACTGCTCCAGTGACGTCCCGTACCCCGCGCGACTCCAGGCTCCGACTCGTCGGCCCGCGCCACCGGCCCCTCACCGCAGCAGCCCCACGCGCCGCGGTCCGAAGGCCCGCGCCGCGCCCGCCGGAGGGCACCCCGCCCCCCGCCGAACTGGCCCGCTCCGCCCGCCAGGGCCTCGCCGCCGCCGTCCGCGTGGCGCGCTGGGCGGACACCGCGCTCAGCCCCGGCAACGGCACGGGCGCGCGCGACGGCAAGGGCACCCTCTCGGACGCCACCGCGCGCCGCGCGGCCGACGATCTGGGGCTCACCGTCGCCCAGGTCCGCGCCGACTGGGACACCGCGCGCCTCGCCGGCCTCGTCGAGGTCCACGGCGACGTCGCCCGGCCCGGCTGGCGGCTGCGCGTCTGGGACCGCGACGACACCGCCGTGCTGCGCGGCTGGGTCGCCCTCTTCGACGCCTGGTCCCTGGTCCACCCGGCACCGGACTCCCTCGAACCGGCCGCGGTCGCCGAAGTCGTCGAAGCGGTCCCGCAGTTGCTCTCTTTCTGCCAGCTCATGGCGGGCCCCGTGCCCACCGCGCAACTCCTCGACCTCCTCGACCAGCGCGTCGCCGAACTGCGCACCGAGCGCTGCGAGATCCCCTACGGCCCCCAGCCCGAACCGGTGCCGCCGCAGGACACCCCGCTCCTGCCGCTCCTCGACTGGGCCCTCGCGGGTCTCGCCGCCGTCGGCGCGCTGACGTACGCCGACGGCCACGCGACGCTGACACCGCTCGGCAGTTGGGCGGTCTGGGTCAAGCTGGAGCAGATCTGCGTCGCCGCCCAGTCCCCGGCCGGGAACATCGAGGTCTCCGCCGAGGACATGCTGCGCGGCTGCGCCCGCCTGCGGCCGAACGCGGCCCGTGCCGAGTACCGCGCCTGGCTCGCCGCCCGTGACGTGGGCAGCGCGGTCACCGAGCTCCTGGCGGCGGCCCGCGGCGAGGACGCCCTGCTGCGCGGCCTGGCCTTCGAGGCCCTGCGTGTCGTCGGTGCCCCCGCCGAGCCCGAGGTGCGCCGCTGCGCGGACGAGCCCGGCCTGCGCCCCTACGCCCTGCTCTGGCTCGCCGAGCACGAGGGCGCCGACCCCGAGGACGTCCACACGGTCCTCACCCGCGAGGAGGCGACCTGGCTGTGGGTGGACACGGCGGCCGCCGTCGCCGACCACGGGGAGGCGCCGCTCCTGGTCCGCCACCTGGAGTCCGCGGTCCAGCCGACCGTCCCGGCCCTCCTCGACGAGGTCCGTGCCGTGGGTCACCCCCGCACGGTCCAGGTCCTGGTCGCCCTGGCGGCGGCCCACCCCGACCCCGCCCTCGCGAAGGCGGTGCGCAGAGCGGCGTTCCAGGTCCACACGGGCGGTGCGTGACGGCTCCGCCCGGGGACGGGCGGGGCCGACGGGGCGCCCCGCCTCCCGGCGCCCCGGAAAATCCGCTTGCATCACCCCGTTAAACTGGCTCGTATGACGTTTCTTCTCTGGGTGGATTAGCGGCGCCGACCGGCCCTCGCCATGGCCCCCGCCTTGGCCCTCGTCTTGTCAACCAGCCGTAACCCTGTCCTGGAGCACCCCCGTGATCACCGCATCCGGTATCGAACTGCGCGCCGGCGCCCGCATCCTCATCGAGAACGCCTCCTTCCGCGTCGCCAAGGGCGACCGCATCGGCCTCGTCGGCCGCAATGGCGCGGGCAAAACCACCCTGACCAAGTGCCTCGCCGGTGAGGGCATCCCGGCCGGCGGCACCATCACGCGCTCGGGCGAGGTCGGCTACCTCCCCCAGGACCCGCGCACCGGCGACCTCGACGTCCTGGCCCGCGACCGCATCCTGTCCGCCCGCGGCCTCGACGTCCTGATGCGCAAGATGCGCGAGAACGAGCAGCGCATCGCCAACGGCACGGGCGCCACCCAGGCCAAGGCGCTCAAGCAGTACGAGCGCCAGGAGACGGAGTTCCTCACCAAGGGCGGGTACGCCGCAGAGGCCGAGGCCGCCACGATCGCCGCCGCGCTGAACCTCCCCGACCGGGTCCTTGGCCAGCCGCTGCACACGCTCTCCGGCGGTCAGCGCCGCCGTATCGAGCTGGCCCGCATCCTCTTCTCGGACGCCGACACCCTGCTCCTCGACGAGCCGACCAACCACCTGGACGCCGACTCCATCGTCTGGCTGCGGGACTACCTGAAGAACTACAGCGGCGGCTTCATCGTGATCTCCCACGACGTCGAGCTGGTCGAGACGGTCGTCAACAAGGTCTTCTACCTGGACGCGAACCGCTCCCGCATCGACGTCTACAACATGGGCTGGAAGCTGTACCAGCAGCAGCGCGAGGCCGACGAGAAGCGCCGCAAGCGCGAGCGCCAGAACGCCGAGAAGAAGGCGTCCGCGCTGAACGCGCAGGCCGACAAGATGCGCGCCAAGGCCACCAAGACGGTGGCCGCGCAGAACATGGCCAAGCGCGCCGACAAGCTCCTCGCGGGCCTGGAGGAGGTGCGCCGCGCCGACAAGGTCGCCAAGCTCCGCTTCCCCGAGCCCGCGCCCTGCGGCAAGACGCCCCTGATGGCCGAGGGCCTGTCGAAGTCGTACGGCTCGCTGGAGATCTTCACCGACGTCGACCTGGCCATCGACAAGGGGTCCAGGGTCGTCATCCTCGGCCTCAACGGCGCGGGCAAGACCACCCTGCTCCGCCTGCTCGGCGGCGCCGAGAAGCCCGACACCGGGCGGGTCGTCGAGGGCCACGGCCTCAAGCTGGGCTACTACGCGCAGGAGCACGAGACGCTCGACCCCGAGCGCAGCGTCCTGGAGAACATGCGCTCCGCCGCGCCCGACCTCGACCTGGTCGAGGTCCGCAAGGTGCTCGGCTCGTTCCTGTTCTCCGGCGACGACGTCGACAAGCCCGCCGGGGTCCTCTCCGGCGGCGAGAAGACCCGTCTCGCCCTCGCGACCCTGGTCGTCTCCTCGGCGAACGTCCTGCTCCTGGACGAGCCCACGAACAACCTCGACCCGGCCAGCCGCGAGGAGATCCTCGGCGCGCTGCGCACGTACAAGGGCGCGGTCGTCCTGGTCACGCACGACGAGGGCGCCGTGGACGCGCTCCAGCCCGAGCGGATCATCCTGCTCCCGGACGGTGTCGAGGACCTGTGGGGCCAGGGGTACGCGGACCTCGTCGCCCTCGCGTGACCCCTCGCGGGGGCGCGTGATCGTCAGCGCCGCTTGATCGAATGGCTGATCCACTGAGTATGGATCATTCGGCCGATCCGTGATCCATCATCTGAGTGAGATCGCCTCGTACTGCGGTGTGTCATACACGCATTTTGCGGCGCACCGGGCCGCGCCGCCCTTCTCTTCCGGGCCCGCCACTGACCTGCCGGTTCTCCGGAAAAGGCGGTGGCGGGCAGCGAAAAAGGCATCCGGAATTTTCTGTTCCGGTCGGGTGGATCGCCTTCCCGACGGGAATTGCGCCGCCACCGACCTTGCCGAATGGGTGGCCAGGACGGCCGCAAGGGGTGATCATGGGAATTCCAGAGCGCACTTCCCATGAGGAGGCACGGGTGGCCGAGACTCTGAAGAAGGGCAGCCGGGTGACCGGCGCCGCGCGCGACAAGCTCGCGGCAGACCTGAAGAGAAAGTACGACTCCGGTGCGAGCATCCGGGCACTGGCCGAGGAGACCGGCCGCTCGTATGGCTTCGTCCACCGGATGCTGAGCGAGTCCGGGGTCACGCTGCGCGGTCGCGGTGGGGCCACGCGGGGCAAGAAGGCCGCGGCGAACTGACGCGTCCGACCTGCTCGCACGGGCCGGAAGCGGGTCCGTTCGGCTCACTGGTTCCTTCGGTGACCACCCGGTCGGTCGGCAGACCGACCGGGTGGTTACTGTGCAGTCACTTATGACCGCGCAGACACGGAGGCCCCGATGACTCAGCCCGCACCGCTCCTCGACAAGGACGGCGTCCGGCTCACCGTCGACGACGCGATCGCCACGGTGACCCTGAGCAACCCGGACAAGCGCAACGCCCAGAGTCCCGCGCTGTGGCGGGCGTTGACCGAGGCCGGGCGCTCGCTGCCGGGCTCCGTGCGCGTCGTCGTGGTGCGCGGCGAGGGCAAGTCCTTCTCTGCGGGCCTCGACCGCAAGGCGTTCACGCCCGAGGGGTTCGACGGCGAGCCGTCCTTCATCGACCTGGCGCGCGGCGGTGAGGAGTTCCTCGACTCCACGATCGCCGAGTACCAGTCCGCGTTCACCTGGCTGCGCCGCAGCGATCTGCTGTCCGTCGCCGCCGTGCAGGGGCACGCGATCGGTGCCGGGTTCCAGCTCGCCCTCTCCTGCGATCTGCGCGTCGTCGCCGACGACGTGCAGTTCTCCATGCGCGAGACCAGCCTCGGCCTCGTCCCCGACCTCACCGGCACGCACCCGCTCGTCTCCCTCGTCGGTTACGCGCGCGCTCTGGAGATCTGCGTGACCGGCCGCTACGTGCACGCCGACGAGGCCGTCGCCTCGGGCCTCGCCAACGTCGCGGTCCCCGGCGACCAGCTGGCCGCCGCCACCGGCGACCTGGTCGCCGCGCTCCTCGCCGCCCCGCGCGACGCCGTGATCGAGACGAAGGCCCTGCTCCAGGGCGCGGCCACCCGCACCCTGGACGCCCAGCGCACAGCAGAACGAGCCGCCCAGGGCCGCCGCCTGAGGGACTTGGCAGGCCTCGACGACTGACCCCGGGCCTCGGCAAGGCCCGGCGCCCCCGTGCTGTGTTCCCGGACCGCGACCGTTGTCGCTACGGCCGGGTGACGGCGGTGACCAGGACCGCGACCGTCGGTGCGTCCGGGAAGGCCGTTGTCACCGCGCGGCGGACCTGGCGGGCCACGTCCAGGGTGCGGGAGCGGGCCGATACCGCGAGTTCCACCCGGACGTGGCGGCGCGGCAGCGCACCCGGCGCCGCATCGTGCTCCTCGATGTGGACCGCGCGGCTCATGCCGCCGAGGGCGCCCGTCAGCGCGGTCACGCCGGGCACGGACCGCGCCGCCTGGGCCGCGCGCGCCTCGTCACCGGAGAGCGGGCGCGGCTCCGACGGTTCGTCAGGGGCCGGCTCCGGCGCGGCGGGCCGCTCGGAGCCTGCCTCGAGCAACTCCGTCACCTGAAGGTCCACCGCCTCCACCACCAGGCCCAGTTCATCACCCGCCGCACGCGCGAGCGTCATCCGCAGTCGTGTCGTGACCACCGGCAGCGGCTCGTCGGCCGCCGCCGCGCACTCCGCCACGATCCGCAGCGGCCCCGGCGGCAGCGCGCCCGGCGGGGCCGGCACCGCAGCCTCGTACGTCCCTTCGGGATCGGCCTGTTCCAGGCGCAACGAACCCAGACGCACCCCGCGCACCGGCGCCACCGCGACACGCAGCACGTCCCGTGCCGCCGACTCCGCGATCCACGCCCCGTCACCCGGTCCGCCCAACGGCACGAGCCTGCCGATGCCGAGCTGGTGCCGTACCGCCTGTGCCCATCGATCTACCGTCATTCCCCCAGGCTGCCCCATCCCGGGCGCGAGACGGGGTAACCGCACTTAATGTGGGCAAAAGAAAGCACACTCCACCGAGATCACACCTCAAAGAAGAGGGGACGGCTCGATGAGCGAGACCACGCACCAGCAGCCGGGCGGAGCGACGGCGGCGGCCGCCGCGCGGACCAACGTGGCGAAGCGGGGCGGCGGCGACCCGGGCAGCCGGGGCCGGACCACCATCGCCGACGGCGTCGTAGAGAAGATCGCCGGTCTCGCCGCCCGTGACGTGGACGGCGTCCACGCGATGGGCAGCGGCCTCTCCCGTACCTTCGGCGCCGTGCGCGACCGGGTGCCCGGTGGCGGCAAGTCCGTGACGCGCGGCGTGAAGGCCGAGGTCGGCGAGGTGCAGACCGCCCTCGACCTGGAGATCGTCGTCGAGTACGGCGTCTCGATCGCGGACACCGCGCGCGCCGTCCGGGAGAACGTCGTCGTGGCCGTCGAGCGCATGACAGGGCTCGAGGTCGTCGAGGTGAACATCGCCGTCAGCGACGTGAAGCTGCCGGACGAGGAGGACGACGAGCCGGAGTCGAAGCTCCAGTGAGACCCGCATCCGCCCGCCGCGCGGGCAAGAGGAGCACACGATGAACATGGCCGTGGTCGGCATGATCGCCGGCATGGCCCTCGCGTTCGCCGGATACTTCGGCGGCTTCGGGGCCTTCCTGCTGGTGGCGGCGCTCGGCGCCATCGGCTTCATCGCCGGACGGTTCCTCGAGGGGGATCTTCAGCCCGGCGAGTTCTTCCGCACGCGCGGCGACCGGCGGCGGTGACCCGTGGCGACACAGGTCGCGTCCGCCGAACGCGGCGCGACCCGGATCGCCGACCGGGTCGTCGCGAAGATCGCCGCGTACGCGGCACGAGAGGCGCTGGACACCGTCCCGGCCGACGGCTCGCCGCCGCACGCCACGGTCGCCGTGCACCACGGCACCGCCCGGGTCCGCATCAGCCTGGAGCTGGGCTACCCCGCGGACATCGGCGGCCAGTGCGGTGCCGTACGGCGCCAAGTGGCCGACCGGGTAAGGACGTTGGCGGGCATGGAGGTGCCTGAGGTGGCCGTGCAGGTCGAACGGCTGCATCCGGAGCGCACGGGCGCGGACCGCGGGAGGATCCGGTGAGCGAACCCACTCAGCGGCTGCCTGTCGCCGAGCGCGCCGGGAGCGACACGGGCGAGCGGCAGGAGGCCGCCGAGACGCGTCCGCCGGAGCGCGGCAAGCGGACCGGCCGCTTCTGGTCGGCCCGCCGCGTCCCGGCGACCCTCGCCGCGCTCGTCCTCCTCGGCGGGATCGGCATCCTGCTCTACGACATCGCCTCCGTACGGGCCGGACGCCCCGGCATGCAATGGCGCCGCACTCTCGCCCGTGAGCTGGCCGAACGCCCGCTGGACGACACCGCCGTCCTGATCGGCGCGGGCGTCGCCGCAGCGCTCGGGCTCTGGCTGTTCCTGCTCGCGCTCACCCCGGGACTGCGCGGGATGCTGCCGATGCGCCGCGTCCACCCCGAGGTACGGGCGGGCCTGCACCGGGACGCCGCCGCGATGGTGCTGCGCGACCGGGCGATGGAGGTGCCCGGCGTGCAGTCCGTCAAGGTCCGCGTCAAGCGCGCCAAGGCGAAGGTGCGGGCGGTCTCCCACTTCCGTGAACTCGACGAGGTACGGGGCGACCTGGACGCCGCGCTGGGCGACAGCGTCCGGGGTCTCGGGCTCAGCCACGACCCGCGGCTCTCCGTGCGCGTGGCGCGCCCCGGCAAGAAGGGATGACGGCGTGCTGAGAACAGTGAACCGGATCGTGCTCGCGCTGCTCGGCATCGCCTTGGTGATCGTCGGCGGCTCGGTGCTCGCCGTCGGCCTCGGCGTGAAGCCGCCGTCCTGGTGGATCCACGACGGCCGCAAGGACGTGCTGCTCAGCGCCGCCGACCGGAACCGCTGGCGCGACGAGGGCTGGTGGTGGCCGGTGGTCATCGCCGCGCTCGCCGTCCTGCTGCTGCTCGCGCTGTGGTGGCTCGTCGCCCAGTTGCGGCGCCACCGCCTCTCCGAGGTGCTCGTCGACACCGGGGACGGCGAGGGCGCCCGGCTGCGCGGACGCGCCCTGGAGAGCGTCCTGGTCGACGGGGCCGAGTCGCTGGACGGCGTGGAGCACGCGGGCGCGGTCCTGACCGGCCGCCGGTCCGCGCCCAAGGCGCGCGCGAGCCTCACCCTGGCCCCGCACGCCACGCCCGGCGAGGCGCTGCGGCGGCTCGGCGACGACACGCTGGCGCAGGCCAAGCGGTCGGCGGGGCTCGACGCGCTCCCGGCCGAGGTACGGCTGCGGGCGGTCAAGCACCGCGCGGAGCGCGTGAATTAGGCGACGCGGAAGCAAGTGCGGGGTGGCCCTCCGGTCGCCCCGCACCCTTGTGTGCTCCTTGCTGCTGCTCAGAAGCCGTGCCTGGCCCCGCCGTCCACCGGCAGCATCACGCCCGTCAGGTACGACGCGGCCGGTGACAGGAAGAACGCGGCGGCCTTGCCGAACTCGGCCGGGGTGCCGTAGCGCCGCAGCGGGATCCGCGACTCGTTGGCCACCCGGGTCGCCTGCGGGTCGGCGGACAGGGCGTCCAGCTCGCGCACGCGGTCGGTGTCGATGCGGGCCGGGAGGAGGCCGACGACGCGGATGCCGCGCGGGCCCAGCTCGTCGGCGAGGGACTTGGCGAACCCGGCGAGCCCGGGGCGCAGCCCGTTGGAGATGGTCAGGCCGGGGATCGGCTCGTGCACGGAGCCGGAGAGCACGAAGCCGATGACGCCGCCCTCGCCGAGCTCGGCCGCCGCGGCGCGCGCGAGCCGCACCGCGCCGAGGAACACCGACTCGAACGCGGACTGCCACTGCTCGTCCGTGTTGTCGGCGACGAAGCCGGCCGCGGGTCCGCCCACGCTGACGAGGATGCCGTCGAAGGAGCCGAAGTGCTCCCGCGCGGCGGCGATGACCTGCTCCGCGACGTGCGGGTCGGCGTTGTCGACGCCGATGCCGACGGCGTTCGGGCCGAGGTCGGCCGCCGCGTCCTTGGCCTTCTGCTCGTCGCGTCCGGTGATGACGACCTTCGCGCCGTCGGCGACGAGTTCGCGGGCGGCGGCGTTGCCGAGGCCACGGGTGGCGCCGGTGACGACGTAGACACGGTCCTTCAGTCCAAGATCCATGGCCCCTATCCTGCCTCTGCCGCGTCGCCGGTGCCGAACAGGGTCAGGGCCGTGGTCACCAGGCCGATGTGGCTGAACGCCTGCGGGAAGTTGCCGAGCTGGTGGCCCGCCGCCGGGTCGTACTCCTCGGCGAGCAGGCCCACGTCGTTGCGGAGCGCGCACAGCCGCTCGAACAGCTCGCGGGCCTCCTTCGTGCGCCCGGTCATGTGCAGCGCGTCCGCCAGCCAGAACGAGCAGACGAGGAAGGCGCCCTCGTCGCCCGGCAGGCCGTCGACGGTGGTGCGATCGGTGCTGTAGCGGCGGACGAAGCCGTCCTGGGCGAGTTCGTCGCGGACCGCGTCCACGGTGCCGATGACGCGCGGGTCGTCGGCCGGCAGGAACCCCACGCGCGGGATGAGCAGCGTCGCCGCGTCCAGTTCCGTCGAGCCGTAGTACTGGGTGAAGGTGCCGCGCTCGGCGTCGTAGCCGCGCTCGCACACCTCCGCGTGGATGGTGTCCCGCAGCTCGCGCAGCCGGCCGAGGTCGCCGGGCAGGCTCGGGTCGTCCTCCAGGGCGCGTACGGTGCGGTCGACGGCGACCCAGGCCATGACCTTGGAGTGGACGAAGTGGCGGCGCGGCCCGCGCACCTCCCACAGCCCCTCGTCGGGCTCGCGCCACGCCTCCTGGAGGAAGTCGAGCAGCGCCAGTTGGAGTCTCCACACGTGCGGCTTGTCCCGCAGCCCGTACCGCCGTGCCAGGTGGAGCGAGTCGACGACCTCCCCGTACACGTCGAGCTGCAACTGCCGCACCGCGTCGTTCCCGGTGCGTACGGGGCTCGAGCCGCGGAACCCGTCGAGCCAGCCCAGTTCCTCCTCGGGCAGCCGCCGCTCGCCCGCGAGCCCGTACATGATCTGGAGCTTCGCGGGGTCACCGGCGGCGGCGCGCACGAGCCAGTCGCGCCACGCCTCGGCCTCGTCGAGGTAGCCGGCCCGGACGAGCGCGTTCAGGGTCATGGTGGAGTCGCGCAGCCAGCAGTAGCGGTAGTCCCAGTTCCGTACGCCGCCGATCTCCTCCGGGAGCGAGGTGGTGGGGGCCGCGACCATGCCGCCGGTCGGCGCGTAGGTGAGCGCCTTCAGGGTGAGCAGGGAGCGGAGCACGGCCTCGCGGTGCGGTCCGTCGTAGCGGCAGCGGTCCGCCCACGCCTCCCAGTCCGCGATGCTGTGCCGCAGCGCCTTGTGCGGGTCGATCAGCTTGGGGCGGTGGTGGTGCGAGGGGTGCCAGGTGAGGACGAAGGCGACGGTCTCGCCCGCCTCCACGGTGAACTCGGAGTGGGTGCCGAAGGACTCGCCCCACGTGTGCACCTCGGGCTCGCTGCGCAGCCATGCCGCGTCCGGTCCGGCGACGGCCACCCGGTGTCCGTCGCAGCGCCGCACCCAGGGCACCACGTTGCCGTAGTCGAAGCGCAGGCGCAGGGTGCCGCGGACGGTGACGCGGCCGCTGATGCCCTCGACGATCCGGACGAGGTCGGGTGCCTTGTCGCGCTGCGGCATGAAGTCGGTGATCCGGATGTGGCCCTCGTCCGTCTCCCATTCGGTGTCCAGGACGAGGGTGCCGGGCCGGTACGAGCGGCGCGTGCAGTCGCCCGCACCCTTGGGAGCGAGGCGCCAGTGGCCGTTCTCCTCGTCGCCGAGGAGCGCGGCGAAGCAGGCGGGGGAGTCGAAGCGGGGCAGACAGAGCCAGTCGACGGAGCCGTCCTTGCCGACGAGGGCCGCGGTCTGTTCGTCGCCGATGAGGGCGTAGTCCTCGATATGTGGGTGCACGCGGTCCGCGTTCCCGGAGCCGCCGTGCGGCAATCCAGGTCGCGACCGGGTGAGTGAGCGCGGCCGGGGCGGCTCAGACGGCGGCGGGCGTCGTCTCCCGCGCTTCGCCCTCGGACTCCTCCTTCTTGCGGCGGTCGCGCAGCTCGCGGCGGAGCAGGACCACCCAGCCGACCGGTACGGCCGCGGCGAACAGCCACCACTGGTAGGCGTACGCGAAGTTCAGCGCGGCGTCCTCCTGGCCGGGCTTGCCGATCAGCTCCGGGGTGTCGCCCTTGGGTTCGGGGGCGGTCTGGGCGAGGTAGCCGCCGAGCACCTCGCGGTGCAGCCGCTGGGCCTGTTCCTCGCTGTTGACCAGCATGATCTGCCGGTCGGGCAGGCCCTTGAGGTCCTTGATGCCGCTGGCCTCGGTGGTCTCGTCGGGCATCAGGCGGCCGGTGACGGTGATCTCGCCGCGCGGCGGGGCGGGGATCCTGGGGAAGGCGGTCTGGCTCGGCCCGTCCGCCGGGATCCAGCCGCGGTTGACGAGCACGACCTTGCCGTCGGTCAGCACGAACGGGGTCAGGACGTGGTAGCCCACCTCGTCGTCGGAGTTGACGCGGCGGCGCACGACGACCTCGTCGTCGGTGTCGAAGCGGCCCTTCGCCGTCACCGCGTGGTACCGCTCGGCGCTGGTGACCTTGTGGCCGGGGGAGGTGAGGCTCTGCACGGGCACGGGATCGGCCGACAGCGCGTCCGTGACCAGCTGGTTCCGGTGGGCGCGCTCGTCGTGGCGGTGCATCTGCCAGATGCCCAGCCGGATCATCGTGGGGATGAGGACGAGGGCGACCAGGGTGAGGATCACCCACTGCCGGGTCAACAGGAAGCGGTACACCCCATGACCGTACCGCTCGGGCATGGGGTGGTTTCAGGGGGGTGCGTCCGATTGGGGCGGGAGTGGCGAAGGCCGGGGTCAGACGCTGTCGACGATGCCCACCTTCCCCTCCGCGCGGGAGCAGTGCGCCCCGCAGAACCAGTGTCCGTCGACCTCGACGCCCTGCCCGATGATGCGGCACCGGCAGTGCTCGCAGATCGGCGCCATGCGGTGGATCGCGCAGGAGAAGCAGTCGAAGACGTGCACCGCTCCCTGCGCGTGCACCTCAAAGGTCATGCCGTAGTCGTTTCCGCAGACTTCACAACGTGCCATGCGCCACAGGGTGGGCCGCGCGGTGGCGCCGGGCGAGTGACTGCCGGGCGAGTCGCCCCGCAATCACCCGTCTGTCGCGTCCGCGGGCTCCACCGACTGGAGCAGTTGCCCGAACGCCGCCTCGTCCATGACCGGCGTTCCGTACTGCTTCGCCTTCACGGCCTTGGAGGTGTACGAGTCCGGGTCATTGGTCACCAGGAGGCTCGTCAGCCGCGACAGGCTCGTCGCCACGTGCAGCCCCGCCTCGACCGCCCGGTCCTCCAGGAGCTCCCGGTCGACCGAGGTGTCCCCGGAGAACGCCACCCTCATGCCCTGCTTGAGCGGTTTGCCCGGTTCGTAACGGCCGGGGTTCGGGTACGGGCACGCCGGCCGCTTCCGGGACGGACGCCAGCCGCCCGCGCCGCCGCCCCGGTACGGCGAGCCGTACGAGCCGCTCGGCTGGCGCGGCACCGCGGGCTCCGACCACTCCGTGAGCGGACGGCACTCCAGGAGCGGCAGCCGCACCTTCCCCGCGGCCGCCGCGCGCAGGCTCGGCAGGAACGCCTCCGCGAGCACGCGCGCGTCGTCGAGGGCGTGGTGCGCGCGCTGCTGTACGACGCCGAAGTGCGCGGCCAGCGACTCCAGCTTGTGGTTGGGCAGCGGCAGCCCCAGCTCCTTGGAGAGCGCGATGGTGCACAGGCGCTGGCGGACCGGGGCGGTGCGCTTCGCCCGCGCGTACTCGCGGGCGATCATCGACCAGTCGAAGACCGCGTTGTGCGCGACCAGGACGCGGCCCTCCAGGCGCGCCGCGAACTCCTCCGCGATCTCCGGGAACAGCGGGGCGCCGGAGAGCATCTCGCTCGTCAGACCGTGTATCCACACCGGGCCCGGGTCGCGCTCGGGGTTGACCAGCGTGTACCAGTGGTCCTCGACCACGCCCTGCGCGTCGAGCCGGTAGACGGCGGCCGAGATGATCCGGTCGTCCCGGGACAGGCCGGTGGTCTCGACGTCGACGACCGCGTATCCCTCGGGGTACGCGGTCGGCCAGTCGGCTGCGGCGGACGATGCGGTCGGGCGGTCTTCGAGCATGGTCCCTGAGGATACGGCCCGCGACTGACACCGCGGTCGCCGCCCGGCCCGTGCGCCGGAGCCCTCGTCAGGTTCCGGCCGCGAGCAGCGACTTCACCAGGGCGCTCACGGAGGTGGTGAAGACGCGCTCCGGATCGACCGGCGCGGCGAGCGCCCTGGCGAGCGCCCGGTCACTCCCGGGCGCCGTGTCCTTTTCGGCTTGTTCGCCCCACAAGTCCCCTTCGCCCGGCCGCTGGACGGGGGACCGCTCCCGGTTCCGCTCGACCAGGACGTGCCCGACGACCAGGAACTGCACCGCGCGCACGGCGTCGGCCGCGCGGACCCCGCGCAGCCCGGCCGCGTGCACCTCGCGCACCAGCGCCTGTTGCGCGGGCAGGAACATGCGCTCGGTCAGGCCGCGCTCGTGGACCATCGCCACCAGGTGCGGATGAGCGCGCAACTGACGGCGCAGCGCCCGCGCGACGGAGACCACGCGCGCGTGCGGCGTCGCCCCGCGCGGCCGGATCTCGCCGAGGTCGGCGACCGTGCGCTCCACCAGCGCGTCGAGCAGCGACTCGCGGTTGCCGACGTGCCAGTAGATCGAGGTGACCGCCGTGCCGAGGTCGGCCGCGAGCCTGCGCATCGTCAGGGCGTCCGGGCCGTGCCGCTTGACCAGGTGCGCGGCGGCGGTGAGGACCTCGTCGCGGGTGAGCGGTGGGCGGGACACCGGATCGCCCCCTTCGCGTCCGCGCGCCTCATGACCGGTGCGCGTGTCTTTACCCTTCATCGCCGCCGGTGTAACTGTGTTACAGAACCGGCGGCCCGCGAGGCCGTGCTCGATGCGCCACGCGAACGACCCCCGCACGTCACGGACGAAGGGCGGTACGACATGGCACGCGTACGGTACGGAGCGCGCACCGAGGCGGAGATCGCCGCCGCGCGCACGGCGAGCGGCAGGCTCCCCGACATCTGGTCCACCGGCGTGGTCGCCGTGTGGGAGTCCGACCCGGACACGGTGGCGGCGGTGCTCCCGCCGCCGCTGAAGCCCGCCGGGCGCCCGCTCGTACGAGTGAGCATCAGCAAGGTCGAGCTGCCGGGCTACCCGCTCGGCGCGGGCTCCGTCGCGGTCGCCGCCGAGCACGCCGGGGTGGCGGGCTGGTATCCGCTCGTCATGCCGATGACGCACGAGCGGGCCCTGACCGGCGGCCGCGAGGTGTTCGGGGAGCCGAAGAAGCTCGGCGACGTCACGGTGGAGCGCGACGGGCTCGTGGTGCGGGCCGCCCTCGCCCGGCACGGCATCGCGTTCGTGGAGGTGCGGGGTGCGGTCAGCGAGACCCTGCCCGTGCCGGAGCCGACGCGGAAGACGGACTTCTACTTCAAGTTCCTTCCCGCGGTGGACGGTTCGGGGTTCGACGCCGACCCCGTCCTGGTGCACTGCGTACGCAACGAGAAGGTCAGGAAGCTGGAGCGGGTCACCGGCGACGTGGTGCTCCGCGAGTCCATGTACGACCCGGTCGCCGACCTGGGCGTGCGCACCCTGGTGGAGATCACCCTCGGTGAGAGGACCACCGACCAGCAGGGCCGGGTCGTCGAACGCGTCGACGGCCAGGCATTGCTCCCGTACCTCCACCAGCGCTACGACGACCCGCTCCAGATCCTCGACGGGCCGCCCGTGGGGAGCGTCTGATGCGCCTGGAGGCGGGGCAGGTCGCCGTCGTCACGGGCGCGGCGAGCGGCATCGGGCTCGCCATGGCGCGCCGGTTCGCGGCGGACGGCCTCAGGGTCGTCCTCGCCGACGTGGAGGAGCGCGCCCTGGAGAGCGCCGCCGAGGGACTGCGGGCGGACGGGGCGACGGTGCACGCGCGCGTGGTCGACGTCGGCGAGCGCGAGGAGGTCATGGCGCTCGCCGAGGACACGTACGCGACGTTCGGCGCCTGCCATGTGCTGTGCAACAATGCGGGCGTCGGCTCGGGCGCCGAGGGCCGCATGTGGGAGCACGAACCCAGCGACTGGGCGTGGGCGTTCGCCGTCAACGTGTGGGGCGTCTTCCACGGCATCCAGGCGTTCGTGCCCCGCATGATCGCCTCCGGCGAGCCGGGACACGTCGTCAACACCTCCTCCGGCGACGGCGGGATCGCGCCGCTGCCCACCGCGTCCGTGTACGCCGTCACCAAGGCGGCCGTCGTCACCATGACCGAGTCGCCGTACGCGCACCTGAAGGCGGAGCACGCGCGCGTGGGCGCGTCGGTGCTCTTCCCGGGACCCCACATGCTGCGCACCGGACTGTGGGAGTCGCACCGCAACCGGCCCGCCCGGTACGCCAAGGAGCGCCCCCGCCGCACGCCCTACCGCAGCCTCGACCAGTGGGAGGCGGCGATGAAGGAGGCCGGGAAGGAGGTCGCGTTCACGCCGGTCGAGGAGGTGGCGGACCTCGTCGCCGAGGGCATCGCGGCGGACCGGTTCTGGCTGCTGCCCGCGAGCGAGCACAGCGACCGGCAGATCAGGGCGAGGGCGCGATCGATGCTGGACCGGGCGGACCCGGCGTACCTGGAGAGCTTCATTCTCGACTGAGGGGTGACCCGCGATGACGGCTCAGCGGACCGACGACCCGTACCTGATCATCTCCTCCGACTGCCACGCCGGACTGCCCACCGAGGAGTACCGGCCCTACCTGGAGCGCCGCTTCCACCGCGCCTTCGACGACTTCCTCGGCGAGCGCGACGCCCGCCGCGAGGAGGCGACCCGGCTCGGCATCCGCAACGACGCCTTCGCCGCGAAGTGGTTCGCCGACCACGAGGAGGGCCTGCGCGGCGGCTGGGACGCGACCCAGCGCCTCAAGGAGCTGGACGGCGACGGGGTCGCCGCCGAGGTCGTCTTCCCCGACGCGGACGCCGTCGACAGCCGGACGGCGGCCCCCTTCGGCGTCGGCCTCGGCCTCTCCGGCGACCAGGACCCCGACCTCGGCATGGCGGGCGCACAGGCCCACAACCGGTGGCTCGCCGAGTTCGTCGGGCAGCACCCGGAGCGACACTGCGGCGTGGCCCTGCTGCCCATCACGGCCGACCCCGACAAGGTCGTGGCCGAGATCCACCGCGCCAAGGAGTCGGGGCTCGGCGCGCTGATGATCCCGTCCATGTGGGTCGACAAGGAGCCGTACCACGCGAGCCGCTACGACCCCGTGTGGGCGGCGGCGGCCGAGTGCGCGATGCCGGTCGTGACCCACTCGGGGGCGGCCCCGCGCCACGAGTACGGCGACCACCTCGGCATCTACGTCAGCGAGGTCACATGGTGGCCCGCGCGCCCGCTCTGGTTCCTGCTGTGGTCCGGCGTCTTCGAACGCCATCCGGGCCTGAGGTTCGGCGTCGCCGAGTCCGGCTGCTGGTGGCTGCCGAACCTGCTCTGGTTCATGGACCGCCTCTACCTGGGCGCCCACGGCGGCAAGAAGCTCTCCCCGTTCGCCGAACTCAAGCGGCCCCCGCACGAGTACCTGGACCGGCAGGTGTTCATCTGCGCGACCAACACCAAACGCCGCGAACTCGCCCAGCGCTACGAGATCGGCGTCGACAACATCCTCTGGGGCAGCGACTTCCCGCACCCCGAGGGCACCTGGCCCGACACGCGCGCGTGGCTGCGAAGGACCTTCCACGACATCCCCGTCGCCGAGACCCGCCGGATGCTCGGCCTCGCCGCCGCCGAGGTCTTCGGCTTCGACACCGCCGCGCTCGCCCCGCTCGCCGCCCGGATCGGCCCGGCCCCCGCCGACCTCGGCCAGGACACCGACCAGAGCGCCGTCGAGGCGTCCTGGGCGCGCTCGCGCGACGTGGGCCGGCACTGGCTGACCGACCACGACTTCCCGACCCTGGGGGTGACCCCGTGACCACACCGCCCGACCGCTACACGGTGATCTCCGCGGACTGCCATGCGGGCGCCGACCTCCTCGACTACAAGCCGTACCTGGACCGCGCCCACCACGACGACTTCGACGCCTGGGCCGCCACCTACGTCAACCCCTACGAGGACCTGCTCGCCGACACCGCCGACCGCAACTGGAACTCCGCGCGCCGCATCGAGGAGCTGGAGGGCGACGGCATCGTCGCCGAGGTCGTCTTCCCCAACACCGTCCCGCCGTTCTTCCCGTCGGCCTCGCTGATGGCACCGGCGCCCACGCGCGCGGAGTTCACCCAGCGCTGGGCGGGCCTGCGCGCCCACAACCGGTGGCTCGCGGACTTCTGCGCCGCCGCGCCGGGGCGCAGGGCGGGCGTCTTCCAGATCCTCCTCAACGACGTGGACGAGGCGGTGCAGGAGATCCGATGGGCGGCTCAAGCGGGCCTGACGGGCGGCGTGCTGCTGCCCGGCACCCCGCCAGGATCCGGACTCCCCGAGCTGTACTCGTCGGCGTACGATCCGATCTGGCGCGTCTGCGCCGAGCTGGGCGTCCCCGTCAACCACCACGCGGGCTCGGCGTCCCCGCCGCTCGGCGACGAACCGGCGGCCCGCGCCGTCTTCATGGTGGAGACGACCTGGTTCTCCCACCGCGCCCTGTGGCACCTGGTCTTCGGCGGCGCCTTCCGCAAGCACCCGGACCTGAAGCTGGTCCTCACCGAGCAGGGCTCCGGATGGATCCCTGGCGTGCTCGACATGCTGGACTACTACCACGGGCGGCTCGTCGCGGCGGCGTCCAGGGCGAGCACGGCGGAGTCCAAGTTCGGCGCCGGCCTCGCCGATTCGATGGGCAAGGGCCCGTCCACCGTATGGCGCGAGAACTGCTTCGTCGGCGCCAGCTTCATGCGCCCGCACGAGGTGCCGCTGCGCGACCGCATCGGCCTCGACAAGATCATGTGGGGCAGCGACTACCCGCACGACGAGGGCACGTACCCCTACAGCCGCGAGGGCCTGCGCATCGCCTACGCGGGCCTGCCGCGCGAGGAGGTCGCGGCGATGGTCGGCGGCAACGCGGCCCGCGTCTACGGCTTCGACCTCGCCCTCCTCGACCCGGTCGCCGCGCGCGTGGGCCCGACGGTCGCGGAGATCGCCGAACCACTGAAGGAGCCACCGGCCGACGCCACCAGCCCGGTGTTCGCGCCGGGGGGTTCGGTCCGGGTGTGGTGATGACGTACGGGAGCCGCGCCCTGGCGGGTCCGGGCCTACCGCCGGTAATACTTGTCGGTAACAACCCCTAGCCGGGGCCCGGCACCCGCCCGTACCGTGCACGCATGTCGTCGCCGAACCTGCCCGATGTCGTGCTGTGGTCGATACCCGCCTTCGTGCTGCTCACGATCGTCGAGATCGTCAGCGTGCGGATCCACCCCGACGAGGACGCCGCCGGATACGAGGCCAAGGACGCGGCCACCAGCATCACCATGGGCCTGGGAAGCCTGGTCTTCGACTTCCTGTGGAAGATCCCCATCGTCGCGATCTACGCGGCGGTCTACGAACTCACCCCGCTGCGCGTGCCCGTCCTGTGGTGGACGGTCCCGCTCATGCTGCTCGGGCAGGACTTCTTCTACTACTGGTCGCACCGCGGGCACCACGTCATCCGCATCCTGTGGGCCTGCCACGTCGTGCACCACTCCAGCCGCAAGTTCAACCTGTCGACCGCCCTGCGCCAGCCCTGGACGAGCCTCACCGTCTGGCCGTTCTATCTGCCGCTCATCGCCTGCGGCGTGCACCCGGCGGCGCTCGCGTTCTGCTCCTCGGCCAACCTCGTCTACCAGTTCTGGATCCACACCGAACGCATCGACAAGCTGTGGCGCCCCTTCGAGTTCGTCTTCAACACGCCCTCCCACCACCGCGTCCACCACGCCTCGCAAGGCGGCTACCTGGACCGGAACTTCGGCGGCATCCTCATCGTCTGGGACCGCCTCTTCGGCTCGTGGGTCGCCGAGGAGGAGCGGCCGGTGTTCGGACTGACCAAGAACATCGACACGTACAACCCGCTGCGCGTCGCCACCCATGAGTACGTCGCCATCGCCAGGGACCTGAAAGCGGCGAGCAGTTGGCGCGAGCTGGCCGGGCGGATCTTCCGCGGACCGGGCTGGCAGCCCGCGCCGGCCGGCGCGCCGAACCCGCCGCAGAAAGTGCCCGAGGGCGCCGCGTGACCCTGCCACGGGCCCTGCGCACCGCCTTCCTCACCCTCTGCGCCGCCGACCTCGGCGCGCTCCTCGCCGGATCCGGTGCCGCGCACGCCCTCGCCAAGCCGCTCCTCATGCCCGTCCTCGTGGCGTACGTCGTCGCACGCGGCGGGCCCCGGCTGCTGTGCGCCGCGCTCCTGTGCGGCTGGGGCGGCGACGTGCTACTCCTGTTCGACGAGGACGCCGCGTTCCTCGCCGGGATGGGCTGCTTCGCCGCCGGGCACGTCTGCTACCTCGTGCTCTTCCGGCGCCACGGGGCGCCACGCGCGCGTGGCCGCCTGCTCGGCGCCGCCTACTGCGCCGCGCTCGTCGCCACGGTCGCCGCGCTCTGGCCCGGGCTGCCCGCGGACCTGCGCGGCCCCGTCGCCGCGTACAGCGTGCTGCTCACCGCGATGGCGTACGGCGCGTCGCGGCTCGGCCCGGTCGCGGGCGTGGGCGGCGCGCTCTTCCTGCTCTCCGACTCGCTCATCGCCATGGGGGTGGCCGACTGGCCCGCGCTGCCACGCCCCGACTTCTGGGTGATGCTCACCTATGCGGCGGCGCAGTACCTGCTGGTACAGGGGGTGCTCGGTGCGCGCGACGAGCCTGGTGAGGCGTACCGTGAAAAGCGTGCCGCAATCCGGCGCACCCCGCTTTGACCTGCACAAAGGAACCTCCTCATGCGCGCCACCACCATCCACGCCCCGTTCGACCTGCGGGTGGAGGACGTCCCGGACCCCGTCGTGACCCTGCCCACCGACGCCGTCGTGCGCGTGCTGCGCGCTTGCATCTGCGGCAGCGACCTGTGGGCCTACCGGGGCGAGGCGGCACGGCAGCCGGGGCAGCGCATCGGGCACGAGTTCCTCGGCATCGTCGAGGAGACCGGCTCCGAGGTGTCCACGGTGCGCCGCGGTGACCTCGTCGTCGCGCCCTTCATGTGGTCGGACGGCGTGTGCGACTTCTGCCGCGAGGGCCTGACCACGTCCTGCGAGCACGGCGGCTTCTGGGGCGCGGTCGGCTACGACGGCGGCCAGGGCGAGGCCGTCCGCGTGCCCTTCGCCGACGGCACCCTGGTCGGCCTGCCCGCAGACGCGGCCTCCGACGAGCGGCTGCTCGCCGCTCTGCTCACGCTCTCCGACGTGATGGGCACCGGCCACCACGCGGCCGTCGGCGCGGGCGTCCGCGAGGGCGGCACGGTCGCCGTCGTCGGGGACGGCGCGGTCGGCCTGTGCGGTGTCCTCGCGGCCAAGCGGCTCGGCGCCGAGCGGATCATCGCGCTCGGCCGCCACGAGGCGCGCACCGACATCGCGCGCCGCTTCGGCGCCACCGACGTCGTCGCCGAGCGCGGCGAGGCCGCCGTCGAGGCGGTCCGCGAGCTGACCGGTGGCCGGGGCGCGCACTCCGTGATCGAGGCCGTCGGCACCGAGCAGTCCATGCGGACGGCCGTGGACATCACCCGCCCGGGCGGCGCCATCGGCTACGTCGGCGTCCCGCACGGCAGCTCCACCGGGCTCGACCTCGGCGTCATGTTCGGCCGGAACATCGCCCTGCGCGGCGGCGTCGCGCCCGTCCGCGCCTACATCCCCGAGCTGCTGCCCGACGTCCTGGACGGCACGATCGACCCCTCGCCGGTCTTCGACATGACCGTCGACGTCGAGGGCGTGCCCGGCGGCTACAAGGCGATGGACGAGCGCACCGCCCTCAAGGTCATGGTCACCAACTAGGACCGTACGCCTCGCTCACGCCCACACGGGCGCGTCCGTGCCCCAGCGTCCCGGCGGCCGCGCCCAGTCCGCGGGGCCGCCGGTGAACGCCACCGGCGACCGCGCGTACCGGAGCCGGCCGAGGGCGCTGTCGGTCTCGGCCAGCCAGGGCGCGGGGTCCACGGGCTCGCCCCGCGCGGCGCGCGGTTCCGGCCGCACCTCGTGGACCAGCCAGTGCGCGGTCCGGGCCAGCGCGCAGCGCAGCACCCGCGAACCGCCCTCACGCGCCTGATCGGTGAGCGCCCGCAGCACCCCCGCCGCCAGCAGATAGCCCGTGCCGTGGTCGAGAGCCTGCGCGGGCAGCGCGCCCGGTTGTTCCGGCACGCCCTCGACCGCCGCGACGCCGGTCGCCACCTGCACGAGGCTGTCGAAGCCGCGCCGCCCGGCCCAGGGGCCGTACGCGCCCCAGGCCGACAGGGACGCGACGACGAGCCCCGGGCGCCGTGCGACGAGCGCCTCGGGGGACAGCCCGAACCGGTCGAGCGCGCCCGGCCGGTACCCGGTGATCACGACATCGGCGCCGTCGAGCAGCTCCTCGAAGGTCCGCCGGTCCGCGCCGGTCGTCAGGTCGAGCCGGGCCGAGCGCTTCCCGAACCCGGTGTCGGCGTGCGCGTCCGGGGCCTCCGGCAGCTGCGGCGGGTCCACCCGCAGCACGTCGGCGCCGAGCAGGGCGAGCGTGCGGGTGGCGACCGGGCCCGCGATGACCCGGGTGAGGTCCAGGACGCGCGGGCGCGCGGCAGAACGGGCAGGCGGTGCCGCGTCGTCGAGGCGGTCCCTCTCCACCAAGGGCCGCTCCGCGACCGCCGCGCCCTGCGGATGCGCCGCCCACTGCCCGGGCGTACGCAGCGCGACGGCCAGGCCCCCTGCCGCGTACACCGTCTCCTCCACCTCGGCCGCCGACCGCCCGGCGAGCAGCTCCGCCACCTCCTCCACGGTCGCGTCCGCGCCGACGCCCAGCGCCGCGCACAGCCGCGCCCGGTGGTGCGGATAGTTCGCGTGCGTGCGCAGCCAGCCGTCCTGGGCACGCCAGAAACGCGACAAGGGCGCGAACGTGGTCGCCGCCCGGCCGTCGACGCGCAGATGCCGCTCGCTGACGAAGGCGGTCGCGAGGGCGCCGTCGTCGACCTGGACCTCGGGGACGGGGCGCCCCGCGCGCGTGGCGGCCCACTCCGCGCCCGCGAGCGCGCACGCGCCCACGCAGGCGCGGGCCAGTTCGAGCACGGGAAGGCGCGCGGGCAACGCCCCCACGCGCGCGTGGTACGAGATGTGGGACAGCAGGGCGGGGTCACCGCCGAGCGCTTCCCAAGCGGTCGCGGTACCGGGTGCGTGCGTCATGCCCGCACTATGCCGGACGGCCCGGACGACCGAGCGGGGCGGGGCCGACCGGCCCCGCCCCGCTCAACCGCGATGCGGTTTCCGTTACTTGGTCACGGCGTCCAGCGCGTCCGCGGTGCCGACCCCGTAGAAGCTGTTCTTGTTCTTGCCGCCCTCGCAGACCGCGTCGACCGTGCCGTCCCCGTCGATGTCGTACGGGTTCGTGCACGGCGTCGCGTCGGCCTGCCGGTAGAGCAGCGCCTTGACCTGCGCCGCCGACGCCTTGAGGTGCGTCGACTTGATCAGGGCCGCGACGCCCGCGACGTGCGGCGACGCCATCGACGTACCCGCCTTGTAGCCGTACTTGCCGCCCGGCAGCGTCGACAGGATCAGGCCGCTGGTCGCCGGGGGAGCGGGCGTCTGGTAGGCAGTGCTGTCGCCGCCGGGCGCCGCGATGTCGATGACGTTCCTGCCCCAGTTCGAGTACGACGCCTTGATGCCCTTGGCGCCGGTCGCCGAGACGGTGACGACGCCGGGGAGCTGCGACGGGATGTCGATGCAGTCCTTCGTCCTCACCGTGCGCGGTACGGGCGTGGAGTCGTCCGGCGAGGAGTCGTCGACGATCTCGTCCTGCGCGAGGTCGGTCGAGGCGTTGCCCGCCGCGGCGACGTTCACCGCGCCCTTGCGCTCCGCGTACTGGGATGCCCGCTGGACCGCCGTGACGAGCGCCTTCTGGTCGGCGTCCGTCTTGCAGTTGAACAGCCACGGGTCGGTGTAGTAGCTGGAGTTGGTGACGTCAACGCCGTGGTCGGCGGCCCACATGAAGCCGCAGACGACGGCCTCCGTGTAGTACATGCCGGTCGCGGGCTCGGCCACCTTCAGGCTCGCCACCTTCACGCCGGGCGCGACCCCGGTGACGCCGACGCCGTTCTTCGCGGCGGCGATGGTGCCCGCCACGTGCATGCCGTGGTCGGACTCACCGGCGACGGGGCGCCAGGCGTTGTCCTTCTGCACGGGCACGCCGCCCAGGCAGCTCGCCGACGCCTGCCGGTCGAAGTTCGGCGCGATGTCCGGGTGGGTGTCGTCCACGCCCGAGTCGAGGACGCCGACGGTCACCTTCGGGCTGCCCAGCGACTTCTCGTGGGCCCGGTCCGCCTTCATGGCGGGCAGGTCCCACTGCAACGGCTCCAGCGGGTCCTGCCCCGCCGTCGCCCGCCCGGCCGCCTTCTTCGCCTCGGCGGCCGTCAGGACCTGCTCGGTGGCGAGGTCGTCGCTGGACTGCGCGGCCAGCGGCGCGGTGCGCGTGGCCCCGGCCGACTGGACGCCCTTCACGGTACGGATCGTCCTCGCGAAGTCCGGGTTCTTGGAGTGGACGACGAGGACGCCGATCTTGTCGTACGCGATGACGACGCTGCCGCCCGCCTTGCCGACGGCCCGCTCGGCGCGGACCGCGTTCCCGTGCCCGGGCCGCACGTTGACCACGTAGCTGAGTTCCGGGCCGTCCGCCTTGACGGACGCCTCCGCGGCGCCCGCGTCCGGCACGACCGCGAGCGCGCCCGCCATGGCGAGACCGGCCGGGACGGCGAGGGTGCGCAGGAGGCGCTTGCTCAGGCGCGGTGCCGTCACTTCTTCACCGCCTTGAGGGCGTCGACGATGCCGTAGCCGTAGAAGCCGTTGCGCTGCTTGCCGCCCTCGCAGACCGCGTCCACGACACCGTCGCCGTCACCGTCGTACGACGCCGGGCAGACCTCCTCGTCGGCCTGCGCCTTCAGCAGCGCCTGGAGCTGCGCGGGGGACGCCTTCGGGTGCGTCGACTTCAGGAGCGCGGCGACACCGGCGGCGTGCGGCGACGCCATCGACGTGCCCTGGAGCCAGCCGTACTGGCCGCCGGGCAGCGTGGAGAGGATGCGGCCGTTCTTCGACGGGGTGTCCGCCGGGATCTTGTACTTGTCGCCGCCGGGCGCCGCGATGTCGATGACTCCGTTGCCGTACGACGAGTAGTACGCCTTGGCCTTGGTGACGCCGGTCGAGCTGACCGTGACGACGCCCGGGAGCTGCGTCGGGATGTCCAGGCAGGTGTGCGGGTCGATCGTGCGGTTCACCGGGGTCGAGTCGTCCGGGCTGGAGTCGTCCAGGATCGCGTCGGCGTCCAGGTCGTGGTTGGAGTTGCCCGCGGAGGCGAAGCTCAGGGTGCCCTTCTTGGTGGCGTAGAGCTGGGCCCGGTTCACCGCGTCGACGATGGCCCGCTGGTCGGGGTCGCCCAGGCAGTTGTACTGCCACGGGTCCACGTAGTAGCTGTTGTTGGTGATCTCGATGCCGTGGTCGGCGGCGAACACGAAGGCGCAGACGACGCTCTCCGGGTAGAACAGCTCGCTGACCGGGTCGGCCACCTTGATGCCCGCGACCTTCACGCCGGGCGCGACGCCCGCGACGCCGATCCCGTTGCGCGGGGCGGCGATCTCACCGGCGACGTGCGTGCCGTGGTAGTGGTCGGGGTTCGCGGGCCGCCAGGCGCCCGGCGAGGTGTCCGCCTTGCCGCCGACGCAGCTCGCCGACTGGGACGCGGAGAAGTTCGCGGTGAGGTCGGGGTGGGTGTCGTCGACGCCGGTGTCGATGACACCGACGGTGACGTTCCGGCTGCCCGGGTTGATCTGCGCGGCCTTGTCGGCGCCGATGGCCCGCAGGTCCCACTGGTCGGCCTCGAGAGGCTCCTGGGCCGCCGGGGCCTTCGCGGCCAGCGCCTTCGCCTCGGCCTTCGAGAGCTTCTGCACGGCGCCCTCGTCGGTGGTGCCGGCCGGGGTGAGCGGAGCCGTCCTGGTCGCGCCCGCCGTCGCCACACCCTTGGCCCCGCGGATCTGCTTGCCGAAGTCGGGGTTGGAGGAGTGGACGACGAAGACGCCTATCTTCCCGTACGTCTCGACTATGGAGCCGCCGGCCGCGCGTATCGCCTTGCCGACGGAGGCGAGGGTGCGGGCGTCGGTGCCGCGGGTGTTCACCACGTACGCGAGCGACGCCGCCTCGTCCGCCGAAGCCGCCGTCGCGACGGTCGAGTCCGCGGGCGCGGCGGACGCGGACGGCAGGAAGCCGAAGGAGGCCGTCAGCGCGATGCCGATCGGCAGGGCGAGGGCGAGGCGGCGGCGTCTGGCGGGCAGATGAGCCATGGGGTCTCCACATCATCCGGGCGTATTCGGTGCATACGGAAAGCCCGAACACATGTGGTGCTCGGGCAGGTACATGACGCGTGTTGCGGTGCGAACGTATCCCGGTCGACGCAGGTCAGCAACGGGTTCCGAAAGAAATCCGCCGAGTTGAACCGACGCGCCCGCACCTCCGTGCCGTTGTGCAGAGGGCGCTGGCCGAAACCGGCCCCCTGTTGGATCACGCCGGGGAGCCCTACCATCGCGACCCGGCTGACGTGACCCACGTCACCATCAGCATTCGCATCACGAGGAGACTCCGTGGCCACCGACGCACCACCACCCCAGAAGGGCAGCCCCGACACCGCCGGTGTGGCCCTGCCCTCGACCGAGGAGTTCATCGCGGCGCAGGAGAGCGCGGAATTCGGTGAACTGCGCAAGGCGCACCGCTCGTTCGCCTTCCCGCTCACCGTCGCCTTCGTCGCCTGGTACCTGGTCTACGTCCTGCTCTCCAACTACGCGGGCGACTTCATGGGCACCAAGCTGTTCGGCAACATCAACGTCGCCTTCGTGCTCGGCATCGCCCAGTTCCTCACCACGTTCCTCATCGCCTGGTGGTACGCGCGCTACTCCGCCGCGAAGCTCGACCCGAAGGCCGAAGCCATCAAGTCCCGTATGGAGGGCGGCGCATGAGCCCCGCAGTGCACGTACTCGCCGCCGCCGAGGCCAGTGAGCACCGGCCGCTGATCATCACCCTGTTCGCGGTCTTCGTCGCCGCGACGCTCGTCATCACCGTATGGGCGGGGCGGCAGACCAAGAGCGCCTCCGACTTCTACGCGGGCGGCCGCCAGTTCACCGCCTTCCAGAACGGGCTCGCCGTCTCCGGTGACTACATGTCCGCCGCGTCCTTCCTCGGCATCGCGGGCGCCATCGCCCTCTTCGGCTACGACGGCTTCCTGTACTCCATCGGCTTCCTGGTCGCCTGGCTCGTCGCGCTCCTGCTGGTCGCGGAGCCGCTGCGCAACTCAGGGCGCTACACGATGGGCGACGTCCTCGCCTACCGGATGCGCCAGCGGCCCGTGCGCACCGCCGCGGGCACCTCCACCATCGTCGTCTCGATCTTCTACCTGCTCGCGCAGATGGCGGGCGCGGGCGTCCTCGTCTCCCTGCTGCTCGGCATCACCTCGGACGCGGGCAAGATCGGCATCGTCGCCCTCGTCGGCGTCCTGATGATCGTCTACGTGACCATCGGCGGCATGAAGGGCACCACCTGGGTGCAGATGGTCAAGGCCGTCCTCCTCATCGCGGGCACGATCCTGCTGACCTTCCTGGTGCTGCTGAAGTTCGACTTCAACATCTCGGACCTGCTCGGCACCGCCGCCGAGAACAGCGGCAAGGGCTCGCCGTTCCTGGAGCCGGGCCTCAAGTACGGCGCGACCTCCACCTCGAAGATCGACTTCATCTCCCTCGGCATCGCCCTCGTCCTCGGCACCGCCGGACTGCCGCACATCCTGATCCGCTTCTACACGGTGCCGACCGCCAAGGCCGCCCGGAAGTCGGTCAACTGGGCCATCGGCATCATCGGCGCCTTCTACCTCATGACGATCGCGCTCGGCTTCGGCGCCGCCGCCCTCATCAAGCCGGACGAGATCATCGCCTCCAACCCGGCGGGCAACACGGCGGCACCGTTGCTCGCGCTCCATCTGGGCGGTGTCGACTCCAACTGGGGCGCGATCCTGCTCGCGTCGATCTCCGCCGTCGCGTTCGCCACGATCCTCGCGGTGGTCGCGGGCCTCACCCTCGCCTCGTCCTCCTCCTTCGCGCACGACATCTACGCGAACGTCATCAAGAAGGGCAAGGCCACCGAGAAGCAGGAGATGCAGGCCGCCCGCTGGGCCACCGTCTTCATCGGCATCATCTCGATCGCCCTCGGCGCGCTCGCCCGCGACCTCAACGTGGCGGGCCTCGTCGCCCTCGCCTTCGCCGTCGCCGCGTCCGCGAACCTGCCGACGATCCTCTACAGCCTCTTCTGGAAGCGGTTCAACACCAGCGGGGCGCTGTGGTCGATCTACGGCGGCCTCTTCACCGCCGTCTTCCTCGTCCTCTTCTCGCCGGTCGTCTCCGGCAACGAGAAGACGTCCATGTTCAAGGGCGTCGACTTCCACTGGTTCCCGCTGGAGAACCCCGGCATCATCTCCATCCCGGTCGGCTTCGCCCTCGGCGTCATCGGTACCTACCTCGGCAAGGAGAAGGCCGACAAGGGCAAGTACGCCGAGCTGGAGGTCCGTTCCCTCACCGGCACCGGCGCCCACTGAGCCGAACCTTCCGCGCCCGGGTCTTGTCGCAGCTCGTCGTAGAGAGCTACGACGGGGCCCGGGCACGCTCGTGGGATCAACGCCCTGCCGCTGTCGGACCCGTCACGTAGGCTCGTTCGGTACAAGGCTGGACCACGTACCAGGGAGGGGGCCCACGTGCTCATCGACACCTTCGGCCGAACCGCCACCGACCTGCGGGTCTCGCTGACCGACCGGTGCAATCTGCGCTGCACCTACTGCATGCCCGAAGAGGGCCTGCAATGGCTGTCCAAGCCGGACCTGCTGACGGACGACGAGATCGTCCGCCTGATCCGCATCGCCACCTCCGACCTCGGCATCACCGAGGTCCGCTTCACCGGCGGCGAGCCGCTCCTGCGCCCCGGGCTCGTCGGCATCGTCGAGCGGGTCGCCGCACTGCCGAACCGCCCCAAGATGTCCCTGACGACGAACGGGATCGGGCTCAAGCGCACCGCCGAGGCCCTGAAGGAGGCCGGTCTCGACCGGGTCAACGTCTCGCTTGACACGCTGCGCCCCGACGTCTTCAAGACCCTCACCCGCCGCGACCGCCACAAGGACGTCATCGAGGGCCTGGCCGCCGCCCACGAGGCGGGCCTCACCCCCGTGAAGATCAACTCCGTCCTGATGCCGGGGCTCAACGACGACGAGGCACCCGACCTCCTCGCCTGGGCCGTCGACCACGGCTACGAGCTGCGCTTCATCGAGCAGATGCCGCTCGACGCGCAGCACGGCTGGAAGCGCGAGGGCATGATCACCGCCGGGGACATCCTCGCCTCGCTGCGGACGCGCTTCGAGCTGACCGCCGAGGACACCGAGCAGCGGGGCTCCGCCCCGGCCGAGCGCTGGATCGTCGACGGCGGCCCGCACCGGGTCGGCGTCATCGCCTCGGTGACCCGCCCGTTCTGCTCCGCCTGCGACCGCACCCGGCTCACCGCCGACGGCCAGGTCCGCACCTGCCTGTTCGCCACGGAGGAGACGGATCTGCGCGCGGCGCTCAGGGCGGAGGGGCCGGAGAACAACGACGAGAACATCGCCCGCATCTGGAAGCTCGCCATGTGGGGCAAGAAGGCGGGCTCGGGCCTCGACGACCCGTCGTTCCTCCAGCCCGACCGCCCGATGTCGGCGATCGGCGGCTGACCTGGACTCAGGGGCGCCGCGTCACTGCTCGCGCGCGTCCCACTCCTGGAGGCTCACCACGTCCTTGAGGAATCCGCGCACGCCGAGGAACTGGGCGAGGTGCTCACGGTGCTCCTCGCAGGCGAGCCACGTCTTGCGCCGCTCCGGCGTGTGCAGCTTCGGGTTGTTCCACGCGAGCACCCACACGGCGTCGGCGCGACAGCCCTTGGCCGAGCACTGGGGAGAGGCGGGGTCCGGCGAGGACGGGCCGGACGGTCCGGAGAGGTTCGCGAGGTTCACGACCCCACCCTAAAGGCACCGCGAAAAGGCCCGGAAATGGCGACGCCGAGCAGCCACGGGGGGAGCTGCCCGGCGTCGGTCCGTCGCTCCGACGGGGGATGCGGAGCGCGTACGCAGTATGTCACGCGGGACCCGTCGCCCGGCACCTGAACTCCATGATTGATCTGAGCTTTTCTTGAGCTTCCCCCGCGGGCGGTCCGGACCGGCCACGACGACGGGCGTCCGCGCACGCTCAGGCGCGGTCCTCCGCACCCGGTTCCGCCGGGGTGACCGCGGGGCCGGACGCGATCATGGGCCGGGTCGCGGCGGGCACGAAGGTCGACGGCAGGCCCGGCGCGTTCTCCCGGCCCGCGTTGGCGATGACCACCGCGACATAGGGGAGCAGGGCTCCGAACACCAGCGTCACGATGGCGACCGGCCGCTCGACGTTCCACAGCACGGCCGTGAGGATCACCGACACCGTGCGGATCGCCATCGAGATGACGTACCTGCGCTGCCGGCCGCGCACGTCCTCCGCGAGCCCCTGCCGGGCCCCGGTGATACGGAAGACCTCTGCTCCGCCGTTGCCGCCGCGCTTCCGCATCACACTCCACCACCCGACCGTTTCACCGGACTCTCCCCGGACCGGACTGCCTCCACGGTACGCCCGGGGTCCGCCCGCTACGAGACCGGGGGCGCCCGGAGCCGGGCGTGTGGCCTGCGCCGTACCGCGTACGGCCGTGCCCGACATGCGCCGTACGGAGTACGGACAGAGACTGAGATGACGGTGCGCACGCCCGTATGCGCACGCCGCATGAGGAGGCGACGGCATGAACTGGTTGTGGGCAATCATCGTGGGTCTCGTGCTCGGTCTGATCGCGAAGGCGATCCTGCCGGGCAAGCAGCAGATCCCGCTGTGGCTGACGGTGATCTTCGGCATCCTCGGCAGCGTCCTGGGCAACTGGGCGGCCACGGGCCTCGGGGTCAACGACACCAAGGGCATCGACTGGATCCGCCACCTGCTGCAGTTGATCGGCGCGGTCATCGTCGTCGGTGTCGGTGACGCGGCCTACGCGGCGCTCCGCGGCAACCGCAGGCGGGCCTAGCGACGAACCCCGAGGGGCCGGACCCGCGCGACGCGGACCCGGCCCCTCGGGCGAGCGCAGTGCCTCAGGCCGTGACCTCGACCGCGGCCAGGTTCTTCTTGCCGCGCCGCAGCACGAGCCAGCGCCCGTGCAGCAGTTCGTCGGCGCCGGGCACGTGGTCCTCGGCGGCCACCTTGACGTTGTTCACGTAGGCGCCGCCCTCCTTCACGGTCCGGCGCGCCGCCGACTTGCTGGCGACGAGACCGACCTCGGCGAACAGGTCCACGACCGGGCCCACCTCCGTGACCTGGATCTTCGGCAGCTCGGAGAGCGCGGCGGCGAGCGTCGCCTCGTCGAGGTCCGCCAGGTTGCCGTCGCCCTGCCCGAACAGCGCCTTCGACGCGGAGATCACGGCCGCGGCCTGCTCGGCGCCGTGCACCAGCGTCGTCAGCTCCTCGGCGAGCACCCGCTGCGCGGCACGCGCCTGCGGCCGCTCCCGCGTCTGCTCCTCGAGCTCCGCCAGCTCCTCCCGCGACCTGAACGACAGGATGCGCAGGTAGGTCGAGACGTCCCGGTCGTCCACGTTCAGCCAGAACTGGTAGAAGGCGTACGGGGTCGTCATCTCCGGGTCGAGCCAGATGGCGCCGCCCTCGGTCTTGCCGAACTTCGTGCCGTCCGCCTTCACCATCAGCGGCGTCGCGATGCAGTGCACCGACGCCTCCGGCTCCAGGCGGTGGATCAGGTCCAGGCCCGCCGTGAGGTTGCCCCACTGGTCGGAGCCGCCGAGCTGGAGCGTGCAGCCGTGGCGCCGGTACAGCTCCAGGAAGTCCATGCCCTGGAGCAGCTGGTAGCTGAACTCGGTGTAGCTGATGCCTTCCTGCGACTCCAGGCGCCGGGCGACGGAGTCCTTGGTCAGCATCTTGTTGACGCGGAAGTGCTTGCCGATGTCGCGGAGGAACTCGATGGCCGACATGCCGGCCGTCCAGTCCAGGTTGTTCACCATCAGCGCCGCGTTCTCGCCCTCGAAGGAGAGAAACGGCTCGATCTGCGAGCGCAGCCGGGAGACCCAGTTCGCGACGGTCTCCGGGTCGTTCAGCGTGCGCTCCGCCGTCGGGCGCGGGTCGCCGATCTGGCCCGTCGCGCCGCCGACCAGGGCCAGCGGGCGCAGGCCCGCCTGCTGGAGGCGGCGCATGGTCAGCACCTGCACCAGGTGCCCGACGTGCAGCGAGGCCGCGGTCGGGTCGAACCCGATATAGAACGTGACAGGACCGTCCGCGAGAGCCTTGCGCAAAGCGTCCTCGTCGGTGGACTGGGCGAACAGCCCGCGCCACTTCAGCTCGTCGACGATGTCCGTCACGGTTCTGTGTCTCCTTGAACAGTGCTGTTGGGTCCTGCCCAGTCTATGGGCGAAACACCGCGGGTCAGACGCCCTGGCTGACCGAGCTCATGTTGAAGTCGGGCACGCGCAGCGCGGGCATCGCCGCCTTAGTGAACCAGTCGCCCCACTCCCTCGGCAGCGTCTTTTCCGTGCGCCCGGCCTCGGTGGCCCGGCTGAGCAGGTCGACCGGCGACTCGTTGAACCGGAAGTTGTTGACCTCGCCGACGACCTCGCCGTTCTCCACGAGGTAGACGCCGTCCCGGGTGAGACCGGTGAGCAGCAGTGTGGCCGGGTCGACCTCGCGGATGTACCAGAGGCAGGTCAGGAGCAGCCCGCGCTCCGTACCCGCGACCATCTCCGCCAGGGACTTCCCCGCGCCCGAGCCGCTTTCCAGGACGAGGTTGTCGGCGGCGGGCGCCACCGGCAGCCCGGTCAGTCCCGCGCTGTGCCGGGTCGTCGACAGGTGGCGCAGCTCACCGCGCGAGATCCACTCGGTGGCGCCCACCGCCAGCCCGTTGTCGAACACCGAGGCGTCGTCCCCGGAGGCGTGCGCGATCACGAACGGGGCGGCTTCGAGCCCCGGCTCGTTCGGGTCGCTGCGCAAGGTCAGCGGCAGCTCGCTCAGCCGCTCGCCGACGCGCGTGCCGCCGCCCGGCCTGGAGAACACGGTCCGGCCCTCGGCCGCGTCCCGCGCGCCCGCCGACCACAGCAGGTAGATCAGCAGGTCCGCGACGGCGGTCGGCGGCAGCAGCGTCTCGTACCGGCCCGCGGGCAGGTCCACGCGGCGCTCGGCCCAGCCGAGCCGGGTCGCGAGGTCCGCGTCGAGCGCCGCCGGGTCGACGTCCTTGAAGTCCCGGGTGGAGCGGCCCGCCCAGGCCGAGCGCTTGCGGTCGGTGGACTTCGCGTTCAGCTCCAGGGTCCCGTCGGGCTGGTCGTGACGCAGCCGCAGACCGCTGGACGTACCGAGATAGGTGCTGGTCAGCTCATGGCTGGCGAAGCCGTACAGCTCGCGCCCGCCGGACCTGGCCCGCGCGAACGCCTCGCCGAGCGCGGGCGCGAACTCCGCGAACACGGCCGACGAGGTCTCGGCGGGCGCCTCCGTGAACGCGGGGGAGTGCGGCACGCCGTCGACGAGCGGCTGCGCGTCCTCGGCGGGCCCGGCCTTCGCGGCGGCCTCCTCGGCGGCCCGGACCAGCGGTTCGAGGTCGTCGGCGGTGACGGCGGACCGGGAGACGACGCCGGAGGCCGTGCCCTCCTTGCCGTCCACGGTCGCGACGACGGTGAGCTTGCGGCCGCGCGTGACCCCGTTCGTCGTCAGCGCGTTGCCCGCCCAGCGCAGATTGGCGGTGGACGTCTCGTCGGCGATGACGACGCAGCCGTCGGCCCGCGACAGCTCCAGGGCCCGCTCGACGATCTCGTGCGGCTTGTTCGTACGAGGGCTCATCGACCGGCCTCCTGCGTCGTGTTGAGGATGTTGACGCCCTTGAACAGGGCCGAGGGACAGCCGTGCGAGACGGCCGCGACCTGGCCCGGCTGGGCCTTGCCGCAGTTGAAGGCGCCGCCGAGGACATAGGTCTGCGGCCCGCCGACCGCCGCCATCGATCCCCAGAAGTCGGTGGTGGTCGCCTGGTAGGCGAAGTCCCGCACCTGCCCGGCGAGCCGGCCGTTCTTGATCTCGTACGCGCGTTGCGCCGTGAACTGGAAGTTCATGGGATAGACAGGGGGCATACGCGCCTGACCAGTGTTTCCGCAGGTCAGAGCATGTTTCATCACTGAGCCTCACTCCTTGTTCATACCGGTTGAAACCGGACTCTACGGGGTCCCGTGCAGACCTCGTGTCGACCTCCACGGGTCCCGTCATGAGCGCGCCGACCACGATGTCGGAGGAGTGAATAACTTGCCCCCTGGGTGCCCTGTCGCATACGGTCCCTCCCACAACGTAAGAGACCCCGGCTCTGAACGGTGCGCCAACACCACTCGACCCGGGGTCCCACATCTCACCTAGAGGGGCAATCTCTAGATGCAGGTCCATCGTACAAGGCACACCCATGCCTATGTGCAGATCCCGAACGGGATCGCTCGGCACAGAGACCTGAGCCTTCAGGCTCGGGGACTGCTGACCTATCTCCTGTCGCTCCCGGACGTCAACGGCGCCACGGTCGAGCGCATCACTGCCAAAGTGCCCAACGGGCGGCGCAGTGTGAGCGAGGCCATGAACGAGTTGATAGCGCACGGCTACTACAAGCGCGCCCGAGTTCAGGACCCAGAGACGGGCAAGTGGGTCACGATCACGTCTGTCACGGACAGCCCGGAGGGCTCTGGCTCTCCGAGTGACCGGTCCCCGGCGGTCGGTGCTCCGACTGGTCAGGTGGTCGGCGGCTCTCCCAAGGGAGAGAAAGACCTTGGGTGCAATGACCTCCCTACCGTCCTCCCGGATCAGGCAGCAGGCGCCGAATGCGTCAACGAGGGGGAGGGCCAGCAGTCCCACCAGAACGAGGACAAGACTCCCGCCACCGCTGACGCGGTGACTGGTCGAGCTGTCGAGTGCCTGCGAAGCGTCGGGCGCGTCGAGCCTGCCCTTCGGCTCTCGGCGCGGGACTCCCTCAGGCTGGCTCCTCTGGCAGCACAGTGGCTCCGAGCTGGCTTCCGGGAGATGGAGGTAGTCAAGGCCCTCACGAACGCTCTGCCCGAGTCGGTGAACTCCGCTGCGGCTCTCATCTCGTACCGACTGAAGAACCAGCCAGAGAGGGCCGTGCCAAGGGCTCTGCCCTCTTCGCCGGCACTGAAGCCCGTGACACGGGCCAGGTGCCCGGAGTGTGACGTGATCTTCCCCCTCGGTCACCCAGGCGGCGTCTGCCGCAACTGCCGCTGACGGCCCCCTCACCTGACGAAGGCACACGCAGATGACTACCCCCAGCAAGCCTGCCCGTAAGTGGCCCAAGATCCTGTCAGTGCGCCGGAACGCCAAGATCAACAGGGCGCTCAGCATCATCAGCGCTACGGGGATGAACACCACGGAGGCGACCGAATGGGCGCTCAACATGGCAGCCAACTGCCTGGCTCTCGCGTGGGAGAACGGACACGAGAAGCCCGGCGTCATGCCGGACATGCGGGTCTCGTACCGAGTGAAGGACCCTGTATGACACGCGTATGACGCAGGTCAGAGCGTTGCGCAGTGGTCGTGCCCGCTGAGCCTCAGGAGACGCCTGAGAGCCCCTGCCAGGGATGCAGGCAGGGGCTCTCAGGTCTTCAGTCTACGGGACCAAGCTTGATGTCGGCCCTGCCAGGCCGTGTCACGCCTTCAGAGCGGCTACCTCTCGGGCCCGAACGCTCAGCTCCCGGACTGAGCGCGCCTTCTGGTGGCGGAGCATGTCCTTCCGCATCGTCTGAAAGTGCTCATCCCCGCGCACAGAAGAGACCTGCTCGTACTCGTCCAGGAAACGCCTCCAAGAAGCGGCGGAGGCGTCCACGTGGCCAAGCTGGAGCTGCCGCTGAGCAAGCAGCGCGTACGAGTGCACCCGTCCTTGCCGCTCTTGCGGCGGCTGCACCTTGATGGAGTCTTGTAGTGCTTTGATCGACCCCGGCAGGTCGTTGGCCTCCATAAGCACATGTGACAGATGGAACAGCCACGCCGTTCGGTCATAGCCGCCTACCGCGTCCCTGCGGTTGTCGGCCTTTGCTAGGGCGTCCTCTGCCTCACGCAAACGCACCCGTGCCTGACGGTGGTCCTTGACCATCGATGCCGCGTGGGCCTGCTGCCCACGAAGGAACGCTACGAGACGAGGACCCGCCGCAGGTGCAGCCTCGGCGGCGGCGTCGGCAAACTCAAGGCCCCGCGAGCCCTTCCGAAGGCTGGTCATCTGCAAGCTCATGCCCCGCAGGGTGCGGCAATAGGTGACATGGTCTCCTGCCTCGTCAGCAAGGGCCAACGCCTTCAGGTACCAGCGCTGTGCGGCAGCGTGGTCCGCCTCGTACATCGCCATCCAGCCTGTCAGGTAGACCAGATCACTCGCAGCAGCGCGCATGCTGGATGCCACATCGGTGGCTGCCTGAGCCCGCAACCACGGGCTTACTGTGTTCACCAGGTATGCGGCGGCCATCGGGCGCGCGTGGCCCGCGCCGTCTTCATCGAGGATGTCCGCGATACGCGCCGTGGTACGGCGGACGCTCGCAACCTGCGAAGCTCCTACGCGTGTTGTCTGTTTGCCGGGACTCACCGACTCGTTCGCGCGAGCGGGAGACGTTCCGAACACTGGTACCGCGATAGCTGCGGAGAACGCGCCAGCGGCTAGTACGCCGCGCCGAGATGGGTCCATGTCCGCCCTTCCTAGGTTGAGCAGTTGCTCAACAGTGTCGAGCTGCTGTGACCCGTCGGCGTCTGAGGGCGGAGTCAGGCCCGCTTCGGCGTGAGTGATCGGACGCCCGCACTTTTCTGACAGTGCAGCAAGCACGAGTGGCTTGACCTGGGCCTTTGGTTCGTGGCCGCGCAACCACATGGAGACCGTCTGCCCCGAGTAGTTGAGGGGCACCCCGGACGTCCGCGCGATGCGGTTTACGGCTCGTGCGAGTTCTTGCCGCTGGCACTCTGCCTGCGCAAGTAGGGCACTGAGCTTGGTGTTTGGGTCTCGGGGGCTCGATGACATCTGCGCATCTCCCGGCAGCTCCGACAGCTTTTACGGCGTTTACGCGACCGCCTCTCTTCCAAGGTACCCGCGCAACGTCATCAGGCGATTACCTAAGTGTCAGAACAAGCCGGAAGTGATCAATCCGAGAGTCCGTGGTGGTCGAAGTGGAGACGAGACCGGAGGGTGAGCGCCCCGTGGGGGCGCCGCCAACCGCAGATCAGTTGCACAGGATTCCGTTGCACGAGGCGTACAAGGCCCGCGACGAGTTATCGGCAGCCCTGGCGCAACACAACATTGACCTCCGGGGGATGTTCGTGGACGAGTCTCAACGGCTCCCCCTGATCGACCTGGGCAGGGCCAGCGTTGGAGACGTGAGGGCGCTTGCTTGCCTGTTGGGGGGTGTCGTCAATGGCGGACGTTAAACAGGGCGACGAGGTATGGGACGAGAGGACGAGGCGATTCGGCACGCTCATTGAGGCCAAGGGCACGTCCGGAATCGCTCAGTCCCCCGGAGGCGTGACCTGGCCCGTGAAGCTGCGCAAGTTGGTGCCCGCCATCGAGGCAACGGATGAGGGGGCTCCATCGGGGTTTGTGCCGGTGCAGGTCGGACCAACAACGGTGAGGAGGCATGACCTCCTCTTCATGGGGGGCCGCTTCTATCCGGTAGAGGACATGAAGCAGGCCGGTGCCGGCGGGCGGACGTTGCGACTTCAGGGATGGCCAGGGGGCTACTGGGTCATGCCCCGGCCAATGACCGCCTACCGCCGTACCACCGCTACCCAGCAGCAGGAAGGACGCTCAAAAGCATGCGACGTTTAGCGGAGCAAGTCGCGGGGTCACTCATCGCCGCCCTCCTCTTGATTGCCTCCGGCGTAATCGTGGGTGCCACAGCAGCGCAAGCCCCTCACAGTTCACTGCCCTAGCCCGGTGACCCGCCGTCTCCTTCGGTTGAGTCCTCTCCCGGAGGAGACGTGCGATCTCTCGTAGCTCAGACGGTAGAGCAGACGCTTACTGCCTTAGTCGAACGGCCGCGTTGGCGTCAGGTCCCCGGTTCGAGTCCGGGCGAGGGAACGGCCCCCCAATCGAGGGGGAAACGATCGTCAAGGAGGCGAATCGTGACCACTGCACCCCTGAAACCGGTGCACTCCGATCCACATACGGCCCATGGGGCTCTGTGGCTGGACCTCACCCGCAAGTGCCAACTGAAGTGCCAACACTGCTACAACAGCTCTGGACCGCAGGGCGAGCACGGGTCCATGAGCCTTGAACAGTGGCTCGCAGCGGTCGAGGAAGCTGCCCGCACTGGCATTCCGCAAGTCCAGCTCATCGGCGGAGAGCCGACTATGCACCCCGACGCGCCCGAGCTGGTCCGGTTCGCCCGCGCCTTGGGGATGGACGTAGAGGTGTACTCCAACCTCGTCCATCTCACTCAGGCATGGTGGACCCTCTTGGTCAGGGAGGGCGCAACCCTCGCCACGAGCTACTACTCGGGCGATGCCGCGAAGCACGACGCGATCACCGGGCGCAAAACGCACACCCGGACCCGGGACAACATCAGGCGAGCCGTCCGGCTTGGCATCCCCATCCGGGTGGGCATCGTTGAGATAAACGGTGGTCAGGGCGTAGAAGACGCGCAACGGGACCTTCGGAGCCTCGGAGTGACCCGCATCCGTGTGGACCGCGTTCGGCCCTACGGCAGGGCCGCCCAGGGCCAGGAGCCGAGCATCAACGGTCTCTGCGGGAACTGCGGTGATGGCCGAGCATCCATCGGACCGGACGGAGAAGTCTCTCCGTGTGTTTTCTCCACGCACATGGTCGTCGGCAACGTTCAGAGCCAGAGCCTCACTGCCATTCTCACCGGTCAGGCGATGACGGAGGCCAACGCCGCGATTCGCGGCTCTGAACTCCGCGGCGGGTGTGACCCTGGCTGCGACCCCAATGCCGAATGCAATCCGGGCTTCCCTCCGAGCGACTGTGACCCTCGAAACTAGAAGAAGGAACCATGAGCGAGCTTCCCGGCCCCGCGTTCTGGGGTCTGATCGAGCCTGAGATCGGCCAAGCAAGTCACGCTGAGGTCACTGAGCGCGGATTCGGCTCAGACCTGACGGCAATCATCGAGGGCGAGACCGGTCCAGTCTTCGTGAAGGCCATGCGGAACCGGCCGGGGGGCCGCCGTGACTCCATCCTCCGAGAGCGCGAGATCAACCCTGCGGTTGCACATGTGATCTCCCCACCACTGCTCTGGTACCGGGAAAACGCTGACTGGATTGTCCTCGGGTTCGAGGCTATTGAGGGAAGGCGTGCCAGCTTCAAGCTGGGCTCCCCGGACCGGCAGGCGGTCGTGTATGCCCTGAATCGAATTGCGCGGATTGCGCCGCCACGATTGGACTGGCGTGAGACTCGGTGGGACCGATTCGCGGCCAACCAAGAGGAGGCTGCCCTTTTCGCTGGGGCCACACTCCTGCACACGGACATCAATCCGAGCAATTTTATGTTGGACGAGACAGGGCGAACCTGGCTCGTAGACTGGGCGTGGCCCACCCTCGGTGCTCCATTCATTGACCCCGCGCTCTGGGCAGTGCAACTTATCGCGGCAGGCCACACGGTTGAAGCCGCAGAGTCCTGGGCCAGTCGGTGTACCGGCTGGGCAGCAGCAAACCCCAGGGCTATCACCGCCTTTGCTGGGGCCCTGCACCGAATGTACGCCGAAAGTTCCCAACGTGACCCTGACGCCGGATGGCTCTCCTCAATGCACGAAGCAGCTCGTGCTTGGCATCTTTACCGTGGTGCAGCGCGGTCGTGAGAGATGAGTACCCCACTTCGGATGACTGGATTTTAGGCCGCTGTTTGCTGTACTGCCGCCGACCAGACACTCGTGTGAAGTTCATCGGGCCGTTGGAAATCCGCGCTGGTATTGTCCCTTTGTTTGCCTGTGAGCCTTGCATGCAAGAGATGGAAGCTTACGGAGAAGCCGTTATCAGGGAGGCTCAGGAGAGTTCCTCTCAGCCCTGGTACACAACCGCCCGACCTTATGTGCCGTTCACTCCTGCGGCTCCTAGGTGGGCCACGCATTAGGTCGGGTTAGGCCCCGGTCGTCTCTCTCCCTGCGGAGCGGCCGGGGCTCCTTATTTCCTGGAGGAAAGCTGTGGCCCAGCTCCGTTGCCTTTCAGAAAGGCGCCTATCTCTTCAGACGGCTTTCTTGGCCGCATATTCGGCTCCTCTTGATGATGACGATATCCCTTCCCGCCCAGGCGGCGTCTTACAGTGTGCCTTCGGGCAGGAGCACACGGTTTCACACGCCCAATTCCTGCGATACATTCCGGGGTCCAATCTACAGATGTGGCTCTTCTGGAGTGATTCGGAGGGGCCGGACTGCATTGTCTTCTGGGAAGGCTGCGATCAGCGCTCGGAGGAGTTGGATGAACATTGCCTTCTCTACATGAAGCACGATGGGCCTTGCACTTTCGACGTGAGAGACCCAGTTGCCGAGGCCGAGCATGCGTTTTGGGCACAGTTGGCGAGAGAAGAGGGAGGCTGGTTGCGGCTCCTCAGGAAGCTCATAGACGCGGAGGAGGCGGACGGCTTAAACCAACCGCCTCCATAGATTACGTACGTGTCCTCTGACGGAAACCGGGACAGAAGTGCTCCGAAATGTGGCGCAACGCACAACATTATTGTTGTCGCAGCCTAAGTGATACACCATTACGGGCTGTCAGAGCCCGCGGTGCCGGCCTCGCGAGGCCGGGTTAGGGAGCTGGAGCCAACTTCAGCGGATCAGCGCTTGTTCCCTTGTGAATGTTGATACCCGTACACGATGGAGGGAAGGCGCCCCTGCGGTCCTCGTGACATGAATTACGTTATATTACCCCCGTAATGATGTAGCACTTGGGGTGAGACAACATTAATAACGCGCGCGCATTGCCTGATGATGTTGTTGCAGCACTAAGTGCGATACCAATACGCATTGCGCGATGCGTGGCACCTGAAATCAACTAACGCGTGATCGCGCCCCCTCTTCGTGGGTGGGCGCAGCAACCCGTGACCCGGTCATAGGTGACTGCCCGCCGGGCGCGCGCTTGGGGCAATCTGACGTGAAGTTAGGTTCGTGACTTAGGTCACGCCTATACGCCTCCATATGGGATATGGGGCATGCCTGACTACGCGTCAGTAACGGTTATGCAGGGACCTTGCGAAAGTCTTTATGCCCTCTATTGCCCGTATCGTTCCACGGGAAGGTGGGTAATGAGAACGCAAAGTCGTCGCCCTTGATGTCCGCTTACGGGGCTTGTAAAGGTAAAGGCTACGCAAATAACTTGCCCCCTGGGTGTTGGGATGTTGTGCGTAGTTATGTCGCATTTGTTTGTGTGTCACCTCACCCCATCTGACCTGCGGATATGTGGCCCTATGCGCGCGTGCGCGGCTCCATCCCGGTTCGGAGACTTACTTGCCCCCTGGGTGTTTTTAGGGCAGCGTCCTCCCTGCAACACCGACCGCGCCGACCCGGAGCGGCCCCGGAGTACCGCCCCAGAAGGGGAGAGCGGAAACGGGGTTCACGCAGAGATGGGGATTCAGGCGCACGGGGTCGGGAGTTGATGAGCGACCAATCTCGGTGGTGGTCCGGCCGTGAATGCGACGGGTGACACCGGAGAATCCGTTCCTTGACATCTGGATAGCGAGTCTGAGTGGCAGTCAGTCTGACTGCTCATTCCCTGAGCGCGAGTATGTGACGTGCCCTGAGTGGCGTTCTGAGCGCTTGTGGCTACACAGGTGGGCCGTAGGTCCATGCTGCACCCACAAGAGGCTTGGACGCAGCCTCAGACGCATTTGATGGGGTCCTGTCTGCCGTGACAGGGGCTAGCGAAAGCGCATTGACGGGATGAGCGGGAGGACGGCTAAAGCCAGACTTGCGTGTCCTCTCACCCCGTGGGGTGAGCATCCATACGGGGCAGGCTGCCAACCTGCACACCGATAACCGGGATTGGTCATCCGGGATGAATAGACCTACATGCGTAGCAGACATTGAGTGTGGCGCACTGTGGATGCGTTGTGACGTGCCTACGGAACCGAACAACACCAGCGGAAGCAGTGCAAAGCACAAGAGGCGAGCGAAGCAGGTACGTGCATTACGAGATTGCCTACGGCAGACATGAGCGACAAGGGGAGGGCCGGAGTGTGGCGGGCCGAGTGACTGATACTCACACGTCCCGTGGATTGCTCCCTAAGCCCCTGAGTTCATGTCTACCGGGGGAAGTGTCGTACGGCACTTGCAAGGGTCCTAGCGGGCCGCACAGCAACCCACAAGGGGAAGCAATGCCAGTGGCTATATCGGCGTCGACCGCAACTCGTGAGCGGGGAACCGTCCCGCTGCGGCAGTTCGGTTTCTGGAAGGACTACCAGAATCACGCAGCGTTTCAGGTAAGCGTCATGGGGCGCGGCGATAAGGAACCGTTCGTCTTTGACGTTCGGGGGTTCGGGAACATGACACAGCAGGTCCGCACCTTTGCGGAGTGCGTGTCCCTGCCCGGAGAAACAACACGCGGCATGGCGGACATTTACCGGACCGGGTACGGACTGGTGAACGGGTTCAACATCCGAGTCACGCCGCTTACGTAGCTCTCTCGTAGGGGCGTCGGGTGTACGGCGGAATAGGGATGCTCTTCCGTACACCCCCTCACCCATTGCGACAGGCGCAATGAGGCAAGGGGAGGAACTGTGAACAACCTCGGAACGATATGGGTGTGCATGTGCTGCATGCTGTCGCACGCGAATGGCGAATGCTGCGAAAACGAACAGCATGGCGGCGACGGACACGAGCCGCTGTCGCGGATCAAGCACCCGTCGCACGTCGCTATGGGCATGGCTCAGGAAGAGCACTCATGCCGTGAGGCGTGCGAGGGGCACTACAACACGGACGACGCACTGACCAGCGGTGCGGGAGTCGGCGAACCGGTTTTCTGCGACGGGTCGTGTCAGCCGAAGCCCGAAGAGTGCGACTGCGAGACGAACACCTTCAGCACGTCGCAGTGTGAGGGGTGTGGCTCGTACCTGCACGGTGAGCGTCATGCGATGACGCTCTTTGAGGGCTAGGGGGAGCTTTGTACGTCGCTCACATCGGTACGGCGTCACATCAGCGTTTCACCAGGCACGTGGACGCGGTGACGTACGCGGCTCATTACGGATGCGGCCCCGCATTCGTGGAGTTGAACGTTGAGAAGAGGCGCTATCGCGGGCGGCCCGTAGCAACGGGCCTAGTCGTCACGAAGAGTGGCGCTATCCGGCTGTCCTACACGTAGTCGGTAGTCACGAGAGCACGGCGGAATAGGGATGCTCTTCCGTGCTCTCCTCTACCTACTGCGCCATAGGGGCACGGTAGACAAGGGAGGTCAACATGTTCCGTGTGGCACTCATTCAGAATGGGTCGCAGCTCCGTAAGCGGGAGTCGGCTGAAACCCTGGATGACGTACGTAAGTTCATGCTCAGGGAATGGGATGAGGAATACTCTGGGCTTGCGTGGGAGTACAGCGGTGAGGCGCTTCGCGCTAAGGGTCGGCCTGCTGTCGAGGAGGCATTGGTAGCCCTTGAGTCCAAGGGGTACGTCCTCCTGGGTATCGGCATTGCGGAAGTCGAAGCGTGGGCCGAGTGAGCGTCACCCTGTACCGCTATCCCGTGTACCTGCAAGAGCGCGACTGGCGTGCGCTGGTCGACGGCTACACGAAGCGCGTCGTGCGCTTCAGGGCTGCCGCGAAGGTGGCGCAGGCACGCCGAGTGCATGACGCACTGCGGGAGGCGGAGGGCGACGCATACCAGGACGGCGATGACATGAAGTACGTGCTCCACATCGCGGAGGACGACTACGTGGCCCTCATGGCTGCCGTGGCGAGTCGCTTCGCGCGGTTGGACGCAGAGACGCGAGAGCGCGTCAGCCACGAACTGGCCATGGCTCAGGGCGACGCCCGACCGGTCGACGCCTAAACGATCAATGAGTAGGGCGCCGCCGGCACCGGAGGCGCAGTAGTGGGCACGGAGGATTAGGGATGCTCCCCCGTGCCCTTTCTCATGCAGAGAAGGGGAGAGGTCTCGGTGACCGCAGCAGTACGTGAAGTGCGCTACCTCGATGCGGACAACGGCGCGAGGTTCAAGGCGGAGGCAGTTGACCCGGATGCGCTGAGGCCCGGTGACCGGGTGTTTATGCACGACCACCCGGACGGATGCGTGAGCATCTTTGCTTGCCCGACGCTCACTGAGCCGTCCGCCTGGAGCCCCGGCGAGTCCGTTGAGTACACCCACCTGCATGCCAACTGGGGCCCCGGATGGCAGGACTTGAGTACCTGGAAGGTTCGCACCGACGCATACACCTTCTACCGCATCGTTGAGGAGCGCGTCTGATGGCCCTCAGCCTAAGCAGGCCCCGACCTGCGGGCGGCGCCGTGGCCGCGTTCCTCCGCATGACCCTGTCCGTCCAGGTCATTAGCGTGCCGCTCTTCGTACGGCGGCTCAAACAGGTCCTCGCGTGCGCTGCGGTGCTCGGCGCCGTCATCGGGGCAACCGCCAGGGTCACCTACGAGATATCGCAACGGGACTCTAAGGCTCGCATCGAGCGCGTTCGTATCGCTGAGTTCAATGCGGGTTTTCAGGACGGAGCTTGCCGCCATGGGCAAGACGGGTTCGGCCATCGCTGCCGCTAGCGATTGACCGTAGAGGGCATGGGAAGGTCACCCGAGCATTCGGGCGGAGATCACCCGTGCCCTACTCGGCCAGTCTCTAGAGACAAGCTCAGAGGCTCGGACAGAAAGGATCACCCAATGGCCGAATGGCGGCAGGGTGGTTATGACGGAGTTTTCTACCTGGGAGAGAAGGGGACGGAGCAGTACGGCGGTTACGTGGTCCGTGCGCGCGGCGGGACGAACCCTGAAGTGTGGTTCGCCTACGAGTGGGACGCGAGCAAGGAGGCGCATGCATGGGTTGGCCGTGCAACGACCGCTGAGGACGCACAGGAAGCCGTAAAGGGTGAGTTCCTGTGTGAGGTCTACCGCGACGATGTAACCGGTCATTGCCCATGGCCCGGTGTAATTGTGCGGACGACGGTCTACAGGGGTGAGCGTCTACGCATGATCCTGTGTGGCGCACACTCTGGGGTCATGAGGGGGTGGGAACGCGTTCGGATTGAGGAGTACCGAACTGAGCACGGGCTCATACCTAACGACCCCATCATCGGAAAGCGCATCATTCCCCCGCTCGACCTCCCGCCCATAGGCGAAGCGGTGCTGAAGGCGAGCACGCTCGCGGAGCGGAACGCGTGGATCGCGCTCGGTAACGTCGTTCGTCCGTTGGCCGACTACGCGTACTGGCGGGGGCACTACGCCCGTTACCCGCTCGACGTGAACGAGGGACCGCGCAGTAATGCGCGAGAGCACTGGAAGCGCGCACAGGAACGGGCAGAGGGCATGTACGCGGTCTATATGCGGGAGGACTACGGTCAGAACGGCGCTGCTCTTCCGCCTGACTTCCTGCGGCTCGTGGAGCGCGAGGCCGTAGCTCACCTCAAGAGCCAGAAACGGGGTAAGTGATGCGCCGTACGTCGCAGACCATCGCAATGAACCTTCGGTTCTACGTGTACGCCAGTGAGCCAGGGGCGTTCTACAACACCTACCCGAACGGCTCGGGGGCACGGCCCGTCCCGGTGCAGTACACGGAGGAAGAACGAGAGCGGCACACCCAAGAGCGGGATGCCGCATTCGCGGAATGGCAGGAGGTCGACCCCGAGGGCTACAGCCTTTGGCGCGAGGCCACCGCTGCAATGCAGGAGGGTGACTCCTCCGAGCTGGTTCACGGCTGGTCGGAAATGATGGTGCGTCGTCACGGCGTGCGCATCGTAGATCCGTGCCGGTTCTGCCGGTCCTGCCGGGGACGCAGCTACGTCCGCTAGCGACTGAGCTTGGGGCATGAACGGATAGGGATGCTCGTTCGTGCCCTTTGCTTTGCCTCTAACGAAAGGGCGAACCATGAAAACCACAGTGCGAAAAGTTCCCATGCGCTGTGCTGGCTGCAATGCAGTCACCTACATAACCGTTGCGCAGTGGTGGCAGGAGAACACCATTCCCTGCGCCGCCAAATGCGCTGACGGCGGTATCGATCTGATTCACGCTCGGCGTCACGGGGACGCTCCGGGTCCTCGCCCGACCAACTAGCAAAGGACAGACATGTTCAACGACACTCCTAAGCTCTCGCCTGAGCTGATGGCAGGGCAGTACAACCGCAACATCAAGTCTGCACGTAAGGCCGTAACCGTGGCCTACTTCTTCGCGTGGACGCTGGAAGGCACATACAACGGCAGTGATGTCCGGTCCTACTTCAAGTGCGAACTTGAGGGCTGTGGCAGGGTGGTTGAGAAGTTCTACAGTCACATTCGGGGGCGCAAACTCGCGGACGGCACTTGGAAGCCGAGCCCCCGTCACAAGGGCTGCCTTGGCACCGCTGAACGCGAATCTGCGCTCGTGGAATGGCGCAAGCGGCATCGCCTCACAGACGCCTGGCTTGAGGCGAGCCTGAAGGCGATCGACGAATCCTGACTAGTCAGGTGAGTTTGGAGCGCGGCGGAATAGGGATGCTCTTCCGCGCTCCGTGCTCGGTGACTAGAGAAGGGAAGGGCATGCAAGGAACACATTTGGCAATCGGCACCGAACCGCGTGGGGCGGTCCGCCTCTACGTGGAGTGGACGCCCGGAGTCAACGGGGTTCAGGTGGCGGTCAAGCACCCCGGAACGCTGGAGGAGTACGCGGCCTACCGCGCCGAGCGGCACGCGATCATGCCGTATGTGCCCGACGCGGCAACGCTCAACTCCGCGTTGCGGGGCATCCTGGGCTCGGCCAAGACGCCGTGCCGACGAGCGCTCTACGCGTACGCCGTGGCGTGCAGGAATGGGTTCACCTGGCTCCCTGCGGGGCTTTCGTGAAGTCGCCCAAGTTCAGTGTGGGTGACCGAGTAGGGCACCCCAGAGGGCACGGGGCCGTGGGCAAGGTCGTGTCCGTCGAGCGCCGTGGATGGGTCCGTACCCGCTGGGTCTACTGGGTTCGGTGGGGGCTCGGGGTTGGCCCTGTCCCGCTGACGCGGGACCTCTGGCTCATCAGGCAGGGCACTACTGAGGAAATCCGCGGGGGCGCTTTGTGAGCCGCATGGGGCGATGGCTTCTCGACATCGAGGCCGTCCGCGACCGTGCCCGAGCTGCTGCCGGCGGAGCGGACCCGTGCACGCGCATGCGTGCGTACGCAGAGGTGTGCAGCTACGCGGCGGACACGGCTTGGGGGTACGCCTGCCCCCTTGAGGCCGTTCGCCTCCTGGTGCAGGAGGCCGCTCGCGCGTACGAGGAGGCTCGGAAAGGAGTGCTCGTCTGATGACAGAGCAGAGGCCGACGGTCACCCTGAACACCTTCAAGCTCCGGGCGGGAGACGTGCTTTGGAACTACGGAATGCGCATCCTGCTTAGGGGCGAGGCCGCCGTCTACACCAGTACAGGCGGGCGGCTCGTTCACCACTGGGCGGACGCACTCGTAACGAACATCGAGGACGTAAAGGCCGAGGGCTTCATCCCCCTCGGCTGGCTATACCCGGATAAGTGGGGGATCGGAGAACGCGGGGGCTGGGGTAAGGATTGGGGCGCTGAGCCCAAGTGGCCCATCCAAGGCAACGAGTTGGCTTTCTGGCACGTAGAAAGGGAGGAGAGCGAGTGAGCAGGAATCACAACTATGTGGTGTTCGTCGTTGAGGAGCGAACCGTACAGGTGGATGTTCGCGGCGTTTCCTCGGTGCTGGAAGCGCAGAGCGTTGCCCGCGCGGTGGTAGAGGGGAAGCCTCTTCAAAACGCCCGAATATTCAAGCGCTCCCCGTTCCGGCGCCATGCCTCTACAGCCTGTTTGATGAACGACCCGAACGGGAGAGGGTAATGGCCAAGAGAGGACACGACCGTTTCGGTAGAACGGTCATCCCAGGGGATCGCGTGGAGCTTTTCCGAGTCGTAGGCGGTGAGACGGGAGGGGAAGCCCTCGGCTGGAAAGGCGGCCTTCCCGGTGTCGTACGCGAGATCAGCGACGGGGGATGCCTCCTCATCGAGCACGACCAGCGAACACGGTACGACCCCCCTTACGACGTGTTCTCAGAGTGGCAACGGCCCAACGTGGTCGTAAGGCGCTGAGCTGCTTTGGTGAGAGCCGGGGATAGGGATGCTCCCGGCTCAATCCATGGACGCTCACCGATTTGTGTGAACGTGCCATCACAACAGGAGAGAGGAAGGTATGGACGAGAAGGCTCGTTACGAGCCCATGTCGTACGGCCCGGTAGGAGCCGCAGTGAAGAACGCAATGCCGCACACGGAGGCGGACCCTATTGGGGTTCACGCTGCGGTACTGGCGCTGTTCTCGGCCGCATTGAACGGCAAGGTGATGCAGCCGGACGGGAGACCCGTGGTCGTATGGACCGCTCTTGCGGGGCGGTCGATGGTTGGGCGCAAGGGGTTCGCTCTGGCGACAGCTGAGAAGCTCCTGTGGGACAGCATCGGGGAATGGCTCATGCTCAGGCGTGAGGGTGGCATCTCCTCGGGCCCGTCCCTCGTGCAGACACTCTACGAGAGGGAGCAGGAGTCACTTACGTCCGAGGGGGGCTTGGACGGTCGATGCGTGATCATCGATGAGGAGTGGCAGTCAACGCTTCTCATGGTCAAGCGCTGCCCCAAGTACAGCGGGGTGTTGCGGACTTCGTGGGATGGGAAGCGGATTTCCAATGTCACGAAGAAGGACGGCAAGAAGGTTGAGATCACGGTTCAGGAACCCGCCCTCGGGTTCCACGCCCATATCCAACCCGCCCTGTGGGCCAAGTTCATCAGCCTCACGGAGGCGCAGGGCGGTTCATACAACCGCATCCTCCCCGTCATGGTCGAGCGGTCCAAGCGGCTCCGCCGCAGGGACTACCGGACGAGCAACCCGTTGGACGCAATCAAGGTCTCGGGCTCCCTCAAGACGGCGTACGAGTGGGCTTCCAAGGAGCGGCGTCGGATGGTACTCGGGGAGACCGCCGCTGACCGTTTTGACGAAATCAGTGCCGAGTACGAGGACGCTCTAGAGGAGCTGCCGGAAGATGTGGCCTGCTTCATTGAGCGGTCAGCAGAACAGGTCATGCGCGTTGCCTGTGTGCTCACTGCGGCAGAGCGAAAGTTGGTCGTGACGGTCAAGGCCCTGGAGGCTGCCAAGGCTTTCGTGGACTTCTCCATAGCCTCTGTGAAGCAGCTCATCTCTCAGAGCAACGTCACCAAGTCCCGCACGATCCTGCCGCTTGACGTGAAGATCCGTCAGAAGCTGGAGATGTACGGCGGGGAGATGACTCAGACGCAGCTCTACAAGGCTCTCTCGGGGCGGTACTCCTCCGCTCAGATCCTCAGCGCGGTTGAGGACATGGCTGACGTGGAGGTGATCCAGGAGCGGCAGCGCCGTCCTGGCGCCAACCCGAGTGTCTATCGGCTGGTCCCTGTCATGCCGGAACCCGAGCCCGTGAAGCCTGCTCCGAAGCGCCGGGCTTCCACGAGGAAGGCCGCGGTGCCGGCTGCGCGGAAGCCTGCCACGAGGAAGGCGCCACCCAGGAAGACAGCGGCCAAGAAGGCTGCGCCCAGTAATGCCGCCCAGCCCGTAGCGGCTGGTAAGTAGAGGAGAAGGCACATGCTCAGCGAAGCAATCAAGAAGCTGCTCGGGAACGTCAAGCCGGGGGACTACGTCACCGCCGTTGGCGTCGACACCCGGGGAGCAGAGGTCAAGCGGGTAGGGACACTTCTTGCCCCTCCGAAGCCGGTGAAGGGCAAGGGAGGAGAAGGGGCCCGACTGTGCATCGGGCTCAAGGGCACCGACCCCGAGCAGCGGTCCACGTGGGCCCTGCTCTACGAGAGCAACGGCTCCGTGAAGCGAATCAAGCCCCCGGTGCCGGGCGAGGACTGGACGAACGGGCCTCTCAAGGACATCCCCGGAATGCGAGTGGACGCGCCCATGCACATCCTCTACGGGGGCAAGGGCGGCAAGCGCGCCACTCAGGAGCCGACGAACGGGGAACGAGCGGAGATCGTTCACGTGGGGGAGGGCCGCTACGAGGTCCGCTCGCTGGCATCCGGTAAGGCGCTGTTCTCCGGTGCCTGGGGCGCACAGCTCTGGTGGTCTCCCGCTGCGGAGAACGGAGAGCCGTACATCGAGGACCAGGACCAGGACCAGGACCAGGAGCACGAGCGCCAGGAGCAGAACGAGCCGCAGGACCAGACGGCGACGGAGCACCGATACGGAAAGGCGGTATACCACGTAAGGACGGGACAGGTGGTGGGGTACCTCACCCCGCTGAAGTTCACCCCGATTGGAGACGTTGAGTAAACGAACAACCCTGGGGAGAGCTTGAGGGATGAGTGAGAACATCAGTGCAGGGAGGCCGTGCCCGGCCCCCACCTGTATGCCCCCGCGCAAGACCACGACCGGCCGCATAGTGCAGGGTCGCTATGCCTCTCTGTGCCAGAAGTGGGCGCGGGGACAATGGGCGTGAAAGATCACACTTGAAGTATGGGGGACTGCCGTGAAAGTCTCCGCTCAGTAACGAACGAGATTCCGCGTAGGGATGCGGTGGAATCTCTCTCGACTCGCCGTAACTACACAACACAGGCAGGTATAGCGATGGCTCAGAAGGTTGAAGTTCTCCTCATTGACGACCTCGACGGGGGCGAGGCGGACGAGACGCTGACGTTTGCGCTCGACGGCAAGACGTACGAGATCGACCTCAAGGCGAAGAACGCTGACAAGTTGAGGAAGGCTTTGCAGCCGTTCGTGGGTGCGGGCCGCAAGGTCGGGAGGACGACCTCCGCCGGCAACCGCGGGCGTGCCTCCGCCGCTGCGGGTGGCAACTCGGACACGGCCAAGATTCGGGCTTGGGCCAAGGAGAACGGCCACGACATCAATGACCGTGGGCGCGTGCCCGCCTCCATCCGTGAGGCATACGAGGCTGCCAACAAGTAACCGCTTCTGTAGGTCAGTTGAGCGGCCCACCCCTTCGGGGGTGGGCCGCTTTTCGTTTCGTTTGAGGGATGCATGCACGTTCACGTTGGGCACAACGTGCCCGGACAAGAGCCCGGGCAACAACAGTGCTTCTTCGAAGCCGCCCCCGCTCTCTCGGCCCTATGCCGACTCCTGGCCCTCCAAGCGGCCTACTACCGCGAATCCTGCGAAGAGCCCTGTGCTCCCGCAGGCGGGTGCAGGTGCCTCCGGTGTGGGTGCGACTGGTGCGCCCTTGCCAGAGAGGTGGACGACGCCCAGCCGTTCTCTGAGGCGGAGGGCTTGGACGCGATGGAGATAGGGGCGGATCTCCGATGGACGTTCCAGCCTCCGCAGGGCGAGGCCATCGAGATATGGGCGACCTTCAAGAACGGCGCCCAGGGGGTCTGTGAGCACCGATGAGACAAGGGGAAGTCGTGTCGACAGCAGTACTGAGTACACCGGACATCGAGGCACGCTACGGGCGGGGCTACTCGGCTCTTCTGGGGCTCCTCGTTGGGGAGCTGCACAGAGGGGGCGTCACGAAGGTTCGGACCGCGAGACGGGCGTCTAACGCCCGTGCCGAGGGCCTGCGGGTGGCCCTGGTGACCCTGCTCCACACTGAGCACTTCATGTGCGGGGAGCTGGCTGCGGAAACGGTCGTCAGACACGTCGAGGCGTTCCGGGGGAGGGGCAGTGAGTGAGCGAGTCTTCACGACTGCCGAACAGCTCGAAGAGGGGCGGGAGATCGATGCGGGGGACCCGACGGAGGCGCCCCTGATCCTGACCGTTGACCATGTCGACGTTGAGGGCCTGGCCGTGCTGGTCTGGACGCGGGAACTCGCCTTCCCGCTCTCGGCGCAGGTCGGGGAGCAGGTGACCTACGCTGATGTGTAAGTGCGGTGCTCGGGACTACCGAACCCATCTCAAGAGGGCGGCTGAAGGCCGCTGCCCGGGGCACGTCTACCGGGGGCACTACTGGGGAGAGCAGCAGTGAGCGACTTGAAGAAGCGGTATCGCGTGACGCTTCACGCACACGCCAAGGCAGTTGCGGTTGTGGAGGCGTCTGACTACACGGAGGCCAACTTCCTTGCGAGGGCGGCGGTCGAGGAAAAGAACGCGCAGTTCCTTCCGGTCACGGGCTGGACTCCGGTTATGACCCGCGACCTCCATGAGGAGGCTGCGGAGGGCGATTGCACGAGTACCCAAAGCCCCAACGACAAGGGATAACGTCGGTGAACGCAAAAAAGGCCCCCTCCCGGAAACGGGAGGGGGCCTTTTTTGTTTCTCTCTCTACCCCAGGTGCACCCCTGCACCTAGCCAGTTCCGACGACTAACCCCAGCGGGTGTCATCGGTAGTCAGGTCGCCTGCTGGGTCCTTGGTCAGTGCCGAAGCCGTCTTAGCATCCTCGTGGGACGCAGCCAGGACACCGACACCGAGCAGACCAGCGGACGCAGTGACGAGCGCTTCCCACGGGATCTTTGGCCACACGAGGACCAGAGCCGGCACCAGGGCCGCGAGGACGGAGTAGATACGCACACCGTGCGTCGAAACGAAGTTGGTCATAAGGATCTCCTTAGCTAAAAAGCATCTTCCACGTGAGCGGACCGGGGTAGCCGTCCGCGTCACCCTTGAGTTCTGCGTGGGCAAGCTGGAATGCCTTCACCGCAGCGCGATCAACGGCGGTCCAGGTAGGGCCTGGGCCCTGCTTGTAGAAGCGGCCAAAGCCCTTCTTGACGAGCTGCTTGCCGAGCTGCGTCACAAACGCGTTCTTGGCGCCCGTGCGGAAGTAGGAGGTTCCGGGGAACGCCGGAATGCCGGGCTTGTTCGCGGGCGGCTTGCTCGGGGAGGTCGAGCCCTTGCCCGGAGCCTTCTTGAGCTGAGCCGCTACGTCCTTGCGGAAATCGTCCATGTCCCACGCTTCGCCCTTGGCGGAGCCAACCGGCCCCTTAGGGTCGATCTTCCGCGTGGTGCCCTCCTTGTGGCCGATCACAGAGTTGGCGGTCCAACCGTGATGGCGGCAGATTGCAGCGGCCCACTTAACCGCAGCGTCGTACTGATCCTGCGGGTAAAAGTCCCTGCCGTTGCCCAGATTCTCTATCTCAATGCCGTAGTAGTGCGCATTGCCGTCTACAGGCTCGGACCTGGTCGGGGCAGGATGCTTGCTGGACTCGGCAATAACAGCCGCGTGAGCGTTCTGGGCGAAGGTCCCGGCGTGATTTGCACGTCCGTTAGCAACCATGGTCACCTTGCCCGACTTGGCAAGGTGAGAGTGACAGAGCGGTCCCGGAAGATCCGGGGTCCCCTCGTAGACCACGCCCAGAGAATTGGAGCCTGCGGTGTGATGAATGACGACGCCATTCATTGGTCCCCAAGAGCCCTTGTGGTTCCGGTTATGGGTCCGCCATCCAGGATGCTCATATACGCTCAGGCCCTCGGCCTTGAGCGCTGCAACGAACTGATCGGCGGTCATAGGAGTTGCCATTAATCCTCCGTGGGGTTAGCGGGCAGCCGAAGAGTGGCAAGCCGGATAGGGTCGAGAGAAGTAAGGAGCTGGATTAGCCGAGCGTTCTCGGCCTCAATCCGTGCAAGGCGGTTCTTGATCTCGGTGAGATCGCTGGAAAGGCGGTCTGCCCGCTGCTTCTGGGCTTCTGCCTCTTCACGCCATACGCGCGCAGCGCTCGCCCGACCGCTCGCCAGAACTACGACTAGGGCGGCTGCAAAGGTCGCTATAGGGCCCGAGACAGAGAGGAACTGAGAAAGGGTCATTCGGCCCCCTGAGGGCATGAAAAAAGCGACCACTCGTAAGTGATCGCTAGGGCTAAGAGCTAGATGTCAGGCTTCGGCAATGGTGGTGACGGTCCCGTTCGAGCCCTTCCACTTCAGAGCGCCACCCTCGGCGTACAGGACGCCGCCGTTACTCACGGACTCTGCCGGCGGAGAGACAACGTTGGTCAGGCTCACTCCGCCGTCTGCGTTCAGGGGGGCCAGACCTCCGGGGACGCCCATGCGGGCGGACACTGCGTTAGCGGCCCGTTCAAGGCTTCCGTGAGGGTCTTCAGCGGTCACGTGCGCGCTCAGCCGCTCCCCGACATCGGTAGCCAGGAGTGCCACGCGAGCACCGCCGAAGTCGACCCACACACGCTCGTGTGGCGGCGACATCTCCGGGCCAAGGAAAGACGGGATCATGCCGTTCTCGTCGGCTGTGAGACTGTCTGTGGGGCTGCCATCCGTGTATCGCAGATCCGTTATCTGGGTGGCCCCCATGGATGGACCGTCCCAGACGGTTCCAGTCGCGTGAGGGACACGGACACCTGCTGCGTCCTCTGCCACATCAGCGGCTGTGCCGCCGAATCGATTACGGGCCATACGGCCTCCTACTCGTTGAAGTAGTTCGCCTCGTAAACCCCTGACAGAGACAGCGTTGATGTGCCGGGAAAAAGCGTCAGGCCGTCAAGTCCCGCCGCAGGAGTCGTAGGATTTGGGTAGTGCAAGTAGAGCGTCGTTGTTTTGGGGCTCGTCGTGGCCGTGATTGCCACAAGGTTGGGGTACCCATCGGCCTGGGTGGGGTTACTCAGGTATCCGTGGATAACCTGTATCCCGCCTGAGTTGCAGACCTGCGGCAGGGCGATGCCCATACGCCGCGTACTATCGTTTGTCTTCCAGCCTACGCGCCAGGGGTTCTCAATGGTGACCTGGAACCAAACGATATTCGGACCAAGCCAGCGCCAGCGCCCAGTCCGCCACTGAAAAGGCACGCTCGTATCGACGTTGACCAGGGAAGGCACGTACTTCTGCGACTTCCCAAGGTGCCGCGTTGGCACGTAGCCATCAACGCCCTTATAAGCCTCGGCCTGGCCCCCAGTATCGTTGTGATCGGTGTCCACGATAAAAGCGTTCTGCGCCATCAGGCTTGCGGTGTCCGCCGCGTTCCACGGCACAGCGACGTGATGACCCACGCGGAAGGTGGAGCACAGGACGAGGGTGGGTGCACCGTTCTGTGCAGGCACATCGACTATGTAGAGCGGCATTTCCCATACCCCGTTACGGGACCGGGTGGGATACGGAGCTGTAGGCGAGGCCGCTGCCGTCCCCTGTCGGAGGGCCATATTCACGGCACTCTGCGCGATATCCAGGCGGAGTACGATAAGGTCCTTGCGTGCATAGCTCGTCGAGTTAACCGCAATCGTGAATGTCTTGGGCGAAGTGCTCTGATAGTAGAAGCCACAGACCCAAGCGTTGCCGGGGGATATTTGCACGTCCCGACCGTTTGTAACGGTAGCCGTAAAAGGAAGCGTCTCACCCGGTACTTGCAAGCGATAGTCGATGGAGTCGGGAGCCCAGGAGGCGGCCATAGCTTGCCATTGGGTTTGGGATACGACCTGCGTCCCGCCGCGTGAGTTGTCCTCTGTGAACGGATAACTGATTTCGGCCAATACGTCACATCCTCGCCTCAAGCCTGCGCAGCTTCTTTTGCATCTCGTAAACGGTCTTATAGAGGTTCAAGGGGTCGCCGGTTCCTTGTTCGCCGATCTTCGGCGAAACGTCCTGCGTGTTTCCGCCGTCATCGACTGAGACGACAACCTCTCTCACGACATCGGAATACTCGGTACCGTCGACAGCGACGGTCACCTTGTCGCCCACGTAGTAATCACGGCCGAACTGACAAGCCTCGGTGTCGATGGGATAAATCTGAAAGTTGCCGTTCTTCTCGCCCTCGGTGAGGGCATCGGAGGCGGCCTCCGTCAGGGCGTCTTTGGCCGCCGTCAGATCGTCAGCCGTCATGGTCGAATCCGCTTTCACGGGAAGCCCTGTTGCCCTGTCGACCTTGAGCTGAATGTCTCGACGGTCAAGGAACGACTCGATCTGAACGCCCCATTCAGCCTCAGAGGCGGCGTCAATCTTCTGGTAGAAGTAGCGCTCTAGCTTCTCGCCGGCACAGCCGACAATGACCCTGGTCACCTTAGGAGCATTCAGTGTCCAAATGTACTCGCGCAGATTCCCCAGCTCGGGCGAGAAGCGGACTTCTTTGGAGCGGTCTCGCGGGGCGAAAATCTCTAGGTCGATCTGTTGCGTCTCTGCGTTGTAAATGAACCTGTAGGCCGCACCCCGTTTGCCGTACCATTCCTCAATCTTGGAGCCTATGGAATCAAACTGGAGACTGTCGGATAGAGGGATTCCTATGGTTGTCGGCTGCGTGCCGAAGTTGATCCCTGGCACTTGTCGATTCGTTAGGGCGGAAGGGCCGAGACTGTTCCGGAGTTCGCTCCAAATGGCGCTGCCAGCCCTGCTGCCCGGGACTATCCGGCCGGGCATGCGGGCCTGGTACTGCTGCTCTACAGGCTTGGTCGGGTCCAGAAAAGCAAGGCGACGGTAGGCCATGGTGTTATGGCACTTGCCCGCTATGTAGAGCGACCCCGGTCCGGTGTGCTGGACCTTGGTCCAGTACTTCTGATAGGTGTCAACCTGACCGGAGAGAAGCGGCTTGCTGACGCCATCCCGCCATATGGCGATGCCTCCGCCCTTCTCGATGAGTTCGGACTGCGGCGTGCCGTCCTTAATGAGGAGCTGCCAGGCACCTTCCTGGCAGAGGCGGACGGTGAAGTCCAGAGAAAGCCATTGGTCGATTTCACCGACTCGCTTCAGGCTCTTGTCGAAAACCTCGACGCGGTAACCCAAGAATCCCCCTAGACGAAACTTGCGTACTTCGGTTGGAACGTAAGGAGGACAGCGGCCTTACCCGAACCGGTGACAACGGATACTTTTGCTTCGGAATCTCCTGGATCGACAGACCAGAACTGCGGATTAGTGTCGAGCTTGCTCCAGTAGTTCTTTCCCTGATCGTCCTTGACGGTCTTCTGTCCCGGGCGTGTGTCGATGGTCAGGGTTCGGCCCGTGGGAACGAGGTCGGTGCCGTCTGGTATCGGAGATGCGGAAATCCTGTCTCCTTTGGGTCCCCTTAGGGAGAAAGATTTAATGGGCCCGTACAGCACCCACATAGGCCATGCCTCGATGTCGCCGGGGTTCGTGATGGTCAGGCTCTCGCCGGCACCGCCGAGTACGCCATTGCTGAGCCGCAAGGGGAGGAACGCCCGAGTTTTACTGAGTAGCGGGTCACCGGTCCCGAAGGCCCAACGAGTGCTCTCCCACTGGTCGGCATAGAACCAGGGGTCCATAGCGGTGAATGTGAGGCCGTACTTTGCCCAGCAGAAGCCCGCGGCCTCGCCTTCGGCACCCTCCATTCCGCCCTTGTAGTACGCGTTCAACTTGCGTGCGACGCTCGCGCCGCCCTCGGTGAACTTGAGTACGCAGTAACCGCGCTTCGGATTGAGGGCCTGAAAGAACTTTCGCTTCAGCGCGTTGATGGTCTGGCGGTCAACTCCGTACAGATAGACCGGAATCATGACCTCTCGTGCAGTGGCACGGGCAGATCGGTAAATCGAGCCGTCGAGATTCGGGGAGTCATCTGAGAAGAGCCCGAAGGGCGGCATGTCTAGCCCGGTAGCTCCCGGCTGCATGATGGCCGAGGGCCACTGACCGCCATTGAGGACGGTCAGGGGGATTTCCTCCCCCTGACCGCTGTTGCCAGTTATGGAAACGCTGGTCCTGCTCCAGGCGACCGGTACGGGCGGTGCCAGTGCAAGGGTGTTCGGAGCAGCGGACCGGGCCCCAACGGGAATCGGCAATGGGAGCCTCCTTTACAGGGTGGTGTAAAGGGCCTCCGCCGTCCGCAAGGCCCTTAGCACGGCCTGAGGCGTTGGCTCTGTCCGAGCCTCGTGCACATGGATTTCGTACTTCTTTCCGTTCAGGAGCCCTTCGGTCTCCCTGTTGTTGAACACGCGTTCACCGCCGTTGAAGGCGACAAGCTCCCGACCCTTCTCACCCACCATGGCTAGGCCAGGCGAGGCGGAAAGAGTTCCAGTGGCGTATCCGGTGTTTCCGGCTAGAACCGACTGCCACCGAGAGCCGTAGCGATTCTTGGCGTAGTTCAAGCCGGAATAGATGTTGGCTAGCGGCTCCACAGAGACCCCGTACATCTGGGGCTGTGTCCCCCTGAAAGGCCCGGCGTAACGAGCAAAGGTGGGACCGATTACCTGAAGCAGCCCGACTGATGGAGTTCCGTTCTTCCAGTTGATATCGGTCCGGTTGACCGCTAGCGGGTTACCGCCCGACTCCAGGTTGATTCGGTGCAGAACTGTGGGGAGCGCGGATGCGGGCATGCCGTTCATGGTCATGGCATGCATGGCCACGTTCTTCCACTTCTTAGCCCCGCCAACGCCCTTGATGGGTCCGCTGTAGCCCTCGAAGAGTTTCTTCGCTGCCGCTGACGAGGTGGAATTGACCCTCTCGCCGTCCGAGAAGTCAAAGAGCCCGTCGAGGTTGGGCATTGCTTCTTTCGCGTTGGCTAGGTATTCCCCTGCCACTCGGCCCGCGTATTCGTCGGGAGCTTGAATGACATCCTTCACCGTCTGGACCATGCCAATGAGGTTGTTGTAGCTTCCCGTGACAACCTCGGTGACATCGCTGAATGCGCCGGAAAACGTGTCGATCGGATTGGTTACGGTGTCCCAGATAGCGCCCGCAGAGTCGGTGACTCCTCCTAGGAGGTTGTCCCACATCTTTTCGAGGGTTTTCACCGACCACATGTCGCTGAAGTAGCGCTTACCTCGCTCGACAATGTTTCCGTGCCCCTGCCAGACGTCCTGCCAGAAGTACTCACTCACAATCGGGCTCAGGGTTCCGCCGAGAATACCGGCTAGCTGACCGATTCCCGTGGGTACCTTCTTCAGCAGCGAATACACATCATGGGTGATCCAGTCGTACATTCCCTGCATGCGGTTTGATGTGACCGACCCACCTACACGGGCCGAGTGATCGCCCGTGCGCAATATGCCGCCCTGCGTACTTCCGCCGAGCGGGTCAGACGTGGAGTCCATTGCCATCGTTTGGAGCATCGCTGTGCCGATAGGGCGAATATCCTGAAGGGCCTGGAGATCCTTAATGTCCTGGAGGTTGAACTTGCCCCCGGACCCTCGCGCATGTCGGCTGATCTGGCCACGGATAGCCAGAGCGTTCCACGAGTTGATCCGCTCCTCACCAATGGCGTTGGTGACCTCTGGGCGAAGGACCGACTCACCGGGCGACAGAATCGCCGGGATGGAGTCGACCCACGGGGCATAGCCCGGCATGACAGCGCCCACGTCGGACGTGCGCATGACGCCACCGCGGGCTCGCTTCTTGCTCTTCTTTCCGCCGCTGCCTGAGCCACCGCCACCAGGCGACTGCTTGCCGATCCGGCCAAGGGCATCGTCCAGCCCATCGCCCTCGTCCTTAGCCTTGTTCAGGGCCTTTCGGAGGTCGTCAACCCGCTTGGTGATGTCCTTCAGGCTCCGGTTGTTCAGCAGCCCTATACGGCCAGCCAGAGAGCCCGCTCCCGTGCCTTGCCCGACCTTGTCGTACGCACCGTCAGCGGCATTCGTCAGCTTCTTGAACTCGTTGATCAGGTCAGTCAGGCGACGCTTGTTCAGGTTCGCGGTGCGGCCTGAGGTCGAGGACGACATAGCGCCGTCGCCGATCTGGTCCGCTGCCCTCTTCGCAGCGTCCTTGAGGCCGTTTATGGAGCCGGTGACACCCTTGACGTCTTTGCCGTCGAGGTTGCCCACACGGGTGTTGTCAGACGTGATCTGCCTGCCTGCCGCCTCAGCGGCGCTCCGGAGCTGATCGAACTCGGTCGTGACCTTATTGAGGTTCTGGCCGTCGAGCGCGTTGACATCGCGCTTGGCCTTGCCCAGCTCGGTCACGAGATCCTGAGCGGCCTTGTGGGTCTTCTCGACTTCTTGGCGGAGCTGGTTCAGGGAAGTCGAGTTGGCCTGTCGAGCCTGCGTCTGGACCGAGTTGACCGCCTGAGACGCCTGGGTCGCGGCGCCCTGTACGGACCCGTTGCCGTTGCCGGCGAGGGCTTGAGCGATCTGGCGCATGGACTCGCGGTTGGTCTCCCGCAGCTCGTCGCGGAGTCGAGTTGCTTCGTCACGTGCCTCCCGGATCTGGTCCTCAAGGGCCCGGATCTGGCGCTGTCCGTCCTCCTGGCGGGAGTCCCGGCCTAGAAGGCCGTCGACCAGGCGGCGACCGGTTGAACGGTCGTCTCCCTGCCGGAGGGTGGTGCGCTGCTGTCGGTAGGCGTCACGGCCTGCCCGGCGCACGTCACGGCGGCTTTCCCCGTTGTCCCGTGCATCCCTGCGAGCGTCACGAGCTGCCCGCCGCTGACTGCGGATGTCCCTCTGTCCCTCGTAGGTGCGAACACCTCCACGGACGAGGGCAGCCGCAGGCTGGAAGAGCCTGCCGACCAACCCCACAGCCTTGCCCAGCACCTTGGACAGGAGACCCACGGCCAGGATCAGAGGGCCCCACTTGATGAGGAAATCCGCTATCGGGCCCGCCAGATCAGCGAGCCCGGACTCCTCGATCCAGTCGGCAGCAGAGTCCAAGACGCTGATGAAGTGCGATGCCCCGTCGAGAAACTTTCCGAGGAAATCGTCAACCTTGGGGGCCCACTTCCCGGCCATGTCGGTTACCTGATTGAGGATTCCTCCCTCAGTGCGGTAACCCGTCACATTGCGATTACCGAAGCGGTCCTCTGTGTAGACGGGGACCTTCTTGCCCATGAGCTTCTCGCCAAGAGCGGTGTACTCGTACTGACCGCCCTTGCCTTCCTTGACGAACAGATTGCCCAGCTCGAAGGACGCTCGTTCCTTCATCTGCTGAAGTCGACCGGTGATCGTCTCAGAAGTCATCTTCGCGGCGGACCCAACCGAGCCATCACCCTTCTGAGATCCCTTGTACTTATCGGGATTCCAGTAGTTGAGCATGGCGTTCATGATCTGGGTTCCGCTAACGCCCCCGCCCTTAGCCGCAGGCGTACCCACGACCTTCCACATCTTCTGAGCGCTGGGGAATCCGAGAAGCTGAGCAAGTTCCGAGGCGGGCATACCGGAGGCCGCCGCAAGTTGCTTGACGTTCTTCGTCGGCGCCCGGTCCATGTCCATGATCATGTCCATTGCGTACATGGCGCGGCGGAATTGATCGGGCGCTAGGTTTCCCGCTCGTGCCATTGAGTCGCCAATGGCCATAATGAGGTCTGTGGTCTTCTCGGCCGCGCCGTTGGCGGCCCTCGTCCGAGTTCCTGCGTTCTTGCTGTACCAGTCCTTGTCAGAGCCAGCGACGGAGCGAATGAGCTTCATCTGATACTCGTGCATCACGTCGATGCTGAACGGAGTATCGATCGCGTAATTCTGAATTGCGGACATCTGGCCCGCTGAAACTGACTTAGAGACGCCAGCAGCCGAAAGGCCGAGCTGACCGAGAAGGCGCTTATCCGCGCTCTCCACGCCGATGGCCGTCAGCGCGGCGCCGGCACCCGCCAACGGCATCAGGAAGCGGGTGTTCAGGATGTTCGCAGCCTCATTGATGGACTGCCCGACCTGATCGAACCACGTGCCCATTTTCCGGAGACTCTGACCAGTCTTCGCGAAGTAAGACTGAGTGGTCGTGTTGGTCGTGTTGATGTTCCGGTTGATATCCCGAATCTGGTCGCGGAGTTGCACCATGCGGCGCTGCTGATCAGCAATGCCGTCCTGAAGCGTCGCCCGCTGTGCTGCGGCCTGCTCCCGGAGAGCCGCAACCTGCTGTCGTACTGCCTCGCGCTGGGCGGCTATCTGCTGCCGCAGAGCCTCGCGCTGGGCCTGGACCTGAAGCCGGGCCTGCCTCTCAGCCTGCTTGGTCTTCTCCCGCTCCAAGCGGTCGTGCTCCCGCTGCGTCTGGAGCTGGAGCCGTTGACGGTCGCGCTCCAGGCGCTCAGCCGCCGTCTGCCGCTGCCGTGCAGCGGTCTCCTCCTGGCGGACCGTTTCCCTGAGTGCCCGCCTGGTCTCAGAGGAGGTCTCCGCCAAGAGCCGCTGCTTCTTCTCCTCGGCCTTGCGGTACTCCTTGAACCGCTTAGCTGCTTCCTCGCCAAACTCGCGCGTAAGCTGCTTTTCGATCTTCTTCAGAGCTTTGGCCGAGTCAACGGCCTCGGCCTCAACGGCTTCCTTGGCCTTCTTCGCCTGCTTGGCGGCCTCCTTCGGAAGCCCCGAAAGGCCCTCCTTCACTGCCTTGTTCATTTCCTTGGCGGCAGTGACGCCGATCTTGCCCAGCTCGGAGGAGACCTTCGCCCGAAGCTCCTGCACGTCCTTCTGAAGGATCTTGGGGACTATCTCGACGTAGCCGGTACCGACCTTGATTGGTCCGCGACCCTCAGCCATGGGGCCTCCTTAGGCGCTATTCAGCCGCCCAAAGAACTCCGTGAGTTCGCGTGCATCGCTGAACTCGGGCTGTTGCTCGGGCTGCGGCTCCGGATCTCCGGGCCGTGTGATCGGGGGAGGAAGCTCAAGGGCTCGTGCGTCGTCTTCATCGACGTTCGCCTTGAGGAAGAGGTAATTCGAAAGCTCAAGCGCGTCACTCACGCGAGCAAGCATGTAATCCGACTCAGCCCAGTTGGCCCGATGGTCCATGGCCATAAGCAGAGTTGAGCGTCCCGGCTTTGCCACCAGGGAGTTGATAAGCACGCCGATACGGCGGAGGGATAGCCGTCCGCGCCACAGGTCCAGGAGGTCAACGTCGAAGAACTCAAGGAGGTCAGCCTCAAGTTCGTCGGGAAACTCCTGAATGACGCGAACGACCGCCATTAGTTTCCCGAGTCGTCATCCCGCCCGTGAGCCTCGGACATCTTGACGGAAAGCTCACCGAAGTCCTCGATGTCAGGCCGGGTGGCCATGTAGGCCGCCCACTGGTCCTCGCCAAGAATGAGCTGAGTGGCAACCAGCTCGTCATCCGTCATCAGGACTTCAAGGGGAAAGTTCCTTGGGTGTGGAATCTTGAACTCAAGCCCTCGGTGCTCGAACTTGGCAAAAGTGCCCTTGGCCTCAGCCTCGGCCGCAGCAACCTTCTTCTTCGTGCTGGCCTTCTTCTGGGCGGGCTTCTTGTCTTCGGGCATTGGTGACTCCTTGGGGTGGGTGAGAGAGGCGCTGGGGAAGGCGTCCTGCCCCAGCTCAGGAGGATCGTTTCTGCTACGGAGCAGCGGAAATGATGTCGTCGTTGGTGAAAACGGACCCGAGGGTGCCGGCTGAGTCCAGGGCCTCCATCGTCAGCTCGAACTTTCCGTTTTCGGTCCGGCTGAGCTGGATAGCGCCACGGTCCGAAATCATGGCCCGGGGGATGACCACTCGGTTCCGGATGGCGTTCTGGTTCCAGTCGACAACGATGCTGAACTCCTTGAGGTCAGGAGTGGAAGCAAGGTCGAGCCGGAAAACGCCAGTACCCACAGGAGTTGGATCATTCGACATGATCTCAACCCACTGGGCGCCCCAGAAAAGCTCTGTGGTGATCTCGCTCGTCTCCTGGAGGGTCGCCTTCACGGAGAAGCTAGCCGAAGTAACGTTGTAAAGAACGGGAGTTGCGGACTGCCACGCGTTGACAGGCTGCGTCTCAATGGAAGGCGTCAGAGTGACACCGCCTTCATCGACGTAGCCAAGAGCCTTGTAGCCCGCGGGCGCCGTATCGACCGTCCCGAGATCCTTCGGAACAACCAGCCCCTCAGAAATAGGGGCAACGTAGATGGCGCCGTTCGGCGCAAACCGGATCTTCTTTGGATCGTTGGCCATAGGGCCTCCTGAGCGCATGAAAAAGCCCCCAGGGAGGGGGCTGAGAGGGGGAGTTGGGTTGGGTCAGGCTTCGGTGTAGAACACGGCCACCTGACCGCAATAGACGTGCTCTCGTGAGCTGTCGTCGGGGTCGTACTTCGGGGAGTCGATCTCCTCAACGTCCAGAACGAGAGCGTCACCAACCGACGTGTTAGGAAGACCCTCAAGCAGCTTCTCTCTTACGAGAAGCGCGAGGTCTACAGCTTCCTTGCGGTCCATGGAGTAGGCGGCGTACTCGACGTCAACACGGTCCATACGATCCCGCACAACCCGGTAGCCACCCATGTGTTCCAGGTAGACGGCTGTCTCGCCGGTGACGTGATTGTTGAGGTCACCCAGGACGGAGCCCGCAGGGATGTCCTTCTGGGCTCCGAGGTAGGTGACCAGGAACTCAATGGGATCGAGTCTCATCGTGTGCCGACCCTCGCTTTCAGAAGGGCGCCCTTGAGCCAGTGACGGCCCTTCACCCTGTGGCCCCGAGGAGTCGTGAAGCCGCGCTCTTGCAACAGGGCGTGACGTGCTCGGGGGTGAGTCTCAATGACGATGCCGCCGTACCACCCGGACTTGTCCATGTAGACCACGGAATCGATCTGATTCCGGATGCTGTTCCAGGCGGTTCGGCGGCTAGGCCGCCGTGGTGCATCGCCCTTGGCGTACGCGTCGATCCTCTTCACGGCCAGCTCAAGCGCCTCCCTGGTGCCGGGCAACATGAGGACCTGACGTTCCCAGCCGCGATGCAGGACGAACTTGGTGCGGGCGCTCTTACCGGTCATCGCACAGCCCTCCAGAGGGAGAGCTTCAGGTGCTTGCGGGAGGTGAAGCCCCACACCTCGGGCTCGCCGTCGACCTCGTACATGAAGCCGTTGCACTTCACCCGGTCCCCCGAGGAGACGAGGGCGGAGTAGGGGAGGAAGGCAGTAAGGCGCTCACTGGACTGGTCCCGCGCGGGGGAGAAGGACTCGTACGACGCATCGGGCTGGACTGAGGCGAAGCCTTCCCAGACCTTCGCGGCCTGGTCCCAGTCGGGGCGCGTGGTGTACGCGCTCGATGTCGTGGGGGCTCGCCAGACCTCCACTGGGTCTGTCATGAAGAGCACTAGGCGGGCCACCCCCTGACAGACAGAGAAGGGCCCTCCCTGCGCAGAGTGAGAGATCCCAGACGGCTCCGCCTGTAGGGCGTGAGACTGGTACGAGTGGCAGGAGAGAGCGTCTGCGCCGAGCTGGGCGCGGAGAACTCAACCTCGACCTCCCCCACTCGCTCCCTGCCGACCCCAGGAGTGAGGGCAAGCCAGCGGATGACCTCGGAGCAAGCCAGGGCAGTGATGGAGTCAGGGACAACCTCATAGCCCCAAGAGGCCGTCAGGGTCACCGCGGATTCGCCCCATCCGGCCTCACGGATCAGTTCGCGGCCGTTGAATGTCCAGCCGGTGACCTCCTGGCCGTCCTCGAGAACGCCGGCAACGGTGAGGAAGGTCTGATACCGAGCCGGGACAGTGAGGACACACCCGCCCTCGGCGTACAGGGTGATGAGCTGGTTCGTCCGCCTGGCCATGTCTCGGCCGCAGTAGTCCTCTATGAGACCAGTGACATCCCTGAGGAAGGCGTTAATGCGGGGCTGCTCGTCCGCAAGGACGGGCCGCCCGATACGGGCAGCCACGTCCTCAGCAGTTGCTAGCGGCATTCGAACTCCCTAAACGAACAGGGGAGATCAGCCACCAGAGGGGGCGCTCTCCGTGATGGAAATTTTCAGGCCCCTAACAAACTTCTCACCGATCACGGTCCCTCGGACGTTGTAGTCCGGGTCTTCCTTAATGGTGGTGAGGCCATACATCGTGTCGAGCCCGATGGTGTCCGACTTCTGGTTGTAGTTGTAATCAACCAGCATGCGGGTAGCGATTCCGTTCACGTTCTGGATGCTGCCGGTGACGGCACCCATCGGCAGCGACGGGCAGGCAGACGCAATGAGCATGGCGCTCTTGTGGAAGAGGTACATCTCCAGACCGAAACTGTTGTGGATCACGATGTCGAAACCGTAGATACGGCCGACAGTCGCACGCCGAAGGGCGTTGGTGTCGCCGCTGTAATCAAACGCCACAAATTCCGGGTCCTTCAGAAGGATTGCCTCAACCTCAGGACCGGCGATGAGGTAGCGCTCAGAGGTCGGAACCTGAGCAACATTCATATTCTTCCGCGCGTCGACCAGTGCGGCACGAATTGCGAGAGCACGCGCAGACATGTTCTCGCCCGTACCATCCGCCTGCGGAATTGTGACTGCGACGTCACCGCCAAGCACCTTCGCCTGAGCGGCAGTCAGGCCAGACCGGGTGATATTGGCCTTGATGAACGCGGCAACCGTGTCATCGAAATACTCAGCGAAACCCCTCGTGAGCTTCGTGAGTACCTGGGCGCCGAACTGGCGGAGGTCGAAAGCAACCTGCTCCATACCGAGCGCCGTGGCGTTCTGGGCGAGCGTGGTGAGCTGAACCGGGAACCGGGTTTCATTGATGTAGCCATTTGGGGCTCGACGGTCAGTGTCCGGCAGAGGCCGATCCGACGCAGCCGCAAAGACGTTCTTGTCACCAGTGATCGGGTTCTTGATCGGAGTCGAGATACCCGACTCCTGAACCGGAATACCCCTGGACTCTCGGTTGACGTTGATTACGTCACCGATTCCGCCAGTGAAATTCAGCTCGCTGTATCGGGCCGGGATGCCCCCAAGGGTGAGCTGACGGTCCAGGATGCCGAGCGCGGCAATGGTGACTTGCTTAGGGTCAAGATTAAAGTGGTGCTGTGTTGGCAATGCAGCCTCCAAGGGGGCATGAAAAAAGCCCCCGAGGGGGGCTTAATCGCACGCCGTTGAGGCTGCCAAAAACCCCTCTACTGAGGGCTAAGCGGTAGAGGGGGAGACTTAGAGAAACGTTCCGCCTGCGATGTAATCGGCAAGTTCCGTGGGGTTGGTACTGGCAAACTTGCCGCTGCTGTCGCGGTTGTGACCGGCTCCCGCGAGGTGCGGGAACTCCGTTCCGGAGGAAGCCGTGGGGGGCAGGGACTCAACGAACGCCTTGACCGCGTCGGAGTCGGGGCGCTTGTCGTCGCCCGTGAAACGGCCCAGGTCGAGGAACTTCAGGTCAGGGAGGCTGGCACCGGCTCTGAGGGCCTGGAGCTGAAGTTCAGCAGTGACCAGCTCGTTGGAGACCTCTCCAAGGGCGGACGTCCGGCCCTCGGTCCGAGCTGTCTCAAGCGCAGCCTCCTGCGCCGCCTGGAGCTGCTGAAGCTCGGCGCTGCTGTCGTTCCAACGCTTCTCGTTGGTCTTGCTCAGCGCCTTCCAGCGGTCTCGATCCGCAATGACCTCTTCCAGCGTGGGAGAGGCAGGGGGTGTGACCGGAGGTGTGACAGGGGGAGTCACCGGAGGATTGCCCTCGGGCGTCTGCTTGTCGCCGGCACCAGCGTTCTGAGTCGTCATACGTGCTCCATTTCGGAGGGACCAGCCATTTCGGCTCGTCGTGCGTGCTGAGACCTTGCGAGGCAAGGTGGGTGTATGGAGAGGGCACCGATAACCGTTCATCCGCCGTCCCCGAGTGGGGGCCGACGCGTCACCGCGCGAGGGCAGATCCTCGGCCTGGCGCACAGTGACGCCGATGTTGTCGAGTTCCTGCGGCGCGCTGGTCTGGAGGACGCAGAGAGCTTCCTTGATGACCCGATGTGGGTCTCCTGGCGCGGTGGTCGCGCCCACGAGTACAGCGCCGCTTAGGCAGGTTCGTGGATCTTGCGGTTCGCGTTGCCCGCGTTGCCCTGAGGGGGTTTGGTTGCCGCAGGGGGCTGCGCCTGAGGCTGCGGCATGAGCTTCTGTACCTCGGCCTGAGCCTTCGCGTCCTGCTTCCGCATTTCGCGGAAGTCGGATATCTCGGCTGCTGAGAACCCGGCCTCGTGCCACAAGAACTCAAGGGGCACGTCGAGCTGCTTCAGCTTGAGAAGCGCGTCAATGTGCTGCGCTTCAGTGCGGTACTCGGGATCGCGCCAACGCGTCTCCATTTCGAAGGCGTTTTGACGCTTGTCGTTCTTAACCGCGAAACAAAGCCTGATGACTCGCTCCCATGCTTCGCCGAAATGAAGCATGCGCTCACGGACCTTGGCGACAAGTCCGGCCTCAGCCGAGATGATCGCTTCGCCGGAAGGCGTGTTGCTGGAGTTGACCAGGAAGTAATGACTCGGAACCCGCGAAACGGTGGCGAGATGCTGCACGAGCATATCGACCAAAACCACATAGTTCTTGAGGTCGGCCGAAGGGAAGGCGCCGAATGCGGCTTGCGGGTCCTCGGCCTGAAGAAGCTTGTCTAGGCCGACATCGAACGGCGCTCTTGGCTTTCCGTTCTCGTCCTCTTGGATCTCGATACCTGTGGCGTACCTTTGCGGATACGCTGCCGCTTCAGAAGCGGTGAGAGCGTCCATGGTGATCTTGTTGATCGCGTCCTGAATCGGGACACAATTTGCCAGATCAGATACGGGCTCCATGCCAAGTCGAGAACGGTTCTCGAACGGCACGACGGGAACACGCTTCAGCGGGTTCGTCTGCCGTACGCCTTGGTCCCATTCGGTCGTGCCGTAAGCGACCTCGTAGACGTACTCCTCGGTCCAGAGCGTGACCTGTTGCCGGCCCCAGGCGTCCATCTCGAACCGAGCTGCTGCCTCAAGCTCCCAGAGCGACCCTGGCTTGTAGCTGACAGCCATACGGTTGCCAGGGACAGGCGTGATGGTCGGCTCACCATCAGCGTCAGCCCACACGACGACATACGCGTTACCCGTGATCAAAGACTCAAGGTGCACCGAGGTCGAGTAGGCATCCATACAGGAGCGCTGCCAGAAGGAACGTGCGTCTTTTCCATCGTCCCCGCCAGGAATGCGGAAGCTATCGATGTGCAGACGCTCGTTTGTGGCGTCGATGATCGTGCCGCAGAAGTTGTCTCGCCACTGCTCGAAGACACTGGCGAAAGCAGCCTTATACCGCATCTGCGAGAACGCTAGCTTCTGCTGCTCTCCCTCGTAATAAGCGCTGTACGCCTGTGAGGGGTGCATTGGGCCCGGTACCTTTCCATACAGGTACATGAGCCACTGCTCAGGATTCTCCGGCTTACCGATGAAAGCGGTATGGCCTCCTGGCGGAACGATCATAAAGGGCCTCCTTAGAAGCCCACTACGCGGCTCCTGCGAATCTTGAGACGTCCATCAGCGATGGCATCGGCGCGTGCCTCCAAGGCGAGTACTGCGCATACGGCTAGGTCGATCTTGCGCTTAGAGCGCGGAGAATCCTTCTGAATGAGAAGCCCCTGAGGCACTTCCCGGGTCACGGCATTGAGCACGTGACGGGTAAGGCGGGGGTCTCCGTCGTGCTTCAGGTCATTGACCATTGCGGCGGTACGGAAACGCTCCACGGCCTGAGTCATTCGAGTTGGTTTGTTGGTCCAGAACTCAAAGACGTAGTCCTCGCCATGTTCAATTGCCCAACGCCCAATGGCCTCTTGCCAGTACGGCGGATCGGCGTACAGCCATTCAACGCGGTACTCCTTGAAGGCGCGGACAACCGCAGCCTCCACGGCGAGAACGTCGACTTCCCAGTCATCATGCGCGTTCTCTGGGCGCTCCCATACGCCGAGGACAAATAGCTTGGCGTCACGGAGGCGGACGCCGACAAGGCCCGTTGCGTCTCCCCGGATTGACCCGTCAAAGCCGATGGCTATTTGGTCGCCTGGCATGATGGGGTCGTCTTCCTCAAAGCAGGCGTCCCACTCGGTCTTACTCATCCAGCCGTCTGAAGACTCGGCTATCTGGTTGAAGAAGAAGCGGCAATACGTGCTGTCGGGAGTCGTACGGTCGTAGAGGATGGTGCGGGTCAGGCCCTCGATATCGGCCCAACTGGCGTCCCCGTACGCTTCTACGAGGGCCGCTCGCACTGCGGCAGGGTCTCGAATGTCCTCAAGGGCAATGGAGCCCTCTAGGCAGTCATAGAGCCAATAGCCCTGAGCGACCATCTCCGACTCGTGAATGATCTGGGCAACGCTGTCCTCGTTCGGGTTGTAAGCGTTCGTCGTAGAGACCCAGCGGGAACCCGCCTTCGTGGTCTTTTCGATATTGCGCTTCAACGTCTGAAAGAAGTCCGGTCCCCCCGTCGAGCCCACCCAGTGATGGCATTCGTCCATCAAACAAAACGATGGGCGGTTGCCTTCATTTGTGCGGCCCGCAGTCGCCTTTGGCTTGATGCTTCCAGGCTTCCCAGACTTGAACTGGACGACCATTTTTCCGATGTCCAGGCCGTATACCGCTTCGGCAGGGGACTCCGAGAGCATTCCTCGGATCATGTCCATGGTCTGTTCTGTCTGATCGAGCGCTGTGGCGCCAATCTGGACGACAGGCAGGGGGACAGGCTTGCCAACTGGAAGGCCGAGCGCGTCAAAGTGGGAGAACCTACAGGGGCCTAGGAACTCGACAATGGCGAGAGCCGCCAGAAGTGGAGTCTTGCTAAGCCCCAGCCCTTCGCTCGTCGGAGCGTTGCGGCTGAGTAGGCCCACCCCCCATCAGGTCGGATGCTGTAGAACCACAGCACAAACCTCAACTGCTCGGGGGTGAATTGCCAGGGCTCACCGGCCCTGTCTCCATCCGGCTGAACAATGAATTTCTGGGCCCATCGAATGATCTGGTAGCCCAGCGTCTCACTGGGCTTCGGGACCCCTGCGGGCAGATTTCCTGTCTGCAAGGATCACCGCCTATCTAGGAGCCGTTCAGCAGGTTGTAAAGCTCCTCGTCCATATCCAGTTCTCTCGGCGCCTCAGCGGCGCCCGCGGGCTCGTCATCGCCCGGCTTCTCGAAAGTCATGCGCAATCTCGCCCTGTCCTCGACCGTGGCGCCCCACTTGGCGACTCGCTGCCGGATTTCGCCTGCCAACTTGAGGTCACCGAGGAAGAGGCCATCGACCAACTTCGTGGTCAGCTCCAACTCAGCCCAGTCGGTCTCTGTCCATGCAGCCGTCTGCGGGGAAGTGCTCCACGTCCGCCAAAAGCGCTTAGCTCCGGGGGTGTTGATGCCAAGGCCCTTGGGCAGCTCGCGCCCGGGTTGGGGCTCCGCCGGCAACCTCTGTGCGTTTGGGTGCACGTTGCGGCGCTGAGCGTTCTCCTTAGGTGCAGGCCCTCGTGTCATGGGAGCCGCACCCCCGAGAGGTCGAGGCCCACGAGGTCCGCCAGGTCCTCAAGCTCGAAGAGCGCGTCTTGGCGCCAACCTGCCTTGAGTTGTGCGCGGTTGGGCTGGTCAGGGGTCCTCAAGCGAGGGCCCTCGGGCTCGTCCTGGCCCTCGTGCATCTGTGCATCACTCCTGCTGCGACATCAATAACGAAGGCCCCTCCCGGGGGCCTGGTGGTGGTCTAGCTAGCAGGTCTCGAACCTGCGGCCTCTCGCTCCCAAAGCGAGCGCTCTACCGACTGAGCTATAGCCAGATGCGGGGCACCGGACTTGCACCGGCCCGCCGCCGGTTCCCAACGGAGTGACTAGCTCCGGGTACTAGGGCGGGGCTCTCTCGTGAGCTTCCCCTAGCCCGGTCGTCGCGCCGGTCAAGGCGCGAAGTACGGGCGTTGCTGGGCCGGTTGGACTTGAGCCAACGTCTCTCGGTTTTGGAGACCGAGCGCTCTTCCTTTTGAGCTACGTCCCATTGCAAGAGAGCCGCTGTCTCACAGCGCCAAGGGAGTGCATGCCCTACATATGTCTCTTGCTCTGTGGTTCCGGCAGGACTCGAACCTACGACCCAGGGATTAAGAGTCCCCTGCTCTACCAACTGAGCTACAGAACCGAAGAGATGGCCAAGGAATTAGGCGGGGACTCGAACCCCCGGAGGCCAACCACACGGGCGTTAGCCGTGCTCCGCTACCCAGCGGGCTACCTCGTTCCCTTGCTGACATGGCTGGACTCGAACCAGCAACCCGAGCATTAACAGTGCCCTGCTCTGCCATTGAGCTACACGTCATAGGGGCACGGAAACCACGCCGTACCCTGCATGCCCCCACTGGAACTCTTACGCGGCGTCACCGCTGGTCCCGGACCGCGCATGCTTCCCAGCTCCAAAATGTTTGGGGCGTTATGGGATTCGAACCCATGTCGCCGGATCTCCTCCGGAGTGCTAGGCCACTGCACTAAACGCCCGTCTCCTCCGTCACCTGATCAGGGCGAGTTTCAGAGACAGGGGAGCTACCCCACGAGATAGGGGCCGTTACTGCTGCCGCCGTTCCTTTGCGGTCTTGTCTGCGTGGCATGGCCGGCAAAGGGTCTGCGCGTTGTCGAGCGTCCAGGTACCGCCCTTGGCGATGGGTACGACGTGATCGATTTCCAAGCCCTCACGCGCCCCGCAGCGGACACAGGCGAAGCAGTCGCGCGCCAGGGCTCGCGGCCTCACCTGCCGGTCCCAAAGGCGCCGTGCAGCATCCCTGTTCTGGTTTCTTGCACTCGTTCGTGACCAGGCCCGTTCGGGCGGGGCGTGGTCAATACAACGTCCCGAGCGCACGGTTCGCCTTGGGCAGCCACTTACGAGGCAGATGCTCGCAGCTCTAGGCACGAGCATCACCCCTAATCGTTCGTGCGTTCGAATGCCGGGTCAGAGTCTTCACCACTCGTGATCTCAGAGGGTTGGTGGTGGCCCCGGAGGCTTCTAGTCTGGCGCCGGGGCCACCCTCCGCCTCTGGCTCTCTACCTGGGCAGGGCCGACAGGGAGACTCGACAGAGGGGGAAGTATGGTGCACGAGGTCAGCAACCGGGCGTTGAAGTCCGGCTTTGTCAACTGAGATGCACTACTGACGGTAGTAACTGAGTTACTGGGAACCGAGTGAGTTTTCCTTACTTCTCACTAAGTATGTACGTGTCCTGTTGGTCCCTTGCGGACTGACCGAGGTGCAGGTGTGACGTGGATCACAGCGGTGCTGGAACGTCACTGGTGGGCAAGGGTGTGTCGATAAGCTAAGGGCACTCTCCGCGCCTACCGCTGGAGGTTGCTGATTGAGCCGAGCCCGTCGACAAGCCGATTAAGGGGCAATGATGATGACTGAACCCCGCCGTGGGAGACCTCAACAGCTCCCTGAGAGTGATCATGAGTTGCTGCAACTCGAAGCGGCCGGTTACTCCCATAGTGATATCGGCAAGATGTTTGGTGTTAGTCGGCAGGCTGTAACGCTGCGTTTCAATCTGATGGGCAAATATGTCCAGGCAGCGCGTAGAGATGTCTCAGCGGTCCTGCCCTGGGATTTGTCCCGGCATCCTGCTAGTTCGAAGCTGAAGGATTCCGAGGCGTACATCGGATTGCGGGCCCTTGTCCGTCAGCGGCTCGGCATGGAGCTGTCGAATCGGGGGCAACTTGCCCTTCGGACCTTCCTCAATCACATTCGGGCCGGGGAAGTCCTGTCGCTTCATGCTGTCCACGGGTTTAAGTGGGAACCCTGGGATGCAGAGCAGGACGGGGATTTCGTGATCCGCTGGCCCGAGGAAGTCCCTCGGGACCAGAACGCGGAACTGTTCGCGAGGGCGGACTAAACGAGTTTCTGTTCCTCTGATCGGGCCCACCAAGCCCCTAGGGCGAAGTGGGAGCCCGTCCCGGTCTGCTCATACAAGCTGGCAATCTCGGCGTTGATAGTGGCCACGCTGAGGCCCATGCCTGATGCGATCTGTCTAATGGTCTGATCCCGTGAGAACCGCCTCAGGATCTCGCGCGTACGAGCCGTTGTGATCGTCCCGTTGTCGACGGAGCGAGCGCGGTCGCCCGTCCATGGGGCCGCTAGTGCCCACTGGGACTCGAAAACCTGAGTGACAAAGGCCAGGATGCCGGGGTGGGTCACAAGCCATGCGGTGCTCCGGTCGGCCGGCAGCGTGCGGTAGTCCGAGATGACTGCGAGCGCATCGTCAATGATGATGCACCGAATGAACTCGCCCGCCAGGGTGCGCACTTCGGCGCCGTGCTCACTGACGGTCTTGGCGTAGTTCTGCTCTGGTGCACGGCTTCGCGCGCTGTCCGGGTAGAGGGTCTTGAGGCCAATGCCCTGCTTCAGGCGAGGGATGTCGAGCGACAGGGAGACCTTCAGGGACTCTGCGGTGCGCGTTATGGGGTGCGCCGTGCGAATGACCGTTGTGGCCTCGGCAAGCGCGGCCTGCAAGGCGCTCTGTGCCTCGGCGAAGTTCTCCGCGTACCGGACTCCGGGGACCTGCTCCATCTCGATGCGAGTCATGTCCTCGAAGAACCGGTCAGCGGTCGCCTGTTCGTGGAGCAGGTCTGAAACGCGGGCTCGCTGCTCGGCGTGCACGCGCCGCTGAAGCTGCCACAGGGATACGACGGTGTAGCGCTGGTTCCACGGCTCGTAGACGAGGACACCTCGTTCGATCAGCTCTTGGGCGCCGGGCTCGTCGCCCTTGAGAAGGTGGCCGTTGAGAGCCCGGCGTGTGAGCGCGCGAGCGTCGCTCGACAGGTTCCACCCGTCGTACGCAGAAGAAGATCCCGTTTCGTCCACTTTTACCACCTCCACATCTGTGCATCAGACACATGCACACCCTCATTTTCTTGCCCGCGAAGCACCGCGCATGACTTGATCTGTACCACGAGGGCCGGGGCATCGGCTCACAGACGGTGACGACTCGACTCGTACACCCGTACGAACGTAGGGGTACAGTCGAACCCTGCCAGCCCGCTGGACTGGCAACCTGCAAAGGGTGGGGACGCTGGCTGTGGAGGTAGAAGTTCCGGTCTCTTCACACGGTGTCAGTTGAGCATGGAAACGAGGTTGACGACGATGGAGCAGAAGCGCACTATCCGGAAACGGATCACCAAGGCACTGGGCGCCGCCGCCCTTGGGGCGCTTGCGCTGGGACTGCTGGGCAGTACCCCGGCGCGGCCGAGTGACCCCAACTGGGGTGCGGGCGAGTCGGCGGGCGTAGTGGTGGAGCTGCCTGCCACCGATCGCGGGGCGGAGCCTGCCGCCCCCATGGATACGCAGTGGGGATGAGGGCTAGCGGGCGCTAGGTCTTCGGGGGGTTGGTTACACACTGGGCGCGGTCAGAGCGCGCCTGATCCGGTGGCACAGGGGGGCAAGTGAGCAGGGGCAGGGTTGTTGCTGGGGGTATTGCCGCAAAGGGGTGGCGGACTAGAGAGGCTGCCCGAACGGCTCTGGCCGGGGCCAGAGTCATTCACCGGGTCGAAACGCATGTCTCAGATGGTCTGAGAATCCTGCGTGTGTCTACGGATGTGGCGGGGGTGTACTACCTCGTCACAGAGTCAGACGCCATGCAGGATGAGGATTACTCGGCCCTCAAAAGGCTTGAGCTGGACCTCTTTGCGCCCTGGCAAAAAAGGGTTGTCGAAACCACGCTTTACCGTCATCCTCACCGATGGTTCCCGCTAAGCAGCGTGTTTGCTGTGCATGTCGTGCATGCGGGACTCATCTACTGCGAGGAGGACTGTGGACCGCTTCACGACCGTGGCAACCATGACTCGATCCGTAAGCCAGGTCGAGCAGTACAAGAAGTGCCCGCGTCAGTTTGAGCTACAGAGAATCGAGCGCGTCGAGCCTCGTCCTGCCGCCTGGTCCCACCAGGGGACCGCATTCCACGCCTCTATTGAGACGTTCGAGCAGGGGGGCAGGAGACTCACCGCGAATCAAGTGGCAGACCTGTTCCATGATGACTACACGAGGCTCGTGAACGCGAGCCTCGTGCAGGAGCCGAACCTAGACCACTGGCTGACCGCCGGCACCGATGGACAGTCGGACATCGAGGCGCGGTATGTGCTGGGGATGGAGCAGACCCGCGCCTACGTGCGCTGGGCCGAGAAGAACCAGCCTTCCATCTGGCGTGACGAGGTGACGGGTAAGGCTGGCATCGAAATGCACTTGACCGCGGATCTTGGCGGCGTGCAGGTTCAGGGGTACGTGGACCAGCTCCATGACGAGCCGGATAGCTCGGTCAGGGTGCGGGACCTTAAGACGGGTTCGACGAAGAGTAAGTTTCAGCTCAAGACGTACGGCGTCTTGACGCGGAAAGTTCTCGGGGTCGAGGTCAATCACGCTGACTGGTACATGGCCAAGACGGGGGGCCTCTCTCGTCCTGTCGACCTGACGGAGGTTACGGAGGAGGAGGTTGCTGCCGAGTTCATAGCCATGGATCAGGGAGTCAAGGCAGGGGACTTCCCTGCGAGGCCAGGGTTCCTCTGCCGGTTCTGTGACGTTGCCTATGCCTGTTCTTCCCGTCGAGGGTGAGAAAGGGCTTTGCGTCCAAGAGCACTCCTGACATAGGCTACAACTAGCAGGAAGCGCCCCACCCGGGGCTTTTTTAAACCGCAATTACTTGCCCCCTGGGTGGGCGTGAATGGAAGGAAGGTGAGTCGTTGTTCTCTCTGGCGCAGTCGGTGCATATAAGGGGGGCTGCCGGTGACCCCATTCCTCACACGTTCAAGTCGCTCAAGCGGCTAGAGGTACAGTTCCGGCGTTCGGAGCTTTCTCTCGTGGTGGCCGGACCGGGCACGGGCAAGAGCCTCTTTGCGCTCTTCCTGGCGATGACGGCTAATGTGCCGGTGCTGTACTTCTCCGCGGACTCAAGCTCTGCGACTCAGGTATCCAGGGCTACGGCCATGATTACCGGAGATGACTCCACGGCGATCAAGCACGCCTTGACTGAGGGGGACTTCTCCGAGTACGAAGCGGCCTTGGGAAAACGATGGTGGACGAGGTTCAACTTCTCTGCCAGGCCATCTCAGCAGGAGATAGAAACGCACCTTCTGTGCTACCTAGAGGTGTACGGGTGCACTCCGCACCTTCTAGTGGTCGACAACGTGACGAACGTCGACACTGGGATTGTTGGGGACGCTGAGAGTTTCACATTCGGCCTTGAGGGGCTATGTGAATATTTGAACGACATGGCGAGGGCGACGAGTGCTCATGTACTTGGCCTCCACCATGTGACGGGGGAACACTCCGATGGGCTGAAGCCGATTCCGTTGTCTGGTGTCAAGGGAAAGGTGCATCGAGTGCCTTCTCTGATCCTGACAATCCACAAGGAAGTTGACGGGATGAATTCCCGTGTGCTTCATGTGAGTCCAGTGAAGAACCGAGAAGGCTTCGAGGACTCTTCGGGAGGAACCTTCGCCAGCTTCCGCCTCAACCGTGCAAACCTGCGGTGGGAGGAACTTGACGAGGAGCTTCCCGAATTTCTTTCGGCTTAATTACTTGCCCCCTGGGCGGAAGGTAGCTTGGATATGGGCACCGTGGCAGAAGTTCAGGACAACATCCGGGGCGGGTTCAAGGCGGATCGTGAGTTCGGGTTCGCGCTTGCTGGCCGCTTCCCCAAGCTCGACCTATCGGAGGTTGACACGGAGGGCGTTGCCATCGTTGTGGAAATCAGCGACGGCAAGCGCCTGAATCTGCATCAACTTTCTAGGGTTCTCATCGGGGCAGCAAACGGGGGCGTGAAGACGGCCGTAATCAACTTCCAGAAAAAGGGATTGACGGTGGCGATCCCACTGTTCAACCTTTTCGCCATGGTGGACGACAGCGCCCGACTCGCGGAGATGCGCAAGTTGGAAAGGGCCATCAGGACGGGGGTCTAATGGCCGAAGCCCGGAAGGGATTTCGGGAGTGCACGAAGTGCGGGAAGAACAGGGCTGAGAGGTTCTATACCTCCTCTCGGGGGAAGGTCTGTTCCTCCTGCCGAAAGGCGGGGCGCCGGCAAGCGTCCCGAAACGCCCGCCTACAGGCAACCTACGGACTGACGTCCGAGGAGTATCAACGGCTGTTCGAGGCGCAAGACGGCAGGTGCGCAATCTGCCGAGAGACCAGAAAAACCAATCTGGCCGTGGACCACTGTCACAAGACAGAGGCGGTTCGCGGCCTTCTTTGTGCCCGCTGCAATGGGCAGCTCCTAGCTCGGGGGGCTAGGGACCGTCCCGAAGTATTGCGCCGAGCCGCCGACTACCTAGAGGACTATCCGGCCTGGAAAGTCCTTGGACCGCGCTACACATTCGACAAGGGGAATGACAATGGCTGACGCCAAGAACACCACGATCGAGAAGCAGGTCACCGAGACCAAGAAGGTTCCGGGTGTCACCCTCACCCTCTCCAAGGACGAAGCCGAAGCGCTCTTGGTGCTCGTCGGCAACGTCTCGGGTGAGTCCGCCTCTCCGCGCAAGTCGACCGACGCGATTTACTACGCGCTCCGAAACGCCGGAGTGGACACCCTCGGCAAGGACGTTTCCCGGCAGCTCAGTGGGTCCATTCGTTGGTTGAGCACGCCCAAGGCTCGTTACTCGTACTAACTCGCTCGCAAACCAAACCATCTTTCACCAGTTAGGAAAAACCATGGCTGAGGCGAAGAGCACGACCGTTGAGCAGAAGGTTACGGAGACCAAGAAGGTCCCCGGCATCACCCTCACCCTCTCCCTTGAGGAGGCTGAGGTTCTTGCGGTAGTCGGCCAGTACATCGGCGGGGACATCAAGGACAGCCCGCGGGGGCAGTACCGCGAAGTTGTCAAGGCGCTCCGCGCCGCCGGGGTTCGTAGCTACGGCTATGGGAACAGCCACCCGAGCAACCTCGTGACGAGCGGTTCGAGCCTGTACTTCAAGAACTACCCGAAGAACTCCACGGAGTTCTGATGCCAGAGATGAGCGCGGGATCTGACCCGTCCTTCTCGCGTCAGTGGCGCGGCAACCACCATATGTGGATGGCCGCAGCCAGAAAGTACGACTTTCCGGTAACGACCTACAAGGTTGGTCCCAATGGTGAGCGACAGCTCATCGAAACCGCCAATCGCTGAAGTCCTGGCCTATTACTACGGGTTCGAAACGAAGGCCACGAGGGGGCGAGTGAAAGCCGCTTGCCCCCTCCCTTCGCATCCGGACTCAAATCCGTCCGCTTCAGTGGATGTTGATAGGAGCCGATGGGCTTGCTTCACATGCAATCTTTCGGAGGACTCCTACGCAGTCATCATGAGGGAGGAAGGCGTTGGCTTCACTGAAGCCAAAGAACTCGCACATAGCCGATTCGGTGGCGATAGCCAAGCGGTACCACCAGAGCTACCAGGGCAGCCCCGCAGAGGCGTACGTAACAGCTCGGGGCCTGGGGGCGGTCGCAAGCCGCTTCGGGATGGGCTACGTCGATTCGGCTCTACCTGGGCATGAGCGGTATACGGGGTACCTAGCCATCCCCTACCTCCGCCCTGCCGGCGGAGAGGACGGAGTTGCAACGGTCCGGTTCCGTTGCGTGGCTGACCAGTGCGTGAAGGCGCCCGACGGTTCGTACCTCTTCCAGGCAGGCCAGAAGGAACAGCACACCGGACACGGCAAGTTCATGACCCTCCCGGGGGACCCGCCGCGCCTCTACAACACGCCCGCCCTCATCGAGCCCAGCCCGCTCCTGGTGGTCGTTGAAGGGGAGTTCGACACGCAGTCCTGGGCTCTGGCCGACATCCCTGCCGTGGGTGCCCCTGGCACCGGGACATGGCGGGACTACTGGACTCCCGCACTGCTCGGATACGAGGTTGTCTACCTCATCGCTGAGGACGAGCCCGGATTGGTCTTCATGGACCAGCTCGCTGCCGACATACCAAACGGCAAGGTCATCAAAATGGCCGACCACCAGGATTCCAATGCCCTGCTATGCAATTCCGGGCCCGAGGCTCTGAAGAAAAGGATCGGACTGTGAAGTACAAGTCGGGGGACCAAGTTTCCATCCTGAAGGGCAGGCATGCGGGCAAGCTCGGCGTAGTCGTCAGCGTGGACCCCAAGCAAGCGATGGGGTGGCCCAACTTCGTGCGTGTCAAGGATTTGGTTGTTCGGCATGTCTGGTACACAGACGAAGAGATCGAGCCCACGACAGACCCCGTTAGGGTCGAGGACGCCGTTGACCGACCCAGCCATTACACGTGGCTCCCGGGCGGACTAGAGGTCATCGATCTCACGGAACACCTCTGCTTCAACCGGGGAAACGCCGTCAAGTACCTCTGTCGGGCTGGTCGAAAGTCCACGACGACAGAGCTTGAAGACCTCAAGAAGGCGGCTTGGTATATACAGCGCGAGATCAAACGGCTGGAGTCCGCGCGATGAAACGTGCTGCCATCATCCTCGGGGCCGCTGCTGCGGCCCTTTCTCTTTCCGCGTGCAGTTCCATGACTGAACAGTGGAATGACGCGCCAGTGCAGTACAAGGACGACGGCCCGGCGCGGATTCACAGCATGCCTGACGGATACGCGAACTTCGCAGAAAAGTGCGATGGGTTCGGGCACCGAGTCTTTACGACTCGCGGTACTGACAACGGCGGAGGTAAGGCCGTTGCCGTTATCAACGATTCGAAGTGTTTCAAGAACGGGGAGAAGTAATGACGACTGCCGTTGCAGGTGAGCTGACGGACGAGACGGTTCTTTCGAAGCTGCGGGATGTCGTGGCGAAGCGGCCTGACTACGTCTACTCGCCGCCCGAGCACATGAAGGACGAAATTGGTTCGTGCTTCTACGCGCACACCGACGACGAAGACGGCTTCCTGGTGTCTGCGGGCTGCGCTGTCGGCGTGGTCCTTGCCGAGCTTGGGGTCCCACTCGAAAAGCTGGCGGCGCAGGAGTCAATCCCCGCTTACCGAGTCCTCGGAGTGCTTGCTCCAAGGCTCTCAAAGCGCGCCAAGGACGTACTCAATGACATGCAGACGTACCAGGACACAGGGCTGCCTTGGGGCCAGGCATACGCGCAGGCGACGGGGGTAACCATTTGAAACGCATAGTTGTCATATCGGATCTCCAGGTTCCGTACCACGATACAAAGGCGCTCAACAATCTGATCGGATTTCTCAGGGACTACCAGCCTGACGAGCTGTATCAGATCGGTGACCTGAACGATTACGAGACCCCAAGCCGCTGGAACGAAGGCACCCGGTACGAGTACCGGCAGCAGGTCAAAAGCGATTCGGAAGTTACGAAGCGCAGGGTCCTGGAGCCGATCCGGGCCGTCTACGACGGCCCCTTCGGAATCCTAGAGGGTAACCACGACCTTCGGCCGCGAACGTACCTCTCGGCCAAGGCCCCGGCTCTGGCTGAGTATGCCGACGATTTCCATTTCTCCAAGCTCCTGGATTTCGACGGCTTCGGGATCTCACTGACCCCGCCCTTTCACAAGGTTGGGCCCGACACCGGACTCATTCACGGTCATGAGATCAAGGGCCTGTCGAGCATCGCGGGTACGACCGCATACGGTCATGCGAGCAAGGCAACCACTAATCTCGTCATGGGTCACACTCACCGCCTGGGCGTCCGCCGGCACGGCCCTTCGCATCTCGGGGGAATGCGCTGGGGTATGGAGGTGGGCCACATGATGAACCCCCGGGCCGCTCAATATCTGGGTCCCGGTGCCGTGGCCAACTGGCAATCCGGCTTTGGGATTCTCTACGTCGGAGACCACGACGTTTCCCCCTACCCCGTGGACATCCGCCGAGACGGCTCATTCGTCGTGGAAGGCGAGCGCTACGGCAGGCTCATCCGTGGCGCTGGGGGGCGCTTTGCAAGGAAGGGGGCACCGCGTGACTGAAATCGACTGGGCTCACGTGGCGGATATCGCAGAAAAGACGGCACGATCCATCGCTTCAGCATGGAGCGTCGTGGAGAAGGACGACGTTAAGCAGTCCATTCTTCTCCACGCCTACGAGCGACGGACGCTGATTGAGCAGAACTACACAGATCAGTTCTTGTGGCAATTCTGCAAGAAGGCGGGAGCGCAATACGCCTCAAAGGAGCGCGACGCACGAGACGTTGAGGATGGGCGTTACTACTACACGCCCGACGAAGCGAAGTTGGCACTTGCCACTTTCGTCTACTCAGACGAAGAGCTTGGTCAGATGCTTGGTAAGGAGGACGACCTTCTTTCCTGCCGGATCACGGACAATCTCGTCTCTGCCCGGCTTGACGCCTCTCTGGCACTTACCAAGCTCACGAAGAGCCAACGAACCGTACTTCTACGCCGGTATGTCTACGGCCTTCCAGCGAAGGACGACACGGAGCGCAAGCAGAGCAACCGCGGGCTCGATGCTCTTGCCCGCCAGATGAACCGCGACCTTCGTAGGGTCACCGCGTGACAGAGCGCGGGGTTTCGGTCCAGTGCGCTTTTCGGCGGGGCCTCGACTGCTCGGCTTTCGTTCGGCGCTATCCGCCAGTTCTGTGCTCGATTCTCCATCGGGGCGCCGCGCCCGTGAAACGGCCAGACGGCTACCTCTGCCCATCGCTACAAGAGGAGAACGGTTGAGTTTCCCGAACCCATTTGACGGCCCCTCTCCCTGGGGCGAACCAGAACAGCAACAGGAGACGCCTATGACCCAGCCTGCCGTGACCGCCACTTCCCCGAACAAGTTCAAGATCGGCCTCACTTTCAAGGCTGCTGCCGGCTTCGACGCCGAGTGGATCACGCCCACTGTTTACGGCGAGAACGCCGACGAGGTGGCCTCGAATGCCGTTGATCTCATGAAGTCCCTCGCAGACAAGGGCGTCATCGACCTTGCGGCACTGGCCGCAAAGAAGGTCCGTGAGACGCACCAGCCCAGTGGCGGCAAGGGCGGCACCTCGGCTCCCAAGACCTTCAGCGGCGGCAAGGTCCAGACCCAGCAGGGAGCACCGGACGGGGATTCCTGCCCACACGGCCGAACGCTACGAGAAGGACAGGGCAAGAACGGTCCGTGGGCCGCGATGTTCTGCAATGCCCCGAAGGGCAGCGCTTGTGACCCGCTCTGGCGTCAGAAGGACGGCTCTTTCTCGTAGAGGCTGATCGGTAGTAAAGGCACCCAAGGGGGCCGGGGATTCCTCGGCCCTCTTTTTTGTTTCTGGAGGTTTACATCGTGATGTTCCACCTTGATTTGAACGGTCCCGGCTTCTGGGTGGGGGTCTGGCTGACCGTGGCTCTGCTTGGGCTTATCGGGGCATTGCGGGGCCTGTAAAAGGGGGTCGGGGGATTAGAAAACTGCTTGACCTTTACTGCTGCCAGGGGGGAGCAAGTAAGGGATACCGTGATGCGGGCTTTGCCGTGGTCGGTGTCGATATCGCTCCTCAGCCGCGCTACCCGTGGGAATTCGTTCAGGCGGAAGCGATACAGTTCCTACTCACGTACGGGCATCGCTTCGACCTCATACACGCCTCTCCGCCGTGTCAGCTCTACAGCAAGACACAGCGAATCATGCAGAACAGTCACCCAGACCTCTTGGGGCCGACCAGGGACGCGCTTAGAGCCATCGGTGTTCCGTGGGTCATCGAAAACGTCATGGGCGCCGAAGCGGAAATGCGTGACCCGGTTCTCTTGTGCGGTGCCTATTTCGGGCTCGATACGTACAGGCACCGACTCTTCGAGCCAGGCGGCTGGGAGCTTAAGACTCCGGACCATCCGGAACACGTCAGGCGGCAGACCAAGATGGGGCGCCGCCGAAAGCCCGACGAGATGGGTATTTACGTCGGGAACTTCATTGGGGTGGAAGACGCCAGAAGGGACCTTGGTGTTCCTTGGATGTCCCGTGAAGGTATCCGGGAGTGCATCCCACCTGCGTACACGGAGTACGTGGGAAACGCATTCCTCGAACAGCTCTAGGGGGGAGGGTTCTTGATCCAGCTTTCGTATCGGCTGAAGGGGCAGCCGGTTTCTATTCACGTAGTCGAGTCGGAGCGGGACCTTCCCGCTTTTGAGAAGTTCATCTCTCAACACCGAATCCTTGGATTCGATACGGAAACCACAGGGCTCGACTGGTGGGCAGCAGACTTCAGGTGCCGGCTGGCTCAGTTCGGCACTGGTGCTGAGACGTGGGTGGTCCCGGTCGAGCTAGGGCCTGCCTATGCCGAAGCCGTCAGGCGGTCCCTATGGCGCTTGGAATGGCTCGTCGCACACAACGGCACCTTTGACCTTCACGTGGCTGAAGCCGCGCTAGGAATTCCCATGGAGGAGCTTGCTCCGAAGATGTGGGATACACGGCTTCTGGCGCACCTTGTTGACCCACGGGCCGTGAAGGAGCGTGGGCCCGGCCTCAAGCTCGAAGAGCTGACCAAGTTCTACATCTGCGAAAAGACTGCGGATGAGGTCAAGGGGTCGATGACCCAGATAGCCAAGAAGTACAAGACGACCAAGGAGAAGATTTGGAAGACGGTTGAAACCCTAGATCCGGACTTCCTTCTCTACGCAGGAATGGACCCGGCTCTTGCCTACCGCCTGTTTCAGATCCTCTATCGCCTGGTTCCTCACCGGTCGAAGGAGCGGGGGCTGATCGGGTGGGAGCACCGTCTAGCCCACGTGACGGCCAAAATGGAGCGGACCGGCTACCTGATTGACGTCGAGTACGCCGAAAGGCGGTGTGCGGAACTGACCGACGAGCAGGAAAGATGGGAGGCCGTAGCTAAGTCCTTCGGCGTCGAGAACCCCAACTCTTCTCAGCAACTCACCGACGTTTTCAAGTCCCTGGGCGTCAAGCTGACCAAGAGAACGAAGCCGAGTAAAAATCATCCGAGCGGTCAATTGGCCATGGATGACGACGTTCTGTCTGGGCTGAAACACCCGCTAGCCGATGCGGTTATCAAGTCGCGCAAGGCGGGGAAATGGCGTAAGACATGGTTTGAGCGAGCCTTGAACGGCCGTGGCCCAGATGATCGGGTGCACGGAAGTATCAATTCGCTCCAAGCCAGAACGTCTAGGATGTCGATTTCGGGGAGCATTCCGGCTCAGACGTTCCCCTCTGGGGATGGTTATGTCCGGCATATGTTCCTTGCGGACGAGGGCCATGTCAGTTGCTCCGTCGACTTCGGAAACATGGAACTGCGCTACTTGGCGGCGCTCTGTCGAGATCGGACCATGCTGGACGCCTTCCTTAATGGGAGGGATCTGCACCAGATCACGGCTGACGCTGCCGGTGTGCCTCGCAAGGTAGGGAAGATGGCGAACTTCCTTACCGTATACGGAGGGGGCTGGGCTGCTCTCATGGAGCAGGCGGGCATTGACGAAGAGACCGCTCGCGCCGTTCTCAATGCCTTCGCCAGGACGTATCCGGGGGTAGGGGCCTTCGGTAAACGCCTTGCGGACGAAGCCCGGAAGACGGGATTCGTTTGGACGGCTACCGGCCGACGCCTTCCGGTCGACCCAGGCAAGTGGTTCCGGGCGCTCAACTACGCTATCCAAGGCGGTAGTCGTGACGTCACGGCTCGGGCATTGCTGAAGCTCGACCAAGCTGGATTCACGCCTTACATGCGCCTCCCGATTCATGACGAGATCGTTTTCTCGTTTCCGGAAGAGGACGCACCTGAGTTGGCGCGAGAAGCGGCCAAGATCATGGAGTTTCCGGTTCAAGGGCTTCTGATACCCGCTGACGCGGAGATCGGTCAGCGCTCCTGGGGGAGCGTGCTGGAACTCGAAGCAAGCAAGCACTAGGGGGATTTCGTGGCTCGGATGATGGCCAAGGCCCGTTGGACCCAAAGACCGTCTTGGTACTGCTGTCCGGGCCACGACCCCAATTGGTACAGCAAGGGCTCTCAGAGAGCCAAGGAAGAGCGCCGATGGCGGAACGATTTCGAGGGGGAATCGATGGAGGAACCGATTGACTTCCGTGCGCAGAAGTGGCGTGCTCAGGAAGACGACTTGATCGGCGGATGGTGCGTCACGCCTGCTGCCGACAAGCGGACGCCGGCAGGGGGGGCGCCATCACTTGCGGACTTCTGCACGGAAGAGATGGCCAAGCATGTGGCAGAGATTCACAACAACTGGCTTGAGGACACGGGGGAGAAGAAGTGAGCGAGAACGAGAAGGCTCGGGGGCAGGAGGAGCCCGCGGGCTCCTTTGAGGAACTGATCTCTGGCATTGAGACCGAGATGACCGCGACTCGTCTGCACAAGCAGGGGGCTTTTGCCATCACCTCTGCTCGGATCGCAGGTTCCGTCTTCACAGAGGCCATGGCTACGGGCGTGCCGTACGACCTTGCGAAGGAGATGGCACAGGACACCTGGAATGCGGTCATGTGCCTGACCCCAGTTGATTTCGTCCCGGCAGAGGAAGACGAAGCCTGATGTTCGAAGACATGGAGATGGACTGTGACTGACTGGTTTAGGGCCGCAACTGGCTTTGTGAGGGGATGAGGTGAAGGGCGGAAGCAATGTCCTCCTCACGCCAGCTCAGGCGGCAGAGGTCCTGGGGGTCAGCAAGAGGACGTTGATGGACTCGTACAGGAGGTGGGGCATCCCCATTGTCCGGGTCGGCAAGCACGTGCGCTTCCGAACTCGCGCCCTGGAACAGTGGATTGACGCCAACTCGGAGCGCGAGTAGCGTACCCAGGGAGCAAGTAATCCATCGACATGGAGGGGATCGACAAGCGTGGCGACGATCAAGAAGGAGGACTGTTCGTGTCCTCGTCGAGAGAAGCCGAGATGCCCCCACAAGCCGTACCGAGTCAGCTACCGCGAGCCTGGCGGGCGTAGTGGTAAGCCTCGGCAGGTCTCTTTCAAGAAGCTTGAGGATGCAGAAGCCTTCGCTGTAAAGGTCGAGCGGGACAAGGACTTGGGCGTTTACATCAACCCCAAGCACGGTCAGCGAACCTTCGAGTCCGTGTGGGACGAGTGGGTGACTGCGGGGACCCTGGAGGAGTCGACCATTGCCAACTATCGCAGTGTGTTTCGGAACCACTATGGCCCTGCCTTTGGTAGCAGGACCATTGGCAGTATCACGCCGGACATGATCAACAAATGGGAGGCGGACCAAAAGGAGCGGGGCTACTCGCAGTACGGCATCCAGACCCGCCGCAATGTCCTCAGCTCGGTGTTCAACTTTGCCGTTGATACTGAGGTGATCGGCAGAAATCCGTGCAGGAAGGCCAACCCGCGTAAGAAGAGCCGAGAGACGGCCTACACACCGGTATCTGACGCCGATATCCCGACCACGGCGGAAGTTCTCGGCATCGTTGCTGAAGCACCGAAGCTCCTTCGCGCAGCCTTCTGGGGCATGGGCGGGTGTGGCCTGCGCCCCGGGGAGGCCCTGGCCATGTCGGATGAGTCGATGGATTGGGAGGGCGGAACCCTCCTGGTTAACCATCAGGTGTCGGCATACGGCTGCCAGGAAATCTCTGGGTTCCGGCGGGGCGTCAAGCGCGGAACCAAGCATCGCAGCAGCGGTGAAGCTCGGCGTACGCCGGTCGCTGAGTCCATCGTGGAAATCTTCAACGACCACGTGGACATGTTCGACACTTGGGGCGATCAAGGCTGGTTCTTCGAGTCTCCTCGGCGCAACGACAAGCACCCGTCGTATGAGTGGCTGCTCAGTCAGTTCAAGGAGGCCGCTGCGGCGGCCGGGACACCGCAGTTCACACCCAAGTCCTTCCGGCACTTCTTCGTGTCTCAGGCCATCCACCAAGGCATCCCGTTGTTCGAGGTGGCTGCTTGGGTGGGACACCGGACCACGCGCACGACGGAGCTGGTCTACGGGCACCTTGTGCGGCGGGCGATGGAGCGGGGGGCTCAGACGATGGAGAACCGTCTTGGGCTCAACCTGGCCCCCTTCAAAGGCAAGATCGCCTCTCCGTTCCTGGTGCCCTCCGAGAGCGATGTTGAGGACTGGGATGAGGTCGCCTAGCCGTTCGTTGTGACGACGTGTCGACCTCGTGCAGACTTCGGGCGCCGCAGGGCACCCCGCCACTAGCGGCCTGACTCGCCTGAAGTGTTGAGGACGTTCACACTCCGAAAGACGGCTGTGGGGCAGCCGTGAGACACCGCAGCAACTTGCCCCGGTTGTGCCTTTCCGCAGTTGAAGGCCCCTCCTAGGACGTAGGTTTGGGGTCCGCCAACCGCGACGAGGGAGCCCCAGAAGTCGGGGGTTGTTCCCTGATAGGCAACGTCCCGGACCTGACCGCAAAGACGGCCGTTCCGGATTGCGTATGCCCTCTGTTGAGTGAACTGGAAGTTGTAGCGCTGCATGTCGATGGACCACGAGCGGTCCCCGACGAGATAGAGCCCGTGGTCGACACCGGCGATCAGGTCGTCGGTGGAGAGCCCGCCCGGGTCGGGTTGCAGCGAGACGTTGGCCATGCGCTGCACGGGGACGTGGCCGGGGGAGTCGGCGTACGCGCAGCCGTTGGAGCGCTCGAACCCGGTCAGCTTGGCGATCCGCCGGTCGAGCTGGTAGCCGACGAGCGTGCCGTCCTTCACCAGGTCCCAGGACTGTCCGGCCACGCCCTCGTCGTCGTAGCCGATGGTGGCGAGGCCGTGCTCGGCGGTGCGGTCACCGGTGACGTTCATCAGCTCGGAGCCGTACTTGAGCTTGCCGAGCTGGTCGAAGGTGGCGAAGGAGGTGCCCGCGTAGGCCGCCTCGTAGCCGAGGGCGCGGTCCAGCTCGGTGGCGTGCCCGATGGACTCGTGGATCGTCAGCCACAGATTGGACGGGTCCACGACCAGGTCGTACGAGCCCGCGCGCACGCTCGGCGCCCGCATCTTCTCGGCGAGCAGCTCCGGGATCTGTGCCAGCTCCCGCTCCCAGTCCCAGCCGGTCCCGGTCAGGTACTCCCAGCCGCGCCCGACGGGCGGCGCGAGGGTACGCATCGAGTCGAACTCGCCGCTCGACTCGTCCACGGCGACCGCGTTGAGCGAGGGGTGCAGCCGGACGCGCTGCTGGGTCGTCGTGGTCCCGGCCGTGTCCGCGTAGAACTTGTTCTCGTGCACGACCAGGAGGGACGCGTCGACGTGGCTGACCCCGTCGGCCGCGAGCAGCCGCGCGCTCCAGTCCGCGAGCAGCCCGGCGCGCTCCTCCTCCGGCACGGAGAACGGGTCGATCTCGTAGGAGGAGACCCAGGTCCTGTCGGCGTGCACCGGCTCGTCCGCCAGCTCCACGCGCTCGTCGGACCCGGCGGCCGCGATCACCTGCGCGCTCAGCTTGGCCATCGCGACGGCCTGCGACGCCACCTTCGCGGCCGCGTCCATCGTCAGGTCGACGCCCGCCGCGAACCCCCAGGTCCCGCCGTGCACCACGCGCACCGCGTACCCGAGGTCGGTGGTGTCCGACGATCCGGCGGGCCGGGCGTCCCGCAGCCGGACCGCGCCGTTGCGGACGCGCTCCAGACGGAAGTCGGCGTGGTCGGCGCCGAGGGCGCGGGCGCGGGCCAGCGCGGCGTCGGCCAGCGCGCGCAGCGGCAGCGCGGTGAACGACGGATCGATGTCATGGGCCATGGGCGGCCTCCCCCTTCGGTCATGGCACGGTTCGTGTGAGTGAACCATGTCGTACGCGAACGGGGTGGGAACTGTGGGGATCCCACAGTTCCCACCGCATCGCCCTGTCACCCCCGGATTCGGCGCCCGGTACCGGGCCGGGATAGTTTCGACGGGTACCTGACCGCCGATCGAAAGGGTGATCCGTTGAGCCGCTCGGTTCTCGTCACCGGAGGCAACCGGGGCATCGGCCTCGCCATCGCCCGCAGTTTCCTGGAGCAGGGCGACAAGGTCGCGTTCACCTACCGTTCCGGCGAGCCCCCCAAGGAGCTCACCGACGCCGGCGCGCTGGCCGTCAAGTGCGACATCACGGACACGGAGCAGGTGGAGCAGGCCTACAAGGAGATCGAGGAGAAGCACGGCAACGTCGAGGTCCTCGTCGCCAACGCCGGCGTCACCAAGGACCAGCTCCTCATGCGCATGTCCGAGGAGGACTTCACGTCCGTCCTCGACACCAACCTCACCGGCACCTTCCGGGTCGTCAAGCGCGCCAACCGCGGCATGCTGCGCGCCAAGAAGGGCCGCGTCGTGCTGATCTCCTCGGTCGTCGGTCTCCTCGGTTCGGCGGGACAGGCGAACTACGCCGCGTCCAAGGCGGGCCTTGTCGGCTTCGCGCGCTCCCTCGCCCGTGAGCTGGGCTCGCGCAACATCACCTTCAACGTCGTCGCGCCCGGCTTCGTCGACACCGACATGACGCAGGCGCTCACCGACGAGCAGCGCGCGAACATCGTGTCGCAGGTGCCGCTCGGCCGGTACGCGCAGGTCGGGGAGGTCGCCGCCGCGGTGCGCTTCCTCGCCTCTGACGACGCTTCGTACATCACTGGTGCCGTCATTCCCGTTGACGGCGGACTGGGAATGGGTCACTGAGCACGATGACGAACACGACAGGCATCCTCGAGGGCAAGAAGATCCTCATCACGGGTGTGCTGATGGAGTCCTCCATCGCCTTCCACACCGCGAAGCTGGCGCAGGAGCAGGGCGCGGAGATCATCCTCACCGCCTGGCCCCGGCCGACGCTCACCGAGCGCATCGCCAAGAAGCTTCCCGAGCCCGACAAGGTCAAGGTCCTGGAGCTCGACGTCTCCAACGACGAGCACCTCGCCCGGCTTGAGAGCCAGGTCCGCGAGCACCTCGGCGACCGCCTCGACGGCGTCGTGCACTCCATCGGCTTCGCCCCGCAGGACGCGCTCGGCGGCAACTTCCTGAACACGCCGTTCGAGTCCGTGGCCACCGCCATGCACGTCTCCGCCTTCTCCCTGAAGTCGCTGACCATGGCGCTGCTGCCGCTGATGACAGAGGGCGGCTCCGTCGTCGGCCTCACCTTCGACGCGCAGTTCGCCTGGCCGCAGTACGACTGGATGGGCCCGGCCAAGGCCGCCCTGGAGGCCACCAGCCGCTACATGGCGCGCGACCTCGGCAAGCAGAACATCCGCTGCAACCTGATCTCGGCGGGCCCGATCGGCTCCATGGCCGCGAAGTCGATCCCCGGCTTCAGCGAGCTGGCCTCGGTGTGGGACAGCCGCTCCCCGCTGGAGTGGAAGCTGGAGGACCCGGAGCCGGCCGGCCGCGGCATCGTCGCGCTGCTCTCCGACTGGTTCCCGAAGACGACGGGCGAGATCATCCACGTGGACGGCGGCCTGCACGCCATCGGCGCCTGACACCCGCCCCGCAACACGGCGTCCCCCGTTCGGCCCACCGGCCGGGCGGGGGAGAGGGACCTCCCCGCACCCTGGTGCGAGGAGGTCCCTCTTCGTGCGCCTGCCCTCTCGCATAGCCCCCGCCCTCGCGGCCGCGGCCCTGCTGGCCGCGCTGCCCTGCGACGCGGCGTCCCACCCCGCCGCCCACCGCCACGCGCGCGTGGCGGCGAAGGAACCCGAACGGTTCGGCGCGGGCTGCCGCATTGTCGTCCACGGCACGCGCGCCACCGCCGACTGCCACAACCCGTACCCGGGGGTCGACCGGGTGGCCCTGCACATCGAGTGCGACCCCTGGTGGGACATCGACACCGACACGGCCCCCGCCGATGTGGACCCGGCCGAGACCGTCCGCATGAGCGGGCGCTGCTGGAAGAGCGTGCGCAGGGCGTGGGTCAGCCACGAGAGGGCCGACCAGGCGCCTCAGCCCGCTCGGCCGGGGGACGGCGGGTCCAGCCTGCCCGGACGGCACAGGAACGGATAGGACGCCGCCTCCGCGCCCGCCGTCTCCGCGTCCCCCGCCCGGATCGCGTCGACCAGACGCGCGTGGTCCATGTGGTTCTCGGCGGTCAGCCGCTCGCCCACGTCCTCGCGCAGCCAGTCCCGCAGCACCTCGCCCAAGTCCGCGTACATTGCCGTCATCACGTCGTTGTGCGACGCGGCGACGACGGCCAGGTGGAACGTCGCGTCCGCCGCCACGAACGCCTCCGCGTCCCCCGCCGCCCACGCCTCCTCACGGCGTACGTGGAGGGCGTCGAGCTGCTTCAGGTCGCGCTCGGTGCGCCGCTCGGCCGCGAGCCGCGCCGCGCTCGACTCCAGCGTGGAGCGCAGCTCGGCGATGTGGCGCGGATCGGCGTCCGCGAACCGCCGCTGCATCACCCCGGCCAGCTCACTGGTGGCCACGACGTACGTGCCCGAGCCCTGCCGGATGTCGAGCAGGCCGTTGTGTGCGAGGGCGCGGACCGCCTCCCGCACCGTGTTCCTGGCCACACCCAACTGCTCGACCAGCTCCGGCTCGGTCGGGATGCGGGAGCCCACCGGCCACTCGCCCGACGAGATCTGGGCGCGCAGGGCGGTGATGACCTGCTCGGAGAGGGCCGAGCGGCGCGGGGAGGTCAGTGGCATCGGCGTTTCATCCCTTGTCGTCGCCGGTTGTCGACTGGACAGCCAATCATCCCATGATTCTAAGATGGGTGTCATGGCCAGTGAGGAAACCCCGACCCCGACGATGTCGCCGCAGGCGACCACCGAGACCGCGATAACCAGCTCCGCCGCGTCCGCCGCGACGGAGGAGAAGAACGGCGCCCCGCGCGCGTGGGCCGTACGCCTGGTCACCGTCGGCATCGTCCTCGCCGCCCTGAACCTGCGCCCCGCCATCACCAGCCTCGGCGCCCTCCTCGAAGAGGTCCGCGACGGGCTCGGCATGAGCGGCAGCGTCGCCGGGCTGCTCACCTCCGTACCGCCCCTGTGCTTCGCCGTCTTCGGCGTGATGGCGCCGCGCCTCGCCCGGCGGTTCGGCGCGAGCGCGGTCGTCTGCGCGGGCATGGCCGCCATCGCCACCGGCCTGATCGTCCGCCCCTACGCGGGGAACACCGCCGGCTTCCTCGCCGCCAGCGCCCTCGCGCTCATGGGCATCGCGGTCAGCAACGTGCTGATGCCGGTCATCGTCAAGCGCTGGTTCCCCGACCGCGTCGGCTCCATGACCGGCCTGTACTCGATGGCCCTCGCCATGGGCACGTCGCTGGCCGCCGCCGCGACCGTGCCCGTCACCGACGCGCTCGGCGGCAACTGGCAGTCCGGCCTCGCCGTCTGGGCCGCCCTCGGCGTCGCCGCCGTCCTGCCCTGGGCCCCGCTCGCCCGGGCCAGGAGCGCGGGCCCCGCCGAACCGACGCGCTCCACCGCGGCCGGCCAGGGCGACGGACTGCGCATCACCCGCAGCCGCACCGCGTGGGCGCTCGCCGTCTTCTTCGGGCTCCAGGCCACGGCCGCGTACATCACCATGGGCTGGATGGCGCAGATCTTCCGCGACGCCGGGGTCTCCGCCTCCACCGCGGGCGTCCTCCTCGCCGTCACCATGTCCATGGGCATCCCGCTCGCCTTCGTCATCCCGCGCGTCGCCGCCCGGCTGCCGAGGCAGGGCCCCATCGTGATCGTCCTCGGCGTCTGCGGCCTCGCCGGATACGCGGGCCTGTACTTCGCGCCCGCCTCCGGCGCCTGGGCCTGGGCGATCCTGCTCGGCGTCTCCAACTGCGCCTTCCCGCTCGCCCTGACCATGGTCGGGATGCGGGCCCGCACCGGCGCGGGCGTCGCCAAGCTCTCCGCCTTCGCCCAGTCCACCGGCTACCTGATCTCCATCCCCGGGCCGCTGCTCGTCGGCGTCCTCTACCAGAGCAGCGGCGGCTGGGGCGTGCCGATCGCGCTCATGGCCGCGCTGATGGTGCCGCAGATCGTCGTCGGCGTCCTCGCGGGCCGCGACCGCACCGTCGAGGACGAGGCCGCCGCGCCGGGGACGGCCCCGGCGTCCTGACGCGCGGGGACAGGTGCGACACTTGCCGCATGTCGCCTGTGCTCGAGCCGAACCCCCAGAACGGCCAGAAGAAGCTCCTGCTGGTGCTCGGCGCGATGCTCGCCGTCACCGTCGTCGTGGCCATCATCGCCACCATCGCCTCGCCCTGACACCCGCGCCCGGCCGCCCGGCGGCCGGTGGTGGGGATAACACCACCATCCCCTAGGGGGACAGTGTCAGGGTCAAGTGGGTGGATCACCGGATGGGGCCGGGGCCGCCGAGTCCGTAGGTTCGAAGTGTCGCCGACAGCGTCGGCGCACGGACGAGGACCACGGACCCGCGGACCACGGAGGAATCCATGTCGGCCCCCACGCACCCCCGGACCCACCCGGCAGCCACGGGCGGCGTCGACATCCGGCTGCCCTGGTGGGCGATCGCGCTGCCGGCCGTCGCCTTCGTGGCGCTCCTGCTGCTGATCCTCAACCCCGCCGACGCCCACGCCGCGGCGGGCGACCCGACCCTCGGCCACCTCCTGCAACGCCTCAAGGAACTGGTGCTCGGCTAGAGCGGTCCCGGCCGGCGGTCCGGACCGCCAACTCCCTGCGCCTCGTGCCCGGTTTCATGCGAAGCTGGGACGTATGAGCGTCGCAGAACCCCGCAGGATCGTCCTTTTCCGGCACGCCAAGGCGGACTGGCCCGAGGTGCCCGATCACGAGCGGCCGCTCGCCGAGCGGGGGCGCAAGGACGCCCCGGTCGCCGGCCGCAGGCTCGCCGACTCCGGCATCCCCCTCGACCTGGCTCTCTGCTCGACCGCCACCCGCACCCGTGAGACCTGGAAACTCGCCGTCTCCGAACTGCCGGAGCGCCCCAGGACCGTCTACGAGGAGCGCATCTACGAGGCGTCCCCCGGCGAGCTGATCGCCGTGCTCAACGAGGTACCGGACGACGTGACGAACGCGGTCATGATCGGCCACAACCCCGGCATGCAGGGCCTCGCCGAGGTGCTCGCGGGCGAGGCCGACCAGGATGCCGCCCAGCGCCTGAGCCGCTCCGGCTTCTCGACCGCCGGGTGCGCCGTGCTGACCTTCACCGGGCCGTGGAAGTCCCTGGAGCGGGGCGCGGCGAAGCTGGTCGACTACTGGTCGCCGAAGGACTGAGACGACGCGGGCACGCCTGCCACGCGCAAGGGCCCGGCACCGGTGATCACCGGCGCCGGGCCCTCCGGCATGGGTCAGAGGACGCTTCCCGCCCCCTCCTGGGCGTCGGCCGCCTCGACCTCCTCGCGCGTGATGCCGAGCAGGTACAGGACCGTGTCCAGGAACGGCACGTTCACCGCGGTGTGGGCCGCCGCGCGGACCATCGGCTTGGCGTTGAAGGCGACACCGAGACCGGCCGCGTTCAGCATGTCCAGGTCGTTCGCGCCGTCACCGATCGCCACGGTCTGGGCGAGCGGGACGCCCGCCTCCGCCGCGAACCGGCGCAGCAGCCGCGCCTTGCCCGCGCGGTCCACGATCTCCCCGGTGACCTTGCCGGTCAGCTTGCCGTCGACGATCTCCAACGTGTTGGCCTGCGCGAAGTCGAGGCCGAGCCGCTCCCGCAGATCGTCGGTGACCTGGGTGAAACCGCCCGAGACGACACCCACCTGGTAGCCCAGGCGCTTCAGCGTACGGATCAGGGTGCGGGCGCCCGGCGTGAGCCGCACCTCGCTGCGCACCTTGTCCACCACCGACGCGTCCAGCCCCGCAAGCAGCGCCACGCGCGCGTGCAGCGACTGCTCGAAGTCCAGCTCGCCGCGCATCGCCGCCGCCGTCACCCCGGCGACCTCCTCCTCGCAGCCCGCGTGCGCCGCGAACAGCTCGATCACCTCGTCCTGGATGAGCGTCGAGTCGACGTCCATCACGACGAGCCGCTGCGCGCGCCGGTGCAGGCCCGAGGCGACGACGGCCACGTCCAGGCTCTGCCGCGTGGCCTCTATGGCGAGCGCGGTGCGCAGCTCCTCCGTCCCGGTGCCGGACACGGCGAACTCCACGGCCGTCACCGGGTACTTGGCGAGCCGGAAGATGCGGTCGATGTTGCCGCCGGTCTTCGTGATGGTCGCGGCGATCGCGGCGGTCGACTCGGCGGTCAGCGGGTGGCCGAGGACGGTGACCAGGGAGCGGCCCACGCCGCGCGGCCGGTTGTCACCGATCCCGGAGATGATCTCGGCCTGCATCCGCATGGACTCCGCCCAGCTGTGGATGGTGGCCCGCAGGTCGCCCTCGAGACCGGCCGGGGGCTCGGTCACCAGGGCGCACAGGACGATGCGGCCCCGCGTGACGACCTGCTCGATGTCGACGACGTCGACGGAGTAGGCGGCGAGCGTGTCGAAGAGCCCGGCGGTGATACCGGGCCGGTCCTTGCCGAATATCTTGACCAGGAGGGTCGGGACGTCGGCCGGCGCGTACGCGTCAGGCTCGACGTGCGGGGCATCAGCGGGATGCGTGGGCTGCGAGGCGCTCATGATGCTCTTACGTTATCGGGCGCGTGTACGCATCGCGGCCCCGGTCCAGCCACCGGACAGCCGCCTCGGCCCGCCCGGGACTCAGCGATCGTCCCTGTCGCCCCGGCGTGGGCGGCCGTCCCTGGTCCGGCCGGGGGCCGGGGGAGGCGGAGGCGCGGGCGGCGGGGGTGGCGGCAACCCCGTGTCGCCGCCGTTGCGGGGGCGCCGGGGCGACGGCTCGGGCCGGATCGGGCCCGCGACGGTGGGGGCGCCGGTCATGTCGTCCCCCTGAGCCGGGTCGGCGCCCGGCCCCCACCCGGAGCCCTCGCCCCAGGCGTTCTCGGTCGGCGGTGCCGGGTCCCCGTACGGTCGCAGATAGGGGTTCGTGTCCGGGTTCGACGGGCGGTACGGGCGGCTCTCCCGGTACGGGCCCGCCGAGGCCGGAGCCGCGGCGTGGGCCGGGGCCCCGGGCACGCCCCGCGCGGAGAGAGCCGCCAGCGGCGCCGCGCGGCTCCCCGCCGCGCCGGAGGCGTACGCGAGGACCGCGCCGAGCGCCCCCGCGCCCGCGCCCCACGCCGCTCCCAGGAGCAGCGCCATCCCCACCCGCCCGTGCAGCTCGATGCCCGCGCCGAACGCGTCGAAGCCAAGGACCGTCAGCGACGCGTTCGCCGAGACGTCCGTCAGCCAGACCAGGAGGGGGAGGGCCAGCGCCGTCACGACGCCGAGGCGCGCCGCACAGGCCCCCGCGAAACCGGGCAGGCCCGGCCCCTTCCCCCGTACGAAGGGCGTGCGCGCCGCCGTCAGGACCCCGGCGAACAGCATCATCAGGGCCATCGCGACGGCCAACAGCCATACGCGGCCGTCCAGTTCGGCGAGGCGGCCGAGCGTCACGGACCGGTCGGAGTCGGCCCGGAGCAGGTCGTCGAGCGGGTCGGGGAGCAGCCGTGACAGCGCCCCCGTCGCCTTGCCGTCCCAGGGCACGAACAAGCCGATCGGTACCCCGAGCCACACCCCGTTGGGCGCGCCGAGCAGCGCCGCGCCCGCGATCCGGCGCGGATGGTCGTCGCCGATCATCGCGTACAGCGCCGCGGCGAGCCCCGCGAGGACCGCTACGAGCAGCACCGTGACGAGCGCCGAGACGGCGGGCCGCACCACCCTGTGCACCGGCGCGAGGGCGCGCGGCAGGGGAGTGCGCCGCGACGCGAGCAACGCGATCAGCAGCACCCCGGCCACGAACGCAGCCCCGCCGAGCAGCGTCGCCCCGGCCCGCACCGTGAACCCGACGGAGGCCTCCGCGTGCACCAGGTCGTTGAGCCGGTCGGGCAGCAGCCCGCCGACACCGCCGGGCAGCTTGTCCTTGATGTCGCCGGGCAGCCCGCCCGCGCCCGGAATGTCGTTCACCCCGAGCTTGGAACCGTCAATCGTGATGATGTCGTGACCCGCCCACACGAGCCCGCCGAGCAGCGCCACGAACAGCCCGAGCACCGCTCCCGCGCGCGCGAGCAGCTCCCCGGCCGACACCTCAACTCCCCGCCCGCGCAAGCCCCGTAGGAAGAACCAGCTCAACAGGAGCGCGCCCACGAGCCCCACGCCCAGTGGCGCGACATCGATCGCGGTGCTCGCCTGCGCACTGTCCAGGCCGAACGCCGACACGTCACCGGACGGCGTCACGCGCCCGCCGACGCCGAGCGCCACGACCGCGGCCGTCATCGGGCCGAGCGAGCCCGCCGAGTCGGCGTCGAGAAGGTGCAGACCGAGCGCCGCGACCCCCGCCATCCCGATGAAAGCCCAGCTCACCGCCGCTACGGCGGAGAGCAGCACCTCGCCGACGGGGATGCCGCCGCGCCGCTGCGTGTCGTGGCCGGTCACCATCAGGACCCCCCGATCCGTACGGCCTCGCCCCGGACGCCCCCTTTGCGCATGATCAGCATGATCCGTAGGGAGTTGCGGGCACCTCCCACCCTCCCGGGCCGCATCTGTCACGTCAACGGCGCGGGCACCACGGGACGTCCGAGAGTCTTCACAGGCTCCGACGCAAGGCCCGACTTTCGGTCACGGGGCCGTTCCTGAAATAGTTCCTCACGATGTTCGACATCCCTAGACTCCCCATGACGGGGCACAACTTCGGGGGACAACTCAGTGGGGCATGGAGTGCCTGAACTCGTACTGGAATCAAATGGCAGGACGTGGACGCTCGATCCGTCCAGGTCGTACACCCTCGGGCGTGATCCGGGGGGAGACGTCGTGCTCGACGACGCCAGGGTCTCCTGGCGCCACGCCACGATCAGCTGGGGCGGCCGGAGCTGGGTGATCCAGGACCACGGCTCCACCAACGGCACCTATGTGCAGGGCCGGCGCGTCCATCAGACGGAGCTCGGCCCCGGCTCGTCGGTCCATCTGGGCAACGCGACCGACGGCCCGCGGGTGGACGTGCGGGGCAGCGCGCAGGCCGCCGCCGTCGCCACCCCGCACCAGGCGCAGCAGCAGGCCGCGGGCCTGACCCAGCAGCCGCCGCAGCAGCACCCGCAGGGCGGCGCGCCGGGCTGGCAGCAGCAGGCGCCCCAGCCGCAGCAGCAGGCATGGCAGCAGCCCCAGCAACAGCAGCCGCCCGTGCAGAAGGTGCCGAGTCAGCAAGGACCGCAGGGACCGGGCGGTGTCGCGGGGGCCCCGCCGGTCTACGGCGACCGCAGCCCGACCACGTTCCACCAGCTCGCGCTCGGCCGTGTCATGCGCATCGGCCGCGCCCTGGAGAACGAGCTGGTCGTCTCCGACCTCCAGGTCTCGCGCCTGCACGCGGAGTTCCACGCGACGCCCGACGGCCGCTTCGAGATCCGCGACCTCGGCTCGCACAACGGCACGTACGTCAACGGCCAGCCGATCGCCAAGGGCGGCACGGCGCTGCTCGGCCCGAACGACATCGTCGGCGTCGGCCACTCCACGTTCCGCCTCGTCGGCGACCGCCTGGAAGAGTTCGTCGACACCGGTGAGGTCTCCTTCTCCGCGCGGCACCTGACGGTCACCGTCGACGGCGGCAAGCAGATCCTCAAGGACGTCTCCTTCGGTGTCCCCGAGAAGTCGCTGATCGCCGTCATCGGCCCGTCGGGCTCCGGCAAGTCGACGCTCCTGAAGGCGCTCACGGGCTACCGCCCGGCCAATGAGGGCGACGTCCTCTACGACAACCGGAACCTGTACAAGCAGTTCGCCGAGTTGCGCCAGCGCATCGGTCTGGTCCCGCAGGACGACATCCTGCACAAGGAGCTGACCGTCAAGAAGGCGCTCAAGTACGCCGCCAAGCTCCGCTTCCCCGCGGACACCAGCGAGCAGGAGCGCCAGCAGCGCATCGACGAGGTGCTGCGCGAGCTGAAGCTGGACATCCACAAGGAGAAGAAGGTCACCTCCCTCTCCGGTGGCCAGCGCAAGCGCGTCTCCGTCGCCCTGGAGCTGCTGACCAAGCCGTCGCTGATATTCCTCGACGAGCCGACCTCCGGCCTCGACCCGGGCATGGACCGCGACGTCATGCAGCTCCTGCGCGGCCTCGCCGACGACGGCCGTACGGTCCTGGTCGTCACCCACTCCGTGGCCGAGCTGGCGATCTGCGACAAGCTGCTCGTCATGGCGCCCGGCGGCGCGGTGGCGTACTTCGGCCCGCCCGAGGAGGCCCTCAACTTCTTCGGCTACGAGACCTGGGCCGATGTCTTCTCCGCGTTCGAGAACTACCGCGACTACGACTGGGCGGGCCGCTGGAAGGGCTCGCAGCACTACCAGATGTACGCGGCCGACATCGACGCCGTGGCCGCGCAGTCGGTGCAGATGCCACCGCCCGCCGCCATCAAGCCGCCCAAGCCGCAGCCGTGGGGCGCCCAGCTCATCACGCTGATGCGCCGCTACATCTCGGTGATCGCCTCCGACAAGGGCTTCATGGGCCTGATGGTGATCCTGCCCGCGGTCCTGGGCGTGGTCTCCGTCGTCATTCCGGCCGATTTCGGACTGGCGCCGCCGAAGCCGCCCGCCAAGTTCAACGGCGACGCGGGCACGATCATGCTGATCATCGCGGTCGGCATGTGCTTCTCGGCCGCGGCCAACTCGGTCCGCGAGCTGATCAAGGAGCGCGTCATCTACGAGCGGGAGCGCGCCACCGGCCTGTCCCGCTCGGCCTACCTGATGTCCAAGGTCATCGTCCTCGGCGTCATCACAGCCATCCAGGGCGTCATCATCTGCGCCATCGGCTTCGCCCCGCGCGAGCTGCCCAAGGAGGGCCTGCTCATGCCCCCGGCGGCGGAGCTGTGCGTCTCGATCATCGCGCTCGGCTTCACGTCGATGATGTTCGGCCTGGTCATCTCCTCGCTGGTGAAGACCAGCGAGAAGACGATGCCGCTGCTGGTCATGTTCGCGATCGTCCAGGTCGTCTTCACCGGCGTCCTCTTCCAGATCTACGGTTCGATCGGCCTGGAGCAGTTCGCCTGGCTGATGCCGTCCCGCTGGGCGGTCGGCGCGGCCGGTGCCACGCTCGACCTCTCGCACCTGATGCCGCCGTGGGACCCGAAGAAGCCGAACGACCTCGACCCGCTGTGGGAGCACTCGGTCAGCCAGTGGGGCATCAACCTCACGATCCTGCTTCTGCTCGGCGTGGCCTGCGGCTTCGCGGTCGCCCGCCTGCTGCGCCGCCACGAGCCCGAGGTCATGCGCAAGTAACGACACCGAGGTGAACCAGTGAAGGGCGGCACCCTCGTCGGGGTGCCGCCCTTCACTGGCATGGGGGTTCGGCGTGTACCGGCCCCGGAGGGCCCGGCGGTGAGCGTCAGTACGCGCTGTTCACGTTGTCGATCGAGCCGTAGACGTCGGCCGCGTAGTTCGCGGCGGCCGTGATGTTGGCGACCGGGTCGTAGATGTTCGTCGAGGTGCCCTCGACGTGGTACGCGTCGAACGTCGGCTGGATGACCTGGAGCAGACCGATCGACGGCGTGCCGTTCTGGGCGTTGATGTCCCAGCCGTTGATGGCGTTCGGGTTGCCCGTGGACTCGCGCATGATGTTGCGGTAGAGCCCGTCGTAGGAGCCGGGAATGCCCTTGGCCCGCATGATGTCCAGGGACTGCCGGATCCAGCCGTCCAGGTTGTTCGCGTAGACCGGCTTGCGGGCGGCGGCGCGGGACGCGGCCTCCTTGGCCTCGCGCGCACGCTGCGCCTTGGCGTCGGCCTCGGCCTTCGCCTTGGCCTGCGCGTCGGCCTTGGCCTGGGCCGCCGCCTTCACCTTGGCCGCGGCATCCGCCTTCGCCTTGGCCTCGGCCACCTGCCGCGCCTTCAGCTTCGCGGCGATGTCCTTGGCCTTCTCCGACGCGGTGGCCTGCTGGTTGGTGACGCTGGCCTGCACGTCCCTGATCTGCTGGGCGCCGGCGTTCGTCGTGAACGCGACGGGAGCGGCGGAGACCGTCTCGGACGCCTGTGCCTGCGTGTCCTGGCCCGGCACGAGGGTCACGGCGAGAGCGGCCGCGCCGAGAGCGGCGACGCCGGCCATCGAGACCTTGTGGGTCCGGGAGAACTGACCATGGCCGGGGAAGGTGTACTTGCGCATGGGGGGACGGAGACCTCTCGGGGGACGGGAGCCGCTCGCCGACCGAACCGGACGGGCTTGTGTTTCGGACACGGACGCCGTGGGTAGAACCGGTCGGCGTTGAGCGACGGAGGCCATTGTTAGCGGGCGCAAAAATCTGTGGCAAAGGTGTGACGTACGAAGCCGCCTAGTGGGACCCGGGCACGCCGAAGGGGGCCGAAAGTCGACCGACGACCCTCAGCCCCCGCCCCGCCTCGTCAAACAGCGCCCGTCCTCGCCCACTACGGCCCTTCGTAGGTGATGCGCGCCCTATGCGCGGCGTCACATCACCGCACGGCCGATCTCACCCCTAGTTGCCACTGCAACTCACAGCGTGAGCCTTCTCCTCCGGAAGGATGAGGTGCACGTCGCCGAACTCGTGCCAGAGGTAGAGCTCCCGCACCGCCTCCTCGTACGCACGGCCCACCGCGGCCCGCCCCGCGACCGCCTCCAGCATCAGCAGGTGCGACGCCTCCGGCTCGTGCAGGCCGGTCAGCAGCCCGTCCACCACCCGCACCCCGCGCCGCGGCTCCACGACCAGGCCGGTCCAGCCGCCCGCCGCCCGCACCGCTCCGTCCGCACCCGCCGCCGACTCGACGGCCCGCACGGCGGTCGTCCCCACGGCGACGACCCGGCCCCCGCCCGCCCGCGCCGCGTTGATCAGCCGTGCCGACGCGTCCGACACCTCGAACCGCTCCGGGTACGGCGGCTCGTGCGCCTCCGCCGACGCCACCCCCGTGTGCAGCGTCACCGGCGCGAACTGCACCCCCCGGCTCACCAGGCGCGCCACCATCCGCGCCGTGAACGGCCGCGCCGCGCTCGGCATCTCCGCGCTGCCCGCCCCGTCCGCGTACGGCAGCGCGAACACGGTCTGATAGGCGGACAGCGGCTGGTCCCGCTCCGTGTACGCGTACCGGATCGCCCGCCCGCGGCGCCGCAGCAGCGCCGGTACGTCCCCGGACACCCGCCCCCACCACAGCCGCCCCGAACCGGCCGCGACCGGCTCCTCATAGACGAGTGCCAGCCCGTCGGGCAGCGACACCACCGCCCCCGCGGGTCCACCCGCGCGCGGGCGCGTGGTGCCCCGCCCGTCCGGATCGCGCAGCTCCACCGCCCAGCGCCCGTCATCGCCCCGGGTCGAGAAATGCACGACCACGCGCGCGTGCCCGAGCCGTCCGTCCACCGCGGCCGCCAGCGTGGGGGAGGTGTTCACCACGAGCACGTCCCCGGCCCGCAGCTCGCCCGGCAGCTCGGCGAAGCGGCGGTGGACCACCTCCGTGCCGCGCGACACCAGGAGCCGCACCGAGGACCTGTCCCGGCCGGGCCCCCGCTGCTCGGCCGGGACCCGCGCCGACCGGTCCCCGGGGATCCGCAGCGCGAGCGTCATCGAAGCTCCAGCAGCGACGGCGCTGTGTACCGGCCGCTCGCGGGCCACCGGTCGAGCAGGCCCAGGAAGGCGGGCACCACGTCCTCCGGGCGTGGCACCCCGCTCAGATCCTCGTCCGGCTCGGCGGCGGCGAGCATGTCCGTCCGCATCCCGCCCGGGTCCACCGCCCACACCCGCAGATCCGGCTCCTCCACCGCGAGCACCGCCGACACCTGGTCGAGCGCCGCCTTCGTCGCCCCGTAACCGCCCCAGGTGCGGTACGCCTCCGACGCCGCGTCCGAACTCAGATTGATCACCGCCCCGGCGGGCGCCTCCCGCAACAAGGGCAACGCCTCCTGGAGCAGACCCAGCGGCGCCACCACATTGACCTCCAGAGCCGTCCGGAAGTCGTTGAGCGGGTGCTGCTCCAGCGGCACCAGCGGGGCGGCCCCGAGCACGCCCGCGTTGTTCACCAGCAGATCGAGCCCGCCCAGGTCCCAGGCCGCCCCGATCAGCTCCGCGCGGTGCTTGCCGTCCGCCACGCTCCCCGCGAGGGCCGTCACCGCCCCGCCCTTCTCGCGCAGCGCGGCGGCGACCTCCTCCAGCGGCCCCGCCGACCGGGCGTCCAGGACGAGGTCCCAGCCGCGCCCGGCGAGCGCCGTCGCCAGCGCCCGCCCGAACCCCCGCGACGCCCCCGTGATGATCGCTACTGCCATGCCAACCGTCCCCATGTCGTGCCGACGCCGTGCGGGCCGGCTGTCCTCAACGTAGGAAGGCACGGACGCCCCACGCCTCGTACGCGGGTCGCGACGGCACAGGGCCCTTCGGCCTACGCCCATCGCCCTACGCGCCCGCCGCCACAAGACGGATACGGACTGTCACACCCCACCGGTACGGTGAGATCATGAGTCACGCCCCACGGACGGGACTGGCCGCGGTGAGCGCCGCGCTGCTGGCCATGAGCAGGCACCTGGAGGTGCGCGACGTCCTCAAGACGATCGTCGCCTCGGCGCGCGAACTGCTCGACGCCGAGTACGCGGCCCTGGGCGTCCCCGACGACCACGGCGGCTTCGCCCAGTTCGTCGTCGACGGCGTCAGCGACGAGCAGTGGAAGGCCATCGGCCCGCTCCCGCGCCAGCACGGCATCCTCGCCGCGATGCTCCGCGAGGCGAGGACGGAGCGGCTCGCCGACGTCCGCCAGGACCCCCGCTTCGAGGGCTGGCCCGCCACCCACCCCGACATGTCCGACTTCCTCGGCCTGCCCGTCAAGGACGGCGACGAGACGATCGGCGCCCTCTTCCTCGCCAACAAGCGGTGCCCCAAGCCGCAAGGCGGCTGCGGCTTCACCCAGGACGACGAGGAACTGCTCCGCATCCTCGCCCAGCACGCCGCGATCGCCCTCACCAACGCCCGGCTCTACGAGCGCAGCCGCGAGCTCACCATCGCCGAGGAGCGCTCCCGCCTCGCCCACGAACTGCACGACGCCGTCAGCCAGAAGCTCTTCTCGCTGCGTCTGACCGCCCAGGCCGCCGCCAAGCTCGTGGACCGCGACCCCGCGCGCGCCAAGGGCGAACTCCAGCACGTCGTCGAGCTCGCCGCCGAGGCCACCGAGGAGCTGCGCGCGGCCGTCGTCGAGCTGCGCCCCGCCGCACTCGACGAGGACGGCCTCGTCGCCACCCTCCGCACGCAGATCCAGGTTCTCGACCGCGCCCACACGGCCCACGTCACCTTCGAGACCGGCGGCATCAGAGCCCTCCCCGCCGCACAGGAGGAGGCCGTGCTGCGCGTCGCCCAGGAGGCGCTGCACAACGCGCTGCGCCACTCCGGCGCCAACCACGTGCACGTCACCCTCGACAAGCGGGGCACCGGCGCCGCGCTCCGCGTCACCGACGACGGCTCGGGCTTCGACCCGAAGGCCGTCCGCCGCGCGGGCCGCCACCTCGGCCTGGTCTCCATGCGCGACCGGGCCGGAGGCGTCGGCGGCCGGCTCACAGTGGAATCCGAGCCCGGCAAGGGCACCACGATCGACATGGAGGTCCCCGGTGGCTGACCGCATCAAGGTGCTCCTGGTCGACGACCATCAGGTCGTCCGCCGCGGCCTGCGCACCTTCCTGGAGGTCCAGGACGACATCGAGGTCGTCGGCGAGGCCGGGGACGGGTCCGAGGGCGTCGCCCGCGCCGAGGAGCTGCGCCCCGACGTCGTCCTCATGGACGTCAAGATGCCCGGCATGGACGGCGTCGACGCGCTGCGCAAGCTCCGCGAACTGGGCAACCCCGCGCGCGTGCTCATCGTCACCAGCTTCACCGAGCAGCGCACCGTGGTCCCGGCCCTGCGCGCCGGAGCCGCGGGCTACGTCTACAAGGACGTCGACCCGGACGCGCTCGCCGGAGCCATCCGCTCCGTCCACGCGGGCCACATCCTGCTTCAGCCGGAGGTGGCGGGCGCGCTGCTCTCCCAGGAGGAGGCGAACGGCGGACAGGGCAGAGGAGGCTCGCTCACCGAGCGGGAGCGCGAGGTCCTTGGCCTGATTGCCGACGGCCGGTCCAACCGGGAGATCGCCCGCGCCCTCGTCCTCTCCGAGAAGACGGTGAAGACGCACGTCTCGAACATCCTGATGAAGCTCGACCTCGCCGACCGCACGCAGGCGGCGCTGTGGGCCGTACGGCACGGGGCCGCGGGCTGACACGCTCCCTGCCCGGACGGCGCACTACTGCGGTGAGCCGGGACCGGTTCCCGCCTGATGGGAGATTCATACTGTCGTGTATGTGTCCCCCGTTCGGCGTATCCCCGCGGGCCGGGGCGCGTTCTCCAGTGCGTGCCGCGGCGGCTGGCCGCGGCGATCGCAAAGAGGAGCACGAAGTGAAGAACCTGAAGAAGGCCGCGGCCGTCACCCTCGTCGCCGGTGGCCTGGTCGCCGCCGGTGCCGGCCTCGCCTCCGCCGACGCGCACGTGCACGGTGCCGCCGTGCACTCGCCGGGCGTCGGCTCGGGCAACCAGGTGCAGGCCCCGGTCCACGTCCCCGTCAACGCCACGGGCAACAGCGTGAACGTCATCGGCGTGCTGAACCCGGTCTTCGGCAACGACGGCTACAACAGCTGATCCCCACACAGCTCCCTCACGACGATCGGCCTCCCGGGCGCACCCCGGGAGGCCGAAAGCGTTCCCGGCCCGTATGACGGGGGGCCGGGCGCCGGTACCGGCACACGCCCTGCCGCTCAGCCCCGGTTCCGCTCCTCCACGAACGCGTTGTACGCCGCCACCTGCGCCCGCCGCGCCGTGCGCTCCACCGGCCGCAGCGCCACCGCGCGAGCCGACATCTCCGAGGCGCTCACCGCACCGCCGTGACCGCTCTCGTACGCCGTCTCCACCAGCAGCCCGACCCGCTGCGCCAGCTCCAGGACGCGTACGGCCCGTGGGGGATAGCCGGGGGCCAGCACCTCCCGGCCCCGCTCGGCGCGCGCCCGGTACGCCTCGATCGCCGCCTCCGCGACCGGCCCGGAGCCCGCCACGTCGAGCCGCGTCAGCACCTCCGTCGCCTCCCGGAGGGCCTCCGCCAGCTCGCGCTCGGCCTCGCCCAGCGACGGCACATCGGCGGGCGGGGCCTCCCGCACCGGCAGGCAGTGCCACATCACCTGGACATGGACATCGCCCTCGGGCCCGGCCTCGTCCACCTCGGGGACGAGCCCGAGCGCCGCGCCGAAGCAGACGACGGCCTCCTCGGCGGCGACGGCCCGCGCGTTGAACTCCGGCGGCCCGCTCAGCCCCAGCGGATGCCCCGGCGCGGGCAGCGCGACCCGCAGGCCGCTCACGCCGAGCGCCCGCAGCCGGCCGAGCGCGAGAGAGAGACCGACGGGCCCGGGCTCCCCGGGAATCCCCTCGACGCGATGGACCGCGTCGTCGCCGACGATCGCGAGGACCGCGTCATCAGGAGCAATAAAACCGGCCAAAAGGGCATTTCCCCATGCCGCGAGGCGTCCGGAGCGTGGTTCTGTGAGCATGCGCCCCACGATAGAAGCCCGGAGAAAGCACGGAGAGAACACCGGACGGCGCCAAAACCCCCACCGAGGGAAAAGGCCGCCCGGGCAGTGGCGTAGGTTTTACCCGGGGGCTGCGTCCAGTGCCGAACAAGCCGAACCTCTACGGACGCACGCGAGACGGCCGAGACTGCAATGGGAGACAACGCGCTCATGAGCGATGTACTGGAGCTGGAGGACGTATCCGTGGTCCGCGAGGGCCGGGCTCTGGTGGACCAGGTCTCCTGGTCGGTGAAGGAGGGCGAGCGCTGGGTCATCCTCGGACCCAACGGCGCGGGCAAGACCACCCTCCTGAACATCGCCTCGAGCTACCTCTTCCCGAGCAGCGGCACCGCCACCATCCTCGGCGAGACCCTGGGCAGGCCCGGCACCGACGTCTTCGACCTGCGCCCGCGCATCGGCATCGCCGGCATCGGCCTCGCCGACAAGCTGCCCAAGCGCCAGACCGTCCTGCAGACGGTGCTCACGGCCGCGTACGGCATGACCGCGGGCTGGCAGGAGTCCTACGAGGACATCGACGAGCAGCGCGCTCGCGCCTTCCTCGACCGCCTCGGCATGAGCGAGTACCTGGACCGCAAGTTCGGCACCCTCTCCGAGGGCGAGCGCAAGCGCACCCTGATCGCCCGCGCCCTGATGACCGACCCCGAGCTGCTCCTCCTCGACGAGCCCGCCGCCGGGCTCGACCTCGGCGGCCGCGAGGACCTCGTCCGGCGCCTCGGCCGCCTCGCCCGCGACCCGATCGCCCCCTCGATGATCATGGTCACGCACCATGTCGAGGAGATCGCCCCGGGCTTCACCCACGTCCTGATGATCCGTCAGGGCAAGGTCCTCACCGCGGGCCCCCTCGAGCTGGAGCTCACCTCCCGCAACCTCTCGCACTGCTTCGGCCTCCCGCTCGTCGTCGAGCAGCGCGGCGACCGCTGGACCGCCACCGGCCTCCCGCTCGGCTGAGCCCGCCCCACGCGTCTCCGCGGACCGGTCGTCCCCTGTCGGGGGGACCGTCCGCGGACCTACCATGACCAGGTGGCAGACATCGACGCATGGGTGTGGTGGCTGATCGGCGCGGCCGCCCTCGGAATTCCGCTCGTCATCACCGCCATGCCCGAGTTGGGCATGCTGTCCGTCGGCGCCTGCGCGGGCGCCGCGACCGCCGGTCTCGGCGGCGGCCCGGTCCTCCAGGTCCTGGTCTTCGCCGTCGTCTCCTGCGCGCTGATCGCCGTCGTACGCCCCATAGCCGTACGCCAGCGCTCACAGAAGCCGGTCCTGGCCACCAACATCGACGCGCTGAAGGGCAGACAGGCCGTCGTCGTCGAGCGCGTCGACGCGAGCGGCGGACGGATCAAGCTCGGCGGCGAGATCTGGTCGGCCCGCACCCTCGACGGCGACGCGGCCTACGAACCGGGCCACCAGGTCGACGTGGTCGACATCGAGGGAGCCACCGCCATCGTCATCTGAACCCCGGGTGGCCTGAACTGCCCCCGCCACATGGGTGGTTCTGACAGACTCGACCAGCAGCAACCCATGATCCTTCCGGCGGGCTGCGCCGGGGGACAACGGCACGAAGGGCACAGGAGACGCGATGTCAGCGATCATCATCGTCCTGATCATTCTGGTGGTGTTGGTCTTCATCGCCCTGATCAAGACCATCCAGGTCATTCCGCAGGCGAGCGCGGCCATCGTCGAACGCTTCGGCCGCTACACCCGCACGCTCAACGCGGGCCTGAACATTGTCGTCCCCTTCATCGACTCCATCCGCAACCGCATCGACCTGCGCGAACAGGTCGTGCCGTTCCCGCCGCAGCCGGTGATCACGCAGGACAACCTCGTCGTCAACATCGACACCGTCATCTACTACCAGGTGACCGACGCGAGGGCCGCGACCTATGAGGTCGCCAGCTACATTCAAGCCATCGAGCAGCTCACCGTCACCACCCTGCGCAACATCATCGGTGGCATGGACCTGGAGCGGACCCTGACCTCCCGCGAGGAGATCAACGCGGCCCTGCGCGGCGTCCTCGACGAGGCCACCGGCAAGTGGGGCATCCGCGTCAACCGCGTCGAGCTCAAGGCGATCGAGCCGCCCACCTCCATCCAGGACTCGATGGAGAAGCAGATGCGCGCCGACCGTGACAAGCGCGCCGCGATCCTCACCGCGGAAGGCATCCGCCAGTCCCAGATCCTCACCGCCGAAGGTGAGAAGCAGTCCGCGATCCTGCGCGCCGAGGGTGAGGCCAAGGCCGCGGCCCTGAAGGCCGAGGGCGAGGCCCAGGCCGTCCGTACGGTCTTCGAGGCGATCCACGCCGGAGACCCGGACCAGAAGCTGCTCTCCTACCAGTACCTCCAGATGCTCCCGAAGATCGCCGAGGGCGACGCCAACAAGCTCTGGATCGTCCCCAGCGAGATCGGCGACGCCCTCAAGGGCCTCAGCGGCGCCATGGGCAACTTCGGCCCCATGGGCGGCGGCGCCCCCACCCCGTCGGCGACGGGGAAGGAGCGCCGGGAACAGCCGCCGATCGACTAGAAGGGCGTACGCGGGCGGGGGCGGCCTACGCGGCCGCCATCTGCTCGCCCAGCCACTCCGGCAGAGCCGCCCGGTCGGCCGTCGCGAGCGACGCCAGCATCGCGTCCGCGGGCGTCGGCTCGAACGGCTGTATGAGCAGCGGCATCCCCGCCTGCTCCGGCGTCCGGTCGGCCTTGCGGTGATTGTCCTCGGCGCAGGACGCCACCGTGTTCAGCCACGTGTCCTGACCACCCTGCGACCGCGGCACCACATGGTCCACCGTCGTCGCCCGCCGCCCGCAGTACGCGCACCGGTGCTGATCCCGCACGAGCACACCCCGCCTCGACCACGGCGCACGTCTTCGGAACGGCACCCGTACATACCTGCAGAGCCTGATCACGCGCGGCACGGGCATGTCCAGGGCGGCTCCGCGCATCCGCAGCTCGGGGTGGGCCTGCTCGACGACGGCCTTGTCCTGAAGCACCAGCACGACGGCTCGGTTCAGCGTCACCGTCGAGAGCGGCTCGAAGCTCGCGTTCAGCACCAATGTGTCCCGCACCCTGCCCACCTCCCGTACGCAGCGGATCACCCCTCGGCGTCCGTGCGTCAACTCTGGCCGCGCGCGCCGAGATGGACAACGCAATAAAAAAATGCCCACCTCCGGTCACTTTCATGACTGGAGGCGGGCAAACGTTCAGTGAATCCGGCTACTCCGCCGGAGCCGCGTACTCCGCGACGACCTGGGCGCGCGCCAGCGTGTGGAACCGCAGATTGAACCCGACGGCGGCGGGCGAGGCGTCCGAGTCGATCCCGAGCTTCTCCTGGTCCACCGCGTACACGGTGAAGACATAGCGGTGCGCGGGGTCCCCGGCCGGCGGCGCGGCGCCCCCGAACTCCTTGGTCCCGTAGTCGTTGCGCACCTGGATCGCGCCCTCGGGCAGACCCTCGAACTTGCCGCTGCCCGCACCCGTCGGCAGCTCGGTCACCGAGGCCGGGATGTCGAACACGGACCAGTGCCAGAACCCGCTGCCCGTCGGCGCGTCCGGGTCGAAGCACGAGACGGCGAAGCTCTTGGTCTCCGCCGGGAAGCCCTCCCACCGCAGATGCGGCGAAGTGTTCCCGGCCGCGTACACCTGCGCGTCGTCGAGCACCCCACCCGGCTCGAAGTCGTCGCTCACCACGGTGAACGACGGCACCTGCGGATGAAAGGCGTGCGGCAGCGGCGCCCGCTCGGGCTGCTCGGTCACGAAGACACCTCCTGAGGTTCACGGTCTCTGCGGAGTCGGAGGACTCCCTGAGTCCCGGGTGCTACGGAATCGGACAGGGAAACCCTAGAACCAGTTCTTCCGGCTGCCGACCTCCGACAGCCACTGGTGCAGATACGCCGACCAGTCCGTGCCCTGGAAGTCGTGGTGCCCGACGACGAACGAACGGAACGTGTCGCTGCCCTCGCTGAACAGACCGGCCTTCTTGTCCATCTCCAGGACGACGTCCATCTCCCGGTCGTCGGCCACGAAGCTCAGCTCCACCTGGTTCAGCCCCCGGTACTGCTGCGGCGGGAAGAACTCGATCTCCTGGTAGAACGGCAGCTTCTGCCGCGTGCCCCGGATGTGCCCGCGCTCCATGTCCGCGCTCTTGAAGCGGAACCCGAGCCGGATGAACGCGTCCAGGATCGCCTGCTGCGACGGCAGCGGGTGCACATTGATCGGGTCCAGGTCACCGGAGTCCACGGCCCGCGCGATCTCCAGCTCGGTCGTCACCCCGAGGTTCATCCCACGCAGCTGCTGCCCGTCGATCGTCGTGACCGGCGTCTCCCAGGGAATCTCAAGCCCGAAGGGCACCGCATGCACCGCGTTCGCCTGGAGGGAGAACGCGCCGCCGAGCCGCACCTTGGTGAACTCGATGTCCTGCTTGACCTCTTGCTCACCGCCCTCGACCTCGACGCGCGCCTGGAGCCCGACGGACAGCCCCTCGATCTCCTGGTCCACGGAGCCGCCCTGGATCCGGACCTCACCCTGCACCACACCGCCGGGCACGACATTGGCCTCGGTCAGCACCGTCTCGACGGACGCCCCGCCCGCACCCAGACTCGCCAGCAGTCGCTTGAAGCCCATGACTCGATCTCCTCCGCAAGTGAACCGTGCACCTTGATTGACCGTGAACCAGCGACGACAGCCCCCGCCGGCGACCAGAACCAGCGCCCACCAGTCGTGACCCGCCAGTTCTGCTGACTACGAACGCGGTACACGGGCCCCCGGTTCCGCGCGTGCCGCGCCCAGCCGTTCCGTTACCCTCGGACGGCATGATCGCGGCCCCTGACCGTACGCCCCTGACCCGCTCGTTCTTCGACCGGCCCGTCCTGGACGTCGCCCCCGACCTCCTTGGACGCATCCTGGTGCACCACACCGCGGACGGCCCCGTCGCACTCCGCCTCACCGAGGTCGAGGCCTACGACGGTGCCAACGACCCCGGCTCCCACGCCTACCGAGGGCAGACCGCACGCAACAAGGTGATGTTCGGCCCGCCCGGACACGTGTACGTCTACTTCACCTACGGCATGTGGCACTGCATGAACCTCGTGTGCGGCCCCGAGGGCATCGCGAGCGGGGTCCTGCTGCGCGCCGGCGAGATCATCGAGGGTGCCGAGTCCGCCAGGAAGCGTCGACTCTCGGCCCGGAACGACAGAGAACTGGCCAAAGGTCCGGCGCGCCTGGCCACCGCCCTCTCGGTCGGCCGCGACCTCGACGGCACGGACGCCTGCGCCCCCGGCGCATCACCGGTCGAGGTCCTGCACGGCACGCCGGTCCCCGCTGACCAGGTACGCAACGGTCCGCGCACCGGAGTCGCCGGCGACGGCGGAGTCCACCCCTGGCGCTTCTGGATCGCCGACGACCCGACGGTGAGCCCCTACCGGGCACACACCCCGCGCCGCCGCCGAGCTTGACGCCCCCTTGCGCGATCCGTAAGGTAGTCCGAGCCGCGTGACCCGGGCATGGCGTTCAGCCGATCACCGGATGCGGCCAAACCACTACCTACGCTCTCCTTCAACGGGGACTATTCTGCGTGCTCGCACGTCAGAATTCGAACCCGCGGAACTCAATTATGAGTTGCGGCGGGAATCGGTTAACGTAGTGGAAGCGCCGAAAGGCAAAGGCCCTCCAACGGCCACCGGAAATGAATTCCGCACCGGAAACGGAACGGAAAACGGATCTGGTAAGGTTGGAAACGCAAGACAGCAAGACCGAAGGGAAGCGCCCGGAGGAAAGCCGCGAGAGAGTCTCTCGGGTGAGTACAAAGGAAGCGTCCGTTCCTTGAGAACTCAACAGCGTGCCAAAAGTCAACGCCAGATATGTTGATACCCCGT